>JAWLDI010000088.1:0-10423 GCA_041686715.1 Pelovirga sp.
GGTTCACGAATTTTGGCAAAAGCATACTGAACCGAGGTAACGTTCGGCAGAAAGTCTATCAACGCCTCGGACAGATTGCGCAGCAGAAAACGACCGATGCCGAAAAAAAGGGGGTCGCCGGAAGCCAGGACCACCGCGTTTCCATCAAAATGCCGCAGACGTTCAATCATCAGGCCCATCGACTGATCGTCAATCTGCTGTTTTTCCTTCTGATAATCGGGGAACAGATCAAGCAGCCGGGGGGCTCCAAAAAGAATATCGCTGGCAGCAATCAGACCCAATGCCTGGGCGGTAAACCCTTCCTGACCGGCCATACCGGCACCAATGACATAGATCGACTTCATGGGCTGACCTCCCTTGCTTGGCAACGCTGTGCGCGCGCAGACATAAGTGCTAAGTGCTGATTGTTTTTCAGAGATTACCTGCCATTAAGCAAAGATACGCTCGTACTGCCGTCAGGATGATAATCAATAATATTGTGGCAGGCGTAATCCTGCTCGAGACGAAACAGATGCTCCAGAGGCGTCCCGAGGGCATCCAGCAGAATCAGCCGGTTGACACCACCGTGAGATACTATAACAATTTCATCGCCACGATGTGAGGAAATTATCTGCGCAAGAACAGGGCGGACCCGCCGCGCCAGGTCATCGAAGCTTTCACCACCGGGCGGCGCCATCTGCACAATATCCTCCAGACGCGCCTGCCACCGGACGGGGTCATCACGCTGCAACGCCGTCCACGGAATGCCTTCCCAGGCACCGGCGCACAACTCCCTCAAGGACGGCAGATAGATCGGCCGCACCTGCTGAAACAGGGCGATCTGATCAGCAGCAAAGCGACAGCGATACAGATCGCTTGAATAGATCCCGGCCAACCGCCGGTACTGAAAGCGTCCGGCGAATCCGGCAGATTGACGCCGGCCAAGGGTGGTCAGGGGAGTATCCGCCTGGCCGTTATAGCGTTTTTCCTCAAATCCTTCGACCTGACCATGCCGCAACAGATGGACCCGGGTCCGCCCGCTCATGGAACCTCCGGTAACGCTGATCCACCATGTTCCCGCCCCTCCAGGGCCATCTCGATGCGCTCCATGATATCGGCAATTCCCTCCCGTCTCAGCGCCGAAAAAAGGCTGAAATCATCGGCTGACAGACCCGTTGCTGCAGCAATCCTGGCAATGTGCTGACGGCGCCGTGACCGGCTGACCTTATCAATTTTGGAAATCACCGGAATGGTCGGCACTCCGGATTGCTCCAGCCAGTCGAGCAGACGCAGATCTTCCTCTCCGGGAATGCGTCGGACATCGATGATAACAACGGTGGCCGCCAGACACCGGCGTGTTTCCAGGTAAGTCTTGACCATCGGTCCCCAGGCTTTTTTGACGGCTGCCGGCACTCTGGCAAAACCGTAGCCGGGCAGATCAACCAGCACAAAACGCTGGTTGACATTAAAAAAGTTGATCAACTGGGTTCGCCCCGGAGTTGACGATGTTCTGACCAGATTTTTTCGATTGAGCAGAACATTGATGAGGGTGCTCTTGCCGACATTACTGCGGCCGGCAAAAGCAATTTCAGGATACAAAGGGTCCGGATAATGTGCCGGTCTGGTCGCACTCTTGATAAATTCAGCGGTAGCAATCTTCATGGTTCTGTCCCGACGCAAGAAAAACTGATCATGCAGGATACCCGATCGCCATAAGCCCTGACAACCGTGCATATCGCCGACACAAAGTGATGCGAGAAATCAGTTTTTTAGTGATATCCTTTTCAGGAATCTGTTATTGTAGCGACCTGCACTTTGCAGGAACATGGCAACTTCGTATATACTGAGGATTGCACTCACTACTAACCATAACAAGGAGACCAATCAATGCTCAGTAACAAGCTAGTTGAAGCCATTAATGATCAGATCCAGTTTGAATACCACTCCGCCTTCATCTATAAATCGATGCAGGCTTTTTTTGAAACACAAGACCTGCCCGGTATGGCCAACTGGATGAATATCCAGTTTCAGGAAGAAATGTCTCATGCCGAAAAGATGTTTGATTTTATCTGCGAAACCGGGCACCAGGTCGTTCTGCAGGGAATGGACAATCCTCATCGGGACTTTGCCTCACCGCTGGAGGCGTTCGAGGTCGCGCTGGAACATGAGCAGATTGTCACCTCCCGTATCAGTGCCTTGATGGACCTCGCCCAACAGGAAAAAAACCATGCCGCTCAGATTTTTCTGCAGTGGTTCATAACCGAGCAGATTGAAGAAGAATCAACTGCCAACCATATTATCGCCAAGCTGAAAAGAGTCGAAGGAGATGGCCGCGGGTTGATGATGATTGACCAGGAACTGGCTCAACGTAGTTTTGTTCCGATAGCAGCCGACAACTAACTGATTATATCAGTTCATCACACCAGGAGGAGAAACCCATGCTTAATGATGCCGAAGTAAAAAACGCCTTGGTCAGTTCTGTCAAGACGGAAAAAAACGCCATGAATTTTTACCAGATCGCTGCCAAGCAGATGAAAGACAAAGATGCGATAGCAACCTTTGAGCTGCTGGCCAAGGAAGAGCGTGAGCACGCCAAGCATTTTTTTGATAAATGCACCAACTGCAGCGACATGCTCCCCCCTTTCGATGAGTTTATCGATGCGCCGCCGGAAAAAAACAGCGAATGGCTGTCTGACCTGGACAAAGCCCTGCTACAGAAGTTCGACGATCGCAAGGCCATGGAACTGGCCATGGACAAGGAAAAACGCCTGGCTGAAAGCCTGCGCGCCATGGCAGCTAAAATCGAAGATGAGGGCGTCCGTGCTATTTTCGAAGAAAATGCCAAATCAACCGAAAACCATTTCACTATTATCGAATCAGAATATGCTCGCCTGATGGGAATGGTTCACGAAACCGACATAGATACGTACGTGCGCGAATAGACCCGCCCTGATACTCTCTTGACTTGCGAAAACAAGAGGCCGCTGTTGCTGCAATAGCGGCCTCTTTGTCGTTGCTGGACAACAGGCATCAGGCTTTCAGCTAAATGCCGTCCACAACTGGCTCCACTGACATTTTCTGCGCCCATGTCAAGGCGACGATTGCGGATTGGGCAATTCGACAACAAAGGTCGCTCCTCCTCCGGGAGTCTCCTCCACCCAGACCCGCCCCTGGCAGACTCGTACAATTTTGGCTACGGTCGCCAGGCCGATACCGGTACCTGGGCGACTGGGCGCGGCATTGCCACGGGCAAAGGGCTCGAAAATTGTTTCACGCTCCGTTTCCAACACCCCCGCGCCGTTATCGCGTACCAGCAATTCGATTCGCGCCCCGACCACGTGACCAAATATCTCAATGCGCGGGTCTTGCCTTCCGGTTCCATACTTGAGGGCATTGCTGATCAGGTTGCGATAAAGATCGGCCAGCAGGGATTCCGGAATCAGAACATCAGGGAGAGCCCCGATATCCATCTGCGCCTGACATTGATCAATCAATTCAACCAGTTCAGCAAGAACATCTTCTACCACCCGGGAAGTAATAACTGGTTCCGGGGGCGGCGGTATCTGCCCGACGCGAGCTAGACACAAAAGATCCTCCAGCAATTCTTTCATGTTTTCAGCGGAAGCTGAAATTTCACTTAGCGCTTCACGTCCAAGGTCATCGAGACTGCTACGGTAGCTTTGCTGTAACATGTCCGCATACCCGATCAAAGGAGTGAGGGGCGAACGCAGATCATGGGATACCATAGAGACGAAAGCATCAAGCTCTCGGTTGACCTGCTGCAGTCGATGCCGGATTGCCAGACGTTCGGTGATATCGCGGCAGACCCCAAGCTTGCTTTGCGGGTAGTCCTGAAACTGACAAGCTGAATGAACGACCTCGTAGGTGCGCCCGGTCCCGAGCAGGTGAGCCTCCTGATGGCAGAGTTCCCCGGCAAACACCGCGGCCATCGGGCAGTCGTGGCAGACCTGGTCACTACCGTACAACACCTCATAGCAGGGACGATCCGTCATTTTACCGATCAGCCGGTCCATAGCCCGGTTGAAAAAAAGCAAACGATAATTGCGGTCACAGATATAGATCGGGTCCGTCATTGCGTTCAGAACCGAACGCAAGACATCGCGATCCTGCTCAATCTCTTCGATACCGGTACGATCAATAAAGGCTTCAATGCCGCCGACAATACTGCCGTCAGCCCCGCGCAACAGATCAACGTTTTTTCTCAAACTGAGCCGACGGCCGTCTTTATGTACAAAAGAGCAGGTTCTTCCGAACACCGGCTTGGTATAACTGTCATCAAACAGAATACATTCAGTGCAACAGGGTTCTGCATGCATCTCCAGACAGGATCTGCCAACCGCCTCAGCTGCTGTAAATCCGGTTATCCGCTCTGCCTCGGCACTCCAGTAAACAATCTCCTGCCGAGCGTTCACGAGCAGAACCCCGGCAGGAGCAACATCAAAAAACTCTTCCAGGCAATAATGTTCAAGCAACTGGTAAAGATCTGGGTTCATCAGCACTTCCGGAATCGGAGGATGTTATTCATAACGCCGTTATTATAACATTCGCTCAAAGATTAGCATCACAATACGATACCTGATTAAATCCGCCCGGCACCCATCAGGTTACAAGGGCGCCCGCGCAACAACTGCTACAGTGACGCTGGCGGCGCCTCCATCCAACAGGACCCTGCTGCATAAATCAAGCGTCACACCGGTCGTCATGACATCGTCGACAAGCAGGACAGTTTTCCCCTCTATCTTGGTGTTGAGAGAAAATGCCCCGCGCAGATTCTGTCGCCGTTCTCGCGCTGATAAAGTCTGCTGCGGATAGGTAGCCCGCCGTTTGATCAGTACATCTGCAGCTGTCGGCAGATGCCGGATCCGCGCCAGTTCACGCGCCAGCAATAACGCCTGATTATAGGTGCGCTGGCGCAAACGGCCGGAATGCAAGGGCACAGAGACAAGAAGATCCACCTTCAGATCAGGCGGCAGAGCCTCGTCGAGCAAGCGGGCAAGGGGCCGATCAAGGTTGGGCCGTTGGTGAAATTTGAACCGCTGAATCGCCGTGCGCAGCTGTCCCTGGTAAAGAGCTGCAGCATAGGCTGCGCGGTAGGCTGGCGGTTCAAGAATACAGCGACCGCACAGATGAGACGAAGCAGCAGCAGAAACAAAGGGCAGAGCACAGTGCGAACAGTGCGCCGCCGGTAGAGCATCAAAGGTGCTCGTACAGGCATCGCAGAAAGAGACGCGCGCGGCGGGATCAAGAGCACCACTACAAAGCGCACATACCGGTGGCAACAACCGTGTCAGCCACTGCGCAACCTTACTGTGACCCATTCCCCCTCCTGCACTGTCACCTGACCCGGAGTATCAGTCGTTACTCTTTGTTATTTGCCAGCAGTGATCTGCCGGTCATGGCACCCGGCTGGTGCAAGCCGAGCAACTCGATGATCGTTGGTGCCAGGTCAGCCAGTATGCCGTCGCGCAGCGGCTGCTGTGAATGCTGCGGATCAACCAGGACCAAAGGCACGGCATTACTTGTATGGGCGGTGTGGTTATGGCCGGAAGTATCTGCCATCTGCTCACAATTACCATGATCAGCGGTAATCAACAGTGCCCCTCCGGCCGCTACGACGGCATCAACCACCCGACCGAGGCAGGTATCGACAGTTTCAACCGCCTCCACGGCTGCAGACAGGACACCCGTATGGCCGACCATGTCACAGTTGGCAAAATTAAGCACAATCAATTGATAAGCATCGCTTTCGATCCGCCGGATGACTTCATCCGTAACTTGCGCCGCGCTCATCGACGGTTTCTGATCATAGGTCGCTACCTCTTGCGGTGACGGGATCAGCACCCGCTCTTCGCCAGGCCAGGCGCGTTCAACCCCACCGTTGAAGAAAAAGGTGACATGAGCATACTTCTCTGTTTCAGCAATACGCAATTGTTTGAAACCGGCACCGGCAACAACGTCGGCAAGAATATCCGGGTAGGTTTCGGTGGCAAAAGCAACGGGCAGATTAAAGGTTTCGTCATATTCTGTCAGACAGACAAAACCATCAAGTTGCGGCACCTTGTGCCGCTGGAAACCGTCAAAATCGGAAAAAGTCAGAGCGCGGGTCATTTCACGGGCTCGATCCGCCCGAAAATTAAAAAAGATGACGCCGTCACCATCATCAATAGTTAGCGGCGTACCGATGATGCAGGGGTCAACGAATTCATCCGTCCGGCCGGCGGCATAAGCCTGCTCCATGGCCGTCGCTGCATCCTCAGCCGTATTGCCGACCCCTTCGACCATGGCCCGGTAGGCGCGCTCAACCCGGTCCCAGCGATTGTCCCGATCCATGGCCCAGTACCGCCCGCTGACGGTACAGATTCTTCCGGCACCCAGCTGCTCCAGACGTTTGTCCAGATCGGCAAGATACTGCTTTCCGGCGGTCGGTGGGGTATCACGCCCATCCATAAAAGCATGAATGCAGATCTGTGCCACCCCGGCCTGCTGTGCCATTTTCACCAGGGCATCAAGATGGTTGATATGGGAATGCACACCGCCATCCGACACCAAACCGAGCAGATGCAGTTTACTGCCTGCTTTTGCTATCTGGCTGCAGATACTCGTCAGCGCCGCATTTGCAAAAAAACTGCCGTCTTCAATAGCAAGACTGATGCGGGTAAGATCCTGATAGACGATCCGACCGGCACCGATATTAAGATGGCCGACCTCGGAGTTGCCCATCTGCCCGTCCGGCAGACCGACATCACGCCCCGAGGCGCTCAGACGCGCATGGGGCCACTGCTCCAGCAGACGATCCATTACCGGTGTTCGAGCCTGACAGACGGCGTTAGCTACGCAACTATCATTCAGGCCCCAACCGTCGAGGATAACCAGGGCAACCGGTGACGAGATCACACCGCCTCCCTCGCCCCGTGGGGAATCATTTTCGGATAGTCGATCATACGCGCCTCCTGGATCTGCTTGCGTTCCGGCAGAATCAGGGCATCCCAGCTGTTACACTGGGGGCAACGACTGTGCCATTCATTAAACCTGGCACCACAGGCTTCACAAACAAAACCCAACAACAGGTGAGTGTCAATTTTCAGAGCTTTCTGATATTCAACAATCGCTTCCTCGATGTGGTTGCGCCGGCGCTGACCTTCAGCTAAAAGCAGGTGCAGTTTAGTGAAATCGATACCGGTCGCCTCGAGATCGGTCAGGTGCTGCATGGCCTCATCGACCATTTCCAGACGCAGGCAGAGACGGCCAAGATAGAGCTTGAGAAGCAGATCTTCCGGATTCTGCTCCATCTGGGCGCGATAAAATGCGAGGAGAGCCGCAGGATCTTCGGCATTGATATGGGCATCTTCAAGGCGTGCCAGAAAAATACTCTTCTTCAGGGCGCGATAGCCTTCCTGGTAGACCTTGATGGCATCGGCAAAACGATCGGCCTGGCGGTAGGCATCACCAAGAGTAACCCGGGCCGGGGTACAACCGGCATCCTGTTTGATGATATCACGACAGGCGTCGATAGCCTGATCGAGTTCGCCCTGCTCCAGGGCCTGTCGGGCCACTTCATAGCGCAACTGCAGCAGCGTCTGTTTCTCCTGGTCTACCTTGGGGCCTGCGGTGGTTGCCTTGATAATCCGTTTCTGCAGGGCGAGGGCATCATCCCAGTGACTGAGCCTGATCATGATATCACGCAGGGCACGCATTGCCTTGCGGTTATCAGCATCGCCGGCCAGCAGCTCCTTGTAGATGGCCATGGCTTCAGCGTATTGTTCCTGCTCTTCATAGGTGGTCGCCAGCTTGAACAGAACCTCAACTCCCTTGGGATCGAGTTTTCGCGCTTTTTGCAGCAGGTCGATGCCCTCCTGGATGTTGCCTTCCTGAAGGGCCACACTGGCCAGTGCGAGATGGCTGTCAACCCGCCGCGGATCACGATCCAGAGCCTTTTTCAGCAAGGTCCGCGCTTTTTTCAGATCACCTGAGAGAAGGCGCCCTACCCCACTGCGATAAACGCTGCTGATTTCCTCGCCTTTGCGCAGATCGCGGCTTTTTTTCCAACCCTTAAAAGAAAGAATAAAGGCGCTCATCATGTGAACCAGATTACCCAGCAACAATCCGGCGAGCAATACCGCCATCAACATAATAGCACCTGGCAGGGTATAGCTAGTCTCGCTGGTCAAATAAACGGTTATATCACCAGGGTTAATCCCCCAGAAATAGAGAAAACCCAGAGCAAACAGAATAAAGAGCAGCACAAAAAAAGCGACTAAAATCATGACCATCTCCTGGCTGGACCAGCTACCATCGGCAACAGGGTCGATTTATTCACCAAATTTTTCGTATTCTTCCTTGCAGTCAACACAGTAGCGGGAAAAGGGGCGAACCTCAAGACGGCGCTGTGCAATTTCCTCTTCACAGGCTACACAGATACCATAGACGCCCCGTGCAAGCCGTTCAAGGGCGGCGTCAACATCGCGAATACGACTCAACTGTGTCTGGCTCAGGCTCATTAGTACGTCCTGAGAATAACTATTAGCCGACATATCACCAATATCTGCCACGCCATCATTGCCAAGCGAAAGCGATTCAGCGTGAGACTTACGCGCGTTCGCGAGAATTTCCTCGCGCAGCTGGAGCAAATCCTGTTTTATCGTTTCCAGGTGATCTTTACTGTGCACTGAATTTCCTGACTACAGCTCCTGACTTCAGCAAGCGTTGGAGCGCATTTGTTACGGGTTGTGGTAGGGCTCACCTTTGATGATGGTAGCGCTACGGTACAGTTGTTCCAACAAAAAAATACGCGCCATCTGATGCGTAAATGTCATTTTTGACAGGGACAGGCACAGTTCGGCGCGGTCGCGGAGTCGCTGGTCAACACCGTAAGCCCCGCCGATAATCAGGCACCAGTCACGCCCGCTGTGCAGCATCTCCTGTTCGAGCATGGCAGCCATTTCCTGCGAGCCAAACTGACGACCGCGTTCATCGAGTACGATCACCCGTTCACCCGTCTCGACTCTGGCCAGGATACGCTCCCCTTCACGTTTCTGCAGTACCGCCGGTGAATCCTTGCGCCCGCCTTTTTCCTCCTTGAGTTCAGTACACTCAAAACCGACATAACGCCGTAGCCGCTCACTGTAATCTGCCGCTGCCAGGCGCTGCCAGTCATTGAGCTTACCCACGCAGATCAAACGTATTTTCACCGTGACGCTTCCGGCGCCAGATCAGCTTCCGGCGCCTCGCTCCAGAGCCCTTCCAGATCATAAAATTCCCGTACCGGCTGCTGAAATACATGAATCGTCACATCACCGTAATCCAGCAGCACCCAGCGCCCCTGATCCAGCCCTTCGATTGACAGGGGGTAGAGCTGGTGCCGGTGTTTGAACTCGGTATGGATATGTTCGGCAATCGCCTGCACCTGCCGATCAGAACGTCCGGAGACCAGCAACAGATAATCAGTCAGGCTGGAACGTTCGCGCAAATCAAGCAGCAGCAGATTGTCCCCTTTTTTCTCACGAGCGAACGCGACGGCGGCAGTGGCAATGTCTCTGGCGTGCAAAAGTCGTCCTTATCTGTCTTGTACATAAAGTTGGTGGGTATTGATATATGAGATCACTGCCGGTGGAACACTCCCCTCAACATCTTGACGGTCCATAATGCGCCGCCGAATCTCGGTGGATGACGCATGATGGCAGGTGTGATCGACGACAATGAGCGAGAAACCCTTGTCAAACCGAAGATTTCCGGATTGCGAATCATAACAGAACCGATCAGCGATAGCAACCGGAAGCAATTCACGAATTTCACCGGAGAAACCCGGCCGAGCGGTCACAACAATATGCGCCAGCTCGAACAGTTGCTGGTAATTATACCAGAGACTGATCTCTCGAAAAGAATCGAGCCCCATAATGAAAAAAAATTCGTGTTCGGGATACTTGTCTCGTAATTGCCTGAGGGTTTCAACGGAATAACTGGTGCCGCCCCGGCGCCCCTCGAGATCACAGGACTGGAACTGTGGATAGTCAACCAGCGCCAACTCAACCATTGCCAGTCGGTGGGCAAAAGAAACATTTGCCGCGACCTCCTTGTGGGGCGGTTGCCAGGCAGGCATAAACCAGACCAGATCAAGTCGGCAGCTTTTGTGCACCTCATCAGCAATATGCAGATGACCCTGATGAACAGGGTTAAAGGTTCCCCCCAGCAGACCGATACGCATGTCATCTTTCCTTACGAACGCACCTGACCGTCACCCCGTACCACGAATTTACGGGTGGTCAGATCTTCCAGTCCCATCGGTCCGAACGAATGGAGTTTGGTGGTGGATATGCCGATTTCTGCACCCAGCCCCAACTGGTTGCCATCGGAAAAGCGGGAAGAAGCGTTGATCATCACGACACTCGAATTAATTTCACGCAAGAACTGTTGCGCCCGCTGGTAA
>JAWLDI010000089.1:0-10289 GCA_041686715.1 Pelovirga sp.
CCGCCACGGCCAGAGGCTCCGCCAAAAACAACACCACGGCCGGCACCATCACCTGTGCCGGTGCCGCAACCACCAAAGCAAAAAACGCCACCGTCGACATCGACACCGACCGTTTCGACAACAGCACCACAAAAGAAATTTGACTGGCCCCTCCAGGGGCGAATCGTCCGCAAGTTCAGTTCTGCGGCCCAGGCTGGTTCAGGCAGAGGAATTGAAATTGCAGCGCAATCCGGAACAACTGTCCATGCCGCCGAGGCCGGTCGAGTTATTTACAGCGGTGATGGCGTGAGCGGCTACGGACATCTGGTGATTTTACAGCATGATAATCAATTGTTTACCGTTTACGGATTCAACCAGCGTAATCTGGTCAAGCAGGGAGCGTTTGTCAGTCGTGGTGACAAAATTGCCCTGTCGGGAACACCACCTTCGGGGGGGGAACCACGCCTGCACTTTGAAGTACGGTCAGGAAAAGAGCCTGTAAACCCTCAGCGCTATCTCCCTTGATTATTGTACAAGAACACCAATAAAACTCATAAATTTGGAGTCTATAGATGAGCATAAAATACAATTCCGATGGAGATCAGGCGCCAGGAGTGGATGAACAGACCGAAGATCTGGACGGCTTTCAGGAAGTTGACGATCAGGTCGAGAACCCTGTCGATGAAACAGACAGTGACGGGGGCGGTAAAAACTACCAGGCCGAAGATGATACCAGCACCGCTGACGCAATAAAATTGTATCTGAAGGATATTCAGAAAAGCCAGTTGCTGACCGCCGCCCAGGAGCGCGAATTGGCTGGAAAGATTGCGGCTGGCGATGAAGATGCCAGAGCGCGGATGATCGAGTCTAACCTGCGCCTGGTTGTTAAAATTGCCAAACGCTACATGAATCGCGGACTTCCTTTTCTTGACCTGATCGAGGAGGGGAATATGGGCTTGATCAAGGCGGTAGAAAAGTTCAAAGTCAGTAAAGGATGTCGTTTTTCCACTTATGCCACCTGGTGGATACGTCAGTCGATCGAGCGGGCCCTGGTCAATCAGAGCCGCACCATTCGTCTGCCGGTACATATTGCTGATGAAATCAACAAACTGAACAAGATTACCCGTGAACTGATACATACTCTCAAGCGTGATCCTTCCATGGAAGAGCTTGCTGAGGCTATGGGTGTCACCCCGGCTAAGATTCATAAAATGCTGGTTGTACTCAAGAAAACCTACTCGATTGAACATCCGATGGGTGATAATGATGATTACAGCCTGATCGATACCGTAGAAGACAAGAACCTTGCAGATCCGGCCAGTACCATCGAAGATGTCGATCTTTTCATGCATATTCTGGAATTGATGAATGATCTTACCGAGACAGAACGACAAATTCTGGTGATGAGATTCGGGCTGGATGACTCGGAACCCCAGACGCTTGATACAATCGGAAAAGTTTTCGGAGTAACCCGTGAGCGTATTCGACAAATCGAAGCAAAAAGTCTGACCGCGTTACGTAAGGCAGCAAAACAGAAATTTACTCCAACTGAGCGGGAATAATAGGTATGGGAGTACAATAATGGACGATTTAAAGAATATTATTCGTGATATTCCCGATTTTCCCAAAAAGGGAATTATCTTTAAGGATGTAACAACGCTGCTGTCTGATGCCAAAAGTTATCAGCGGATGATTGATCTGTTGGCCCATCGTTATATTGGCGAAAAAATCGATCAGATTGTTGGTATTGAGGCCCGGGGTTTTATTCTCGGGGCGGCCCTGGCCTACAAACTCGGCACCGGAATCACCCTGGTGCGTAAATCGGGAAAGCTCCCCTACAAGACCCATCGCGTGACCTATGACCTGGAATATGGCAGTGATGTTCTAGAAATCCATGAGGACGCTTTTAAAAAGGGTGATCGGGTTGTTATTGCCGATGACCTCCTGGCAACCGGCGGAACGATGGCTGCCGTTATCCAATTACTTGATCGTGCCGGCGCCGATCTTTTTGAATGCGCTTTTCTTGCTGAACTTGAATTTCTTCATGGCCGGGACAAGCTGCCCGCAGGCAAGGTTTACAGTCTGTTGAAATTTTAACCGTATCGGGCAAGCGGTCAGCCTGCATCATGCCCGGCGGCGCTTAACCTGCGCGCCAGCTCCTTTATATGTTCAGGCCCCACTTCACAGCAGCCACCGACGATGGTGGCGCCCTGGTCGACCCAGCCCATTGCGTGGGTGGCATAGGTCCTGGGCTCCAGATCCCGCCGGGCGGACAAGGCGTCGACGGTGGACCGGGGATCCCGAAATTCCGACGTTATCCGGGTAAACGCATTGGCGTAAGCGCCAAAGGGTTTGTCCCCCTGCGCAAGAATGTTCAGCGCTGCGGGGATGACTTCAGGGCTGGAGCAGTTGATCAGGATGGCATCGACCTCCTGCGCTACCTCCCATACCTCCGCCAGTGGCTCCCCCGAGCGCAGAAGCGTACCATCAGTGTCAGCTACGGTCAGCGCCAGGTAGACAGGAAGATCCGTCGAAAAGGCTCCTTCCAGTACTGCCCGGGCATGGGCGACAGAGGCTACGGTTTCACAGATCAGCAGGTCGCAACCGGTCGCCAGTTGCCTCGCAATTTCCGCATAAAGCCGCACTGCTATGGAATGGGACGGGTGGAGATCAGGACAATAGCTGCCAATCAGCGGCCCGATGCTGCCGGCAATTCGGCCTGCGCCATGCCCGGCGCGCGCTGCCTGAGCCTCAGCAAGAGACATGTCAATCAGCCTCTTGAGCTGCCCCTTCAGCGGGGTGCCCTCCAGACGGTCATGGTGCAGGGCGTAGCTGTTGGTGGTGGCAATCGTGGCACCGGCAGTAAAATAATCCCTGTGTACCTCCTGCACAATGCCCGGATGATCCACCATCACCTGTGCTGACCACAAGGGCGTCGGCCGGTCGCCCGAGCGGCGTACCAGTTCCTGGCCCATACCACCATCCAACAGGGTAATTCGGCT
This sequence comes from Pelovirga sp., assembly GCA_041686715.1. Lineage (GTDB taxonomy): Bacteria > Desulfobacterota > Desulfuromonadia > Desulfuromonadales > Geopsychrobacteraceae > Pelovirga. The sequence continues at coordinate 2,982 of JAWLDI010000089.1, forward strand.
CATGGTCTGCCTCCTTGACCGTTAATTAGTGTCCATCCGGAAACGCTGGATGGACACAATGCAGCTTCCGAAGTCTAAACTAATTATAACAACAGGATGGGATCATGTCGTTCGTTATTTGACAGGTTCCTTGATTAGGGGTATCAACAAAATATTATTATCGATAATGTCAGGATGAGGTAGCAGCGGTGGCAGCAACACCGATCGTTTTTTTGTTCTGAAAGTGATTGAAATGGAAAAAATATTTAAACATCTTCGCCGACGTATCAGCGCGACCGCCAACATTGCCGGCAGAAAGCCAGCGCCTGCCCCGGCCCAATTGCCGACCCTCTGGCTGCTGGGTAAAACTGGTGCCGGTAAGTCCACTTTGATTCAGGCCATAACGGGGCGTTCGGACGTTGAAATCGGCAATGGTTTCAGTCCTTGTACCAGGAGCTCCCGAAACTATGATTTTCCCCCGGAAAAACCACTTCTGCGGTTTCTCGACACCCGCGGACTGGCCGAGGCCGATTACAATGCCGCCGAAGATATTGCTGCCTGTACGCAGGCGACCAGTGCCCTCATCGTGGTGATGAAAGCAGAAGAACCTGAACAGAGTACCGTGATCAAAGCCCTGGCCGGGATTCGCAAATCAGGTGCCATCAACCATCTGCTGCTGGTCCACACGGGCATCCTGCTGCTTGATGATGAGTTGCAACGCCGGCAGGCAATAGTTCACAATCAGCACCAGGTGGAAGCAGTCTGGAAAGAATCGGTCAAGTCCGTTGCCGTGGATTTCGGGGCTGCCGGTGACAGATCTGTCGGGGTTGAAGAGCTGCGTGCTGCTCTTGCTGATTTTTTACCCATCGTCGCATTGCTGGACACCAGAAAAGAACATGCCACTGTCGAAGAAAGCCGTTTTGCCCCACTGCGTAACGACATCCTCTGGTACGCGGCGGCATCCGGCGGTACGGATGCGTTTCCGGTTGTCGGATTGGGTACCGTGCCGATGATTCAGGCAAAAATGCTCCATCATCTGGCCGGTCAATACGGGATCTCATGGAACAAAAAGGCCCTGGCCGATTTTGTCGCGGCCCTCGGTGCCGGATTCAGTGTCCAGTATCTGTCCAAGCTGGGGGTTCGGCAGCTCACCAAACTGATCCCGGTGTATGGGCAGACAGTCGGCAGTACCGCCGCCGTAGTCGTCAGTTTCTGTTCAACCTATGCCATCGGCCGGGCAGCCTGCAAATATCTCTATCACCAGAGCAAAGGAGAGGCCGTCTCTGAACAGGAACTTAAACGCCTGTATCGTCAGGCATTCAACGAAGTTCGAAAGGTGAAAAGTCGTGAAACCGCTATTGACCGGCATTAAGACGACACAGCGATTATCACCGGCAGTGATGCCTCTGCTCGCTCTTGCCCTGATATTGCCATTACTGATGCTGGGACTGTTTGGTTTGATCGCCCTCATTGACTACGGCTATATTCTGCATTTTGTCGCCCTGCTGGCCTTTTGTGCTCTTCTGGTGACGGCTCTGCGCTATATCCAGGGGCGATCGTCACCTGAAACCGCCTCCCTTCCGGAAGGGGATCTGGTAACCGCTAGTGCCGATTGGAGTGATTACGACACCCTTGTCTGGGACAGGTTGAACCGGAAAATCGCCGAACAGCTGCAGGAAAACGCCGAGTGGGGGCAGCTTCAGGAACACGCCCTGGCGCTGATCAGGGCTGCTGCAGAAAACTACCACGACAAAGGGAACCGGAAAGAGCTTGCCTTTTCTATTCCGGAACTGTTGATGATGGTTGAGGAGATCAGCCGTCGCTACCGCCTGCTGCTGAAAAGTCATGTCCCCTTTATTGAAAACACCCGTCTGTCGCTGCTGGTACAGGGATATGACAACAAGGAAAAGTTGAAAGCTCATTTCAGGTCAGCCAAATGGGTGTGGAACAGCTACCGGATGCTCAGACTGGTCAACCCGCTGACCGCCGTACTGGCTGAATTACGCAGCCAGGTGATCGGTAAAATGATGACGCAGGTCAGTACCGAGTTCCAGCTCAAGCTGAAACAGGCCCTGCTGCAGGAAGCTGTTTCCGTCGCTATTGATCTTTATAGCGGTCGTTTCAGAGCTGCAGAGCTTCAGCAGGTGACACAACCGCAGGACCGCGGGAATATGGCCCAGCCTCTCGACCCGTTACGGATTTGCTTTGTCGGGCAGACCGGTTCAGGTAAATCATCCATTGTTAATGCCCTTGTCGATACCATGGTCGCGGAAGTCAACCCGTTGCCTTCAACCAGTGCAACAACCGTGCATCAGTGCCGTATTGAGGGGATGGATATGGTTCATCTGGTTGATCTGCCGGGTCTGGACGGTGACAGTAAAACCACGAAGAATCTCCTCAAAGAAGTGACCAGCAGTGATCTGATTATCTGGGTACTTAAAGCTAATCAGCCCGCCCGGTCCCTCGATTGCGACTTCAAACAGCAACTGGATGCCTTTTATCTGGAAACTGACCAGCGCTCCCGCAAGCGTCCCGATATCATTGGTGTGCTTAACCAGGTTGATCGCCTTCCTCCCGTGCAGCAGTGGCATCCACCTGTTGATCTGGAACACCCGGACACTCCCAAAGAAAAAGCAATTAAAGCCGCACTCGAGCACAATCGCGACCTGCTTGGCTTCAACGAACTGATTCCTCTGGCGGTTGCCGAAAATAAACAGGCCTGTAATCTTGGTGAGCTCAAAATGCTCCTCGACAGGCATTACCAGCAGGGGCTGCAGACCCAACTGAACCGTCGTCGCATCGAGGCCGGCGGTGTCGGATCGATCAGTGCCCAGGCGGGGCGACTGTATCAGTCAGGCAGGTCGTTGTTTGCCATCATCAGAGATTAAACTGACCAGCAGTGACGGTTACAAGTGCCTAACTCCGAACGGCAGGTCCGGCGCCGGTGATCAATACGAAGACTTTATCTGCATTTCACAGTCAAAAAACCGCGCCCCTGCCGGACATCAGTTGCTCAGATTTTTCCTGCGCGATAGTGCATACCAAGCAGGGTGTGAAGAAACAGCGTGGTGATGATCAGAACCCCGCCGCTAAAGGTCGATGACGGGGGGATCTCCCCTAATACCAGCCAGACCCAGATCGGTGCGAGACAGGTTTCCAGCAACAGAAAGAGACTCACCTCCGCCGCCGGAAGAAAGCGCGTGGCGGAAGTGATCAGCAGCAGCGCAACGGGCATCTGCACCAGCCCGGCAATCATCAGCCAGCCGTAACTGGCGGGCGGCAACGACAGTGGTGTGGCGAACGGCAGTGACAACAGGCACAATAACATGCCGCCACGCATGATAGCTGCGGGCCGGGAAATCTCCGGGTAACGACGGAAAACAGTGAAGTAGGCCCCGATACAGAGGGCTGACACAACCGCGAGCCCATCGCCCAGAAGGGTCCCGGCACCCAGTGACCCGGACATGACCCGGAATACCCCGACGATACAGATGATAATTGCCAGCCAGGTCCGCCAGGAACATCTTTCGCCGAGAACGATCCGGCTGATCAGAGCGGCAAAAAGTGGTGCAGCGCTTAGAATGACGACGGCATTGGCGACCCGGGTAAGCGTAAATGCGAGAACCAGGCATAAGCTGCTGCCGGCCATCATGAAAGCTGCGAGCCAAATTCCCAAAACCCGGTTATCGGAGGATCGAATCTGACATGAAGTCATAAAGCGACTCAGCAGCAGAAACGCCAGAACCATGAACAGACCCCGCCAGAAAGAAACATTCCAGCCATCTACTGCCGCCAGCCTTACCAGCAGGGCATCAAAGCTGATCAGGATGACTCCGGTAACAACGGTGAAGATGCCTTTGAAACTGGCCTTCTCGGTAGACAATATCTCTTTTGGCATACAAAGCCGTTGGTTGATCTCTCCGCAGGCCAGGCCCCGCCAGAGAGGTGTTCACAGGTTTGCCGGGGTTGTTGTGTCAATTTCCTTGTCTGCAAATGAAAAAACCCCTCGTGCCGGAGGGGGGGTGGCACGAAGGGTTAACGGAAGCTGCTTGAGCCCCCTTGTCTGGAACAATACCCTAATCGTATCGGGGTGGCAAGGGGGAGCACCAAAAAAGCTGGAAAGAGGCCTGACGCATTGAAGGTGTGGGTGGTGATGACGTAGTCTGTCACTTGAAGCTGCTATCATTGGCCCCATTCACTCATCCCGTGGAGGTTTCCCTTGAATGTTATTTTGCTGGGTCGGACCGATCAGGTTCCACCGGAAAAACTCACCATTCCCCTGTTCCTTGACCGGGTGCCGGCCGGATTTCCCTCGCCGGCGTCCGATTACTGCGAGAAAACCCTGGATCTCAACGAGCTGTGTATTACCAGGCCTGCCGCCACCTACTTTGTCCGCGCTCAAGGGGAATCGATGATTGATGCGGGGATTTTTGATGGTGATATCCTGGTGGTGGACCGGTCACTGGAACCCCGCCATGGTGATATTGTCATCGCCGAATACGGCGGCGAACTGACGGTGAAAAAGATTGAACTCAAACCCAGGGTGCGACTGATGCCAATGAATAAAAATTATCTGCCGCTGGTGATCCCCGCAGGGGAGGAGCTGGAAATCTTCGGTGTTGTCACCACCGTTATTCATGCGTTGCGCAAACCATGATGACAAAAAACTTCGCCCTGGTCGACTGCAACAATTTTTACTGCAGCTGTGAGCGGTTGTTTCGACCGGATCTGAAAAAGGTGCCGGTGGTTGTTCTGTCCAACAACGACGGCTGCATTATCGCCCGTTCCCACGAAGTCAAAACCCTCGGTATCAAGATGGGGACGCCGCTGTTCAAAGCCAGGGACCTGATCAGACAGCATAATATCCAGGTCTTCTCCAGCAACTACACCCTCTATGACAACATCTCCAACCGGGTGATGGAGAGGTTCATACCCCATGTGGAGATCTACTCCATCGACGAAGCTTTCCTCGACCTGTCCGGTTTTGCTGATCTGCTTATCTATGGACGCACCATCAAAGCCACCGTCGATAAAGAGGTCGGGGTTCCCGTCTGTGTCGGGATCGGTCCTACCAGAACCCTGGCCAAGCTCGCCAATTATGCCGCCAAAAAATTCAAGCAGACCGGTGGCGTTGTTAATCTGGCCGATTCCACCCGGCGACAGCGCTTGCTCGATATCACCCCGGTTGCCGAAGTCTGGGGGATCGGACGGCGCCATACGGAAAGTCTCGCCCGCCTCGGTATCACTACCGCCGGGCAATTGGCCCGCATGGACACCTGCTTCATTCGCCGGAAATATTCAGTGGTCATGGAACGCACGGTCAGGGAGCTGAATGGCGCATCCTGTATCGAACTGGACGAAATATCGCCACCGAAAAAACAGATCGTCTGCTCCCGTTCCTTTGGTGAAAAGATCACTGATCAGCTCCGCTTACGTCAGGCCGTTTGCGAGTTTGCCGCTCGTGCTGCGGAAAAACTGCGCAAAGAAAAACAGCGATGCAAGGTGATGACCGTCTTTATCCGCACCAGCCCTTTTGATAAAACCGCACCCCGTTACGGCAATGCCGCCACCGGTCGCTTTTATCAAGTTACCGCCGACACCAGGCAACTGGTTGACATGGCTACCACCCTGTTTGAACGGATCTGGAGGGAAGGGCCCCCGTATGCCAAAGCCGGTGTAATGCTCGGAGATTTTTCGCCGGAAGAACAGCAACAGTCGCTGCTGTTTGAACCACCGGTAGCTACGGACACCAGTGATCGGTTGATGCGAACCATCGATCAGATCAACCAGCGTACCGGCAAGGTCTGGTTTGGCGGGCAGCGACCGAAAAAAGACTGGTTTATGAAACAGGAGTTACGTTCGCCGGCGTATACGACACGCTGGGGGAGTCTGCCAGTGGTGACGATGTGAGGTGTCAGTTTGCTTTTCGTTGTGCTGGAAACGACCGGCGGCTGGTTCACGGTGGATGGACCCGGGCGGCTATCGGCAGTTGAGGTGCTACCAGGAGCAGGTGCCGTTTAAAAAACAGTTTCTTCGTAATCAGGCACTTCATTAAACCAGTGTGGCTGCCGGCGTGCCTGCTGCAGTGCCGCTTCGGCCTGGGCGATGATTGCCTCACGATCACGGGGGTAGCGTCCGGCCAGATTCAGACTGTTGGAGACATGGTTGGAGCGCAGAATCGTTCCTTGCGGATTCAGCTCGCGAACAACAACCAGTGATTCTTCGAGCACTTCACCGTGACTTAAGGGGTTAATCCTGGTGAAATAGGCATCGTTGTGGCGGCGGAACATGGTCAGCAGGGAAAAATACTCCGGCGATAAGGCATTGATCCAGGCAGCCGTTGCCTGCGCGTGTTCAGCACTGCGCCTGCGTCCGGCGAGGCCGAGAATCGCCGTGACTGACAGTTTGAGATTGGCGGCCAAAGCCTTCTGACACAAGGTCAGCATCTCATCCGGGGTGAAACCCTTATCCGCCAGCAGGAGGGTGTCAGGGTCACCGCTTTCAAGACCGAAGTAGAGAATCCGCAGTTTGCGCCGTCGCAACTCAGCCAGCTCGTCGACGCTTTTGGTTGTCAGGCTGTTGGGTGAAGCGTAGGCACTGACGCGCGCCAGGTTGGGGAAGGTTTGCGCCAGGTAATCCAGCACCGCCAGCAGCCTGTCCTGGGGGTAGACCAGGCCGTCCCCGTCGCCCAGGAACACGCGCTGGATCTGCGGGCGATAGACTGCCGGAATGCTCTCGATTTCAGCGATCATCTCATTCAGGGGGCGGCAGGAAAATTGCTTCATCTTGTACATGCCGCAGAATCCGCAGCTGTTCTGGGAGCAGCCGATGGTCACCTGAAAAATCAGGGAACGTGCTTCTGATGGCGGGCGGAACAGCGGCTCGTTGTAGGAAAAGGGAAAACTCATCAAATATTGCCTTTTTAAAGGTTTATCGCCAAAAAAATCAGCGCGGCGGGGGGGGGGCGCCCGGACCGTTGAAAAATAGCTATGCCCGCAGTGTAACCGAAGTCCCCAGTCAGTTGTAGGGGCACAATCTATTGCGCCCCTTGGCCTGGTACCTGTAACCCATAAGCTACCGCATCTTGCTCTTTTGACGCGCCAAAATCCTGAGCAATTTTTGCGATATTCTATGAGTTACAGTGTACTGGTATTTCATGATTGACCGGCAGCTGCCGCAACTTTTTGAAAATGCTCTGGATCCCAATAGAGAAACACATGGCCGCAGTAACGGCCTGCAGGTCGGACAGGGGATGATATCTGTTGCTGATGAGCTGATTTTTCTGGTGCTGGTGGGTATTGCCGGGTTTGTCTGTTCTGCTGTTGTAAC
>JAWLDI010000090.1:0-10165 GCA_041686715.1 Pelovirga sp.
CGGAATCCTCGACACGGGAACAGGTTGCCCGGCACCCCTGATTGAAGATATCAATCGCAAGAAAGTTATGCTCAGGCCTTTCGGCTGCAATCTGAACAACAAAATCACCGGTGCCGCAGCCGATTTCCAGCTCGAGGGGGCGCTGCTGAGGAAACAGGGCTGAGCAGTCTCCGGCTTTTTTTAATGCGGCTTCAGAAACAAATACAGGTGAATTAATAAGAGTCATTCGTTGAGACATGGTTTCTTCTTGTTAGCGCAGCTTGTAGAGGTAAATGCTGAGTTTATCAATCTCATCGGTGGTCAGGGTAGCATAGGATGGCATGGTTGGAGGATCGCCGGAGCCTGGATGTGTCGACAGAACTGAAGCAATCTCATCGGTGGTCAAGCGGCTGCCGACGTCCGTCAGATCGGGCGCCAGCGTTCCTCCGTAGCCCTGAACCTGATGGCAACCACGGCAGCCCAGTGATTCAATAAGCTGGTTTGCGGAATCATCTGGTGCCGGTGGAGCAGCAGCGCTGGCGAATAGCGACAGACTGAAGCTGACCAGCAGCAGAGCGGCTAAGACTGTTGAAGTATGTTTCATCGGTTGTTTTCCTGAACTTAACGTGGGCTTAACTCTACCTTCAGTACGTCAGCAATGCAACGTGATTTCCATTTTTGTCTGCCGGCAAAATAGTTGCATTCGGGGCAGGTGAGGATTAAGCTCTATCCGCAAAACAGATGTCAATGGTTACTGAAAAAAGAGGTTTTATGAAAATTCCCCTGTCTCGGCGTGTCGGTCAGATAGAACCCTTTCTTGCCATGGAATTGATGGAGCGGGCCAAGATTCTACAGGCGCAAGGGCGTGATATTATTTATCTGTGTCTCGGTGAACCCGATTTTCCGACGCCGGATGCTGTTATTGCCGCTGCCGGGGAGGCCCTGTCCGAGCAGGCGACCTCCTACACCCACTCCCTTGGTCTGCTCGAGCTGCGCGCCGAGATCTGCCGACATTATGTTGAAACCTATGGCGTTACCATTGTGCCGGAACAGGTCATGGTTTCATCCGGTACCAGTCCGCTGATGTTGCTCCTTTTTTCTGCACTGCTCGAAGAAGGGGACGAGCTGATCATGAGTGACCCCGGCTATGCCTGTTACCCGAGTTTTGTCAGGTTTGCCGGCGGCATTCCAATGCTTGTCCGGACGTCTGCTGGCGACGGGTTTCAGCCCCGAGTCGAAGAGGTCAGAAGCTTGCTGACGCAACGCAGCCGTGCTCTGCTCATCAACTCTCCTTCGAATCCGTCCGGTTCAATTCTGTCTCCGCAGGATCTGGCGGCCCTGGCAGAGCTGCCGATCCCGATTATCTCTGACGAAATCTACCACGGACTGACCTATGCCGGAGAAGAACAGAGCATTCTCCAGCATACGCAGAATGCTTTTGTCCTCGGCGGCTTTTCCAAAGCCTATGCTATGACCGGCTGGCGGCTGGGCTTTCTTATTGCACCGCTGAACATCATGCGGCGACTGCAGATCCTTCACCAGAATTTCCTGATTTGTGCCAATCATTTTGTCCAGCGGGCCGGAATTGTCGCTTTGCGTAACTGCCGGGCAGAGGTTGAACAGATGCGGACAACCTATAATCAGCGGCGCTTGAAAATGATTGAAGGGTTGCGCCAACTGGGTTTTGGTGTCCATTTTGAACCGCAGGGAGCCTTCTACGTGTTGGCTGATGCCCGCCATATTGATGGCGACTCGCATCGGCTGGCTCTTGACCTTCTCGAACAGACCGGCGTTGCTGTGACCCCCGGAGTCGATTTCGGTCAGGGAGCGGAGGGCTACCTGCGTTTTTCCTACACCCGTCCGCAACAGGATCTGGATCAAGCCCTGGAACGGATCAGATTGTACCTTGCCCGGCGGGATTGCCTGCCTCGAACATGAAAGGACAGCATCATGCTGATTGTCATGCACCATCACGCGACCTCTGAACAGATCGACCAGGTCGTTGCTGCCGTCAAGGCCATGGGCCTGATTGCGGAGCCGATACCGGGCAGTCTGCGAACTGCTATCGGAGTTCTCGGTAATCAGGGATATGTTGACGACGCCACCATCCGTAACCTGCCGGGCGTGCGTGAAACCATTCACGTCAGTAAACCCTACAAGCTGGCATCGCGCGACTTCCACCCGCAGGCCACTATTGTCGATGTAGCAGGGGTGCGCTTTGGCAATGGCCTTGCCCCGGTGATGATTGCCGGTCCCTGTTCTATCGAAAATGAAGAACAGATGCTCGCTGCGGCTGCGGCAGTGAAAGTTGCCGGGGGGCAGATGTTGCGCGGTGGTGCCTTCAAACCACGAACCGGTCCCCATTCATTCCAGGGGTTGGGCGTGGCAGGATTGGCATTGCTGGAGCAGGCCGGACGGTCACAAGGGTTGCCGGTGGTAACGGAGGTCATGCGGATTGAGCAGCTGGATGCGGTCATGCGCCATGCTGATATGATCCAGATCGGCGCACGTAACATGCAGAACTTTGATCTGCTCAAGGAGGTTGGCAAGAGTGGGCATCCAGTGCTCCTCAAACGTGGCATGAGCGCGACGCTGGAGGAGTTTCTGGCAGCGGCGGAGTATATTCTCGCTGAGGGAAATACCCATGTAGTTCTGTGTGAGCGCGGTATTCGTACCTTTGAGCGCGCCACCCGCAACACCCTCGACCTGTCGGTGGTTCCCATGATCAAAGAGCTCAGTCATCTGCCGATTGTAGTGGACCCCAGCCATGCCACCGGCAAGCGTTCCCTGGTGCCGGTGATGACCCGGGCCGCGCTTGTCGCCGGTGCCGACGGTATTATGGTAGAGGTCCATCCCGATCCGGCCAGAGCCCTGTGTGACGGCGCCCAGAGCCTCTCCGGGCCTGAATTCAGCGAGCTGATGGATTCTGTGCAGCAATTGCTTGGATTTCTTGGTTTTACGGGAAAGTAAGATGTCACTGACAGTAAGAGTGTTGCCAACACAAGTGACAATCAACAGCAGGGCATCCCGGTGCCCATGAAAATTCCGGTGGTTGATGTTGCTGTCAATGTGCCGCTATCTACCCTGTACAGCTATCGGGTTCCTGACACTCTGACTGACGCTGCAGTGGTTGGCGTGCGGGTGCAGGTTCCGTTCGGGCGCCGTTCCGGTGTCGGTGTGGTTGTGCACCGCTATCAGGGCGATGACACGGGTCTGAAGGAGTTGACGTCCTGTCTCGATGATGAACCGATACTTGATGCTGAACTACTCCGGTTACTGCGTTGGGCCGCCGATTATTATCATTACCCGCTGGGCCAGGTGATTAAAAATGCTCTTCCCGGCGGCCTGATGAGGGCCGGCAAACAAACACCTATCGCCACGGAAAAACAGTACTGTCGTATCAATCCGGAGCTGTTTCCCCAGGGTAGACGGCAACAGCAGATTCTGGCCTGGATTGACGCCCAGGGAGGTGCCAGCGCCACCCGGATCCGGTCCCAATTCCCTTCGCCGACACCGGTATTAAGGCGCCTGCTTGAGCTTGGCTGCCTTGAACTTTGTGAAACCGAGCGGTTGCGTGACCCTTTTTTGTCGGAGCCGCTTCCAGCCGATAAAGATTTGCGCCTCAACGATTCTCAACAGCAGTCTCTCGAACGGATCACTGAGGAGATCATGGCCCGCCGGTTTCACCCGTTTTTGATCCATGGAGTGACCGGTAGCGGAAAAACCGAACTTTACCTGCGCGCGGTTGAAGAGTGTCTGCAGCAGGGACAACAGGCACTGATACTGGTTCCTGAAATCTCACTGACGCCGCAACTGGTATCCCGCTTTCGTGCCCGTTTCGAGTTGCAGGGAGAAAAAATCGCGGTTCTGCACAGTGGTTTGTCGGCCGGAGAGCGTTATGACGCCTGGCGTATCATCCGGCGCCAACAGGCCAATATTGTTATTGGTGCCCGGTCGGCCATTTTTGCCCCCCTGGCGGCGCCCGGCCTGATTATCGTCGATGAAGAGCACGATACCAGTTATAAGCAGGGCGAAGGGTTCCGCTACCATGCCCGCGACCTCGCCCTTGTGCGCGGCCAGCAGCAGCACTGTCCAGTGCTGCTGGGCAGTGCAACACCGTCGCTGGCGAGTTATTATCGTTGTGAGCAGGGAAACTGCACCCTGTTAACCCTGCCTGATCGGGTTCATGCCGGCGCCATGCCGGCGGTAGAGCTGGTCGATCTGCGCACCCAGCCGGTCCGGGGATTGCTGGCAGAGTCCTTGATTGAAGCGATTGCCGCCGTTCTGGAGCAGCGCCGACAGGTATTATTGCTTCTCAATCGGCGTGGTTTTGCTCCCTATCTGCTCTGTACCGATTGCGGTACCAGTTTCCACTGTCCGAATTGTGAAATTACCCTGACCTATCATCAGCGCCAGCGACGAATGATCTGTCATTATTGTGACTATCTGGATCAGGTGCCGGAACAGTGCCCGGCCTGTCAGGGAGTGCGGATTACTCCGCAGGGGGCCGGAACCGAGCGCCTCGAAGAAGATCTGGCGGAGCTTTTTCCCGCCGCCCGGATAGCTCGCATGGATCGTGATACAACCCGAAACAAAGGAAGCCATCAGCAGATCGTCAGGCAGGTAATGGAGGATCAGGTCGATATCCTGGTAGGAACCCAGATGATTGCCAAAGGGCATGATTTTCCCAACGTTGCCCTGGTCGGTGTGCTTGGTGCCGATAGTCTCCTTAATATGCCCGATTTCCGCTCCGCCGAGCGCAGCTTTGCCCTGCTCACACAGGTAGCCGGCCGTGCCGGGCGTGCTTCCGGGGGGGGAGAGGTGTTTATTCAGACCTATCATCCGGAACATTTTGCTCTGACCTGTGCCGCTGCTCAAGATGTTGACGCCTTCTACCGGCAGGAACTTCCATTCCGGCAGGAACTGGGTTACCCTCCCTGCGGCCACCTGGTGAACCTGATTTTTTCGGGAAACAACGGTGATCAGGTCAGCAGTGCAGCAACTGTTGCTGGCCGCCGTCTGCAGTCCAGAGCCGGAGATGTTGACATCCTCGGTCCAAGCCCCTGCCCCCTGATCCGCCTGCGTGGTAAATATCGCTATCAGATTCTACTCAAATCGCCCGCACGGCCTCCGTTACGTCGGCTGCTGGCAATGCTGGAGACTGTTGCCGCCGAATTGCCCCGCCAGGTAGCGATCCATATTGATATTGATCCCCTGGATATGTTGTGATAGCAGTTGATGTCAGTGGGCCGTTCACTGGTCGTTTTTTTCTAGTTTTTAACCTGGTACGCACGTCTGAAGGTTTCGTATGTCTTTTCGTGTTCTGTTTTTTTGGGGATTGCTGTTTTTGCTGCTGGCGGGTTGTGCCAAAAAACCTCCAGTCGACATTGAGCCCCCTGTTATTGAGCCTCCCCTGGTTGAAACGCCGCCGTTGACGCCGGTCGAGTGGGAGCATCTTGACGGCTGGGAAGAGGATTATCCGGCCCCGGCGCTGGAGGCGTTTCGTCATAGTTGTGTGTCGCTGAAATGGCGTGAGCAATGGCGTGAGGTCTGTTCTCTGGCAGATCAGATCGATGTTGTTGACGGTATGACCGCGCGCAACTTCTTTGAACAGTACTTTATGCCACATCAGGTCCGTAACCCGGATGGCAGCACCACCGGCCTGATGACCGGTTACTTCGGGCCCGAGTTGCTTGGTAGTCGTGTGCGGACGCAGGAGTATCGCTATCCACTGTATCGGCAGCCCGATGATATGCTCATTATTGATCTCGATTCGGTCTATCCCGAGCTTGGAAATTATCGTTTGCGTGGTCGCCTCGAAGGCAACCGGGTCGTTCCCTATTTTGACCGGGAGCAGATCGATTTCGGTGAAGATCCCCTGGCAGGGCATGAACTTTTCTGGGTCAAGGATCCGGTTGATCTGTTTTTTCTGCATATACAAGGGTCAGGCAGTGTCCGGTTGCCGGATGGCGAACAGGTGATTGTCAATTATGCCAATCAGAATGGTCACCCCTATCGTTCTATCGGCAGACTGTTACTGGACCGCAATGAGATGACCCGGGATCAGATGTCGATGCAGAATATCCGTCGCTGGGTCGCGCAGAACCCGCAGGCCGGAGAGATGCTGCTGGCTGAGAATCCCAGTTATGTGTTTTTCCGCGAATTGCCGGCCGGAACCGTTTCTCCGCCGGGAGCGATGGGGGTGCCACTGACACCACAGCGCAGCTTGGCGGTCGACCCACGTACGATCCCTCTGGGGGCGCCGGTTTTTTTGTCAACAACCTTTCCCGGCACCGAAAATCAGCCTCTGCGGCAGCTGATGGTGGCTCAGGATACCGGTGGCGCCATCAAGGGACGGGTGCGTGGCGATTTCTTCTGGGGGATGGGCAATGATGCTGGTGAATTTGCCGGGCGCATGCGCCACCCGGGGGAACTCTGGGTGCTGTTGCCGAAAACGCCGGAACAATAAAATAACCTTGTCTCTGGAGTTGAATAATGACGGACCAACCCAAGCACATTCTGGTGACCAGCGGCCTGGTTCGCAACGACGAGGGACAACTGCTGCTCGTCAAGCATCGCCTGCGCGGGTGGGAGCTGCCTCAGGGACGGGTGGAGGAGGGTGAGGGGCTGATATTTGCCTTGAGCCGTGAAATTCTCGAAGAGACCGGGGTGACCGTTTCCCACGCGCGGCTTGCGGTAATCTGGTCAAAGGTAACCCATCCGGCAGCGGTGATCTTCTGTTTTGTCGCCCGTTATGCTTCCGGTGTGTTGCAACCCAGCGAGGAGACGCCGGAGGTCATCTGGTGCACAGACGCGGAAGCGAGGCACCTGGTGAGTCACCCGGTCAATCGTGATCGTATCGACAGCCTGCTCTCCCATAACGGGATATTACAGTTGCGCAGCTATGCTACCGGCCCCTACCGTATTCTCAACTAGTTTCCGGACGGACAGCAACTAACCATCGGAACAGTGCCAGTTGCGCCGGTAGGTAAAAGAGGTATTCGGGATGCCATTGCACTCCGATGATCTTAGCCCCGTCGGTCGCTTCAATGGCCTGGATAATGCCGTCAAGATCTTTGCCCACGGCCATCAGGTTTGCCCCTGATTCACGCACCGCCTGATGATGCAGACTGTTAACGCGCAGCGACGTTGTGTTACAGACTCGCGCTATCAGGGAATCTGCTGCGAGCTTGACCTGTTTTGTCGGCAATAATCCTGGACGATTGTAGGTAAGCTTGCGCAGTGGACGGATGTCCTGGTGCAGGTTGCCGCCCAGCACGACATTGATTAATTGAGCGCCACGACAGATGCCGAGGACAGGTATCTGATGCTTCAATGCGTACCTGATCCAGCTGATTTCCAGACGATCTCGCTCCGGGTCCGCTTTTACCGGGGCACTGATATCGCCATCATAGTGCTCAGGGCTGATGTCGTTGCCACCACCAATAACCAGCGCATCCAGGGGCGCAGGGTTGACATGATGCCTGACGCTGATGCGTTGTGCTGATGCGCCGACCAGACGCAGAGCGACGCGGGCACACCACCAAGCCGGGGCCCAGCGTCGTGCCGAGCCGGTGAAACCGATCACAGGTTTTTTTTTCATTGCTGTTTCATTTCTTTTTTGGATATCCGTTTCACCCCAGATGCGGCACTCTGTTGCTTGCTTTGCTGGAGTCAGGCAGATAACCGGATTCTTTTTTATTGTCAGGTCGCCGGAAGGGGATATCTGCTCCGCATTTTTTCCGATGATTTCATATCGCCCCTGCCCGCCGCAACCAGACACGGTTTAACTTTCCGGGCAGGGGGCTGCTGCGTATTGCGGCAACATGAACAGCTTAGCCTTTTTAGAGCTTAACTGACAACAGCCTTGCGCGTTACCTGCCGGCAGCTCGAAGATGGAGATCTCACGAGCAATGTCACGAGCAATGCTGTCAGATGATGAAAAATCGTGTATGATTGATAACTGTACCGTAGCGCAGATAATATTTTACCTGACGGACTATCGAAAGGAGTCAGCAGGTCATGAGCAAAGAAAAACAAAAGAACTCAGTGCCAGCCGTAGTGGAGATTGAAAATCAGGAATGGCGGGAATCCCTGGATTATGTTCTCAAGGAGCAGGGTGCCGAGCGGGTGCTGGAGCTGCTCCGCCAGTTGCAGGTCCGGGCACAGGAACAGGGTATCAGCATCCCTTTTACCGCCAATACCCCCTACATCAACAGTATCCCGCGGTCACAACAGGCGGTTCACCCGGGCAATCAGGAACTGGAGCGGAGAATCAAGTCGATCGTACGCTGGAACGCTATGGCCATGGTCGTGCGTGCCAATCGGGAATCCAACGGTATTGGTGGTCATATATCGACCTTTGCCTCGGCGGCGACCCTTTGGGAGGTGGGCTTCAATCATTTCTGGCGCGGCCGTACCGATGATTTCATTGGCGATATGGTTTACTTCCAGGGACATGCCGCGCCGGGAGTTTATGCGCGGGCCTTTTTGGAGGGGCGCCTGAACGAAGATGATCTGCAGAATTTTCGCCGTGAGCTGGGTCCGAAGGGTGGTCTTTCCTCCTATCCGCACCCGTTTCTGATGCCTGATTTCTGGGAGTTTCCAACGGTTTCCATGGGGTTGACGGCTTTAAACGCTATTTATCAGGCGCGTTTTAACCATTACCTGGTGGACCGCGGGCTGCGCAAATCGAGTGGACGTAAGGTCTGGGCCATGCTTGGGGATGGCGAAATGGATGAGCCGGAATCCCTGGGGGCCATTACCTTGGCATCACGGGAAAAACTGGATAATCTGATCTTTGTTGTTAACTGCAACCTCCAGCGTCTTGACGGGCCGGTGCGCGGTAATGGCAAGATCGTTCAGGAACTGGAAGCAGCTTTCCGTGGGGCCGGCTGGAACGTCATCAAAGTGGTCTGGGGTGGTGACTGGGATCCACTGCTCGAAGCCGATACTTCAGGTAAGCTGGTCAAGCGAATGGATGAGGTCCTCGACGGCGAAATGCAGCACTACACAGCAACTAATGGCGCCCATGTGCGCAAGGACTTCTTTGGTCGCTATCCGGAACTGCTGGAACTGGTTGAGGAGTTTTCCGATGAGAAGCTCGGCGCTTTAAGACGCGGAGGCCACGATCCGGCCAAGGTCTATGCTGCCTACAAGGCGGCGGTGGAGCACCGGGGCGAACCGACGGTTATTCTGGCCCAGACGGTCAAGGGTTATGGTCTGGGCGAAGCGGGAGAAGGGAAGAATATCACCCATTCCCAGAAAAAATTGAATGAAGATGAGCTCAAGGAGTTCCGGACCCGTTTCAACATTCCTATCAGCGATGATCAGATCGCTGAAGCACCCTTCTACCGGCCGACGGAAGACAGCCCCGAGATGAAATATCTCAAACAGCGACGCGCCGAACTGGGAGGCAACCTGCCCAAACGTTTTGATGGCAGCAAGCCGATGGCCTGCCAGACCGACTGGCTGGTCAAGGAATATCTGGGTGGTTCCGGTGACCGCGAGCTGGCAACCACCATGGCCTTTGTGCACCTGCTTGCCAAACTGTTGCGTGATGAGGAAGTCGGCAAGCTGATCGTACCCATTGTGCCCGACGAAGCCCGCACCTTCGGCATGGAAGCATTGTTTCGCCAGGCCGGTATTTACAACCATGCCGGACAGCTGTATGAGCCGGTCGACAAGGAAAGTCTGCTCTTCTACAACGAGAAAAAGACCGGGGCGATTCTGGAAGAGGGGCTAAGTGAGGCAGGCTCCATGGCCAGTTTTATTGCCGCCGGTACGGCTTACTCCAACAATCAGGTGCAGACAATTCCATTTTACACCTTCTACTCCATGTTCGGCTTCCAGCGGGTTGGTGATCTGATCTGGCAGGCCTGCGACAGTCGTGCCCGTGGTTTTCTTATTGGCGCTACCGCAGGGCGTACCACTCTGGCCGGTGAAGGGCTGCAACATCAGGATGGCCACAGCCACGTCCTGGCTCTGACGCCGACCAAGGTCAAGGCCTATGATCCGGCATTTGCCTATGAGCTGGCGCTGATTGTTCAGGATGGCCTTAACCGCATGTACTGCCATCAGGAGGATCTGATCTATTATCTGACGGTGACCAACGAAACCTATCTGATGCCGGCCATTCCTGAGGGAAAAGGGGTGCGCGAAGGCATTATCAAGGGGATCTATCGTT
>JAWLDI010000091.1:0-10110 GCA_041686715.1 Pelovirga sp.
AAAGTTCACTCACGTTTTAATTACAGATGGAAGCATCCTGTTCACGAAGTACTTGTAGCAGATAGAATGCAAGAAGTGCAAGATTGGTGCAGCTTTGAAATTCATCATCACCCAGATCATTCTAAGCCACGATCTCATTCTCTGATTCGTATCGATTATGTTGCCATTTGTCATCAACTCAGTCTTGAGCCACAAGAACGCATCGACGCTGACTCGGTGCTGCTCATAGCTGCATTTGTCGGGCAGACACGATTGATTGATAACGCTTATCTGATGGATTTGTCATGACAGATACCGCCCGGGCCAACCTGGAAAATCTTTACCGGATATTTACCGTGCCGGAAGCTCCTGACTCAACTCTGGGGACGATTGATCAGGCCATTACCCAGAATGTGGCCGATTTTCTTCAGAAGCATGTGGTTGCTCTTGAACGTAGTCTGGAAGATATCGAAAAAGATTTTTCAGCCACTTGCATACCTGAGGAACCGACTTTCGTTTCTGCTTACACCCAGTTTGTCAAAGAGAAACTGGTAGCACAGTCAGTCCATACGGCGGCGCCCGGATTTATCGGCCATATGACCTCGGCGTTGCCTTATTTTATGCTGCCTTTGTCACGGATCATGACGGCTCTCAATCAGAACCTGGTAAAGGTGGAAACATCCAAAGCCTTTACGCCGATGGAACGGCAGGTGCTGGCCATGCTGCATCGTCTGATTTATGCGGCTGATGATGCATTTTATCAGCGCTGGATTCACGACAGTCGCCATGCCCTGGGCGCTTTTTGCTCTGGCGGCACCATTGCCAATTTGACCGCTTTGTGGGCAGCCCGCAACCAGTTGTGCGCAGCACAGGGAGATTTTCAGGGGCTGGCTGTCGAAGGGCTGCCCCGTACGTTGGACTATCTCGATTGTGCCGGGCTGGCAGTGCTGGTATCTCGTCGTGGTCATTACTCCCTGGGCAAAACCGCCGATCTGCTTGGTATCGGACGTAAATATCTGATCCATGTTGATACCGATATCAATAACCGCATTGATATGCAGTGTCTGCGCGATGAGTATATGAAATTAAAACAGCAGAATATCCGGGTTCTTGCACTGGTTGGGATTGCCGGCACAACGGAAACCGGCCATGTTGACCCTCTGAATAAAATGGCCGATTTTGCTGCTGAGATTGGTTGCCATCTGCATATCGATGCCGCCTGGGGTGGCCCGACTCTTTTCTCCAGTACTCATCGCTATCTGCTCGAAGGTATTGAACGTGCTGATTCTGTCACCATCGACGCCCATAAACAGCTCTATGTGCCGATGGGCGCAGGCATGGTTCTGTTCAAAGACCCGCATACCCTGACCGCTATTGAGCATCATGCCAATTATATTCTGCGTGAAGGGTCCAAAGATCTGGGGAGTCATACCCTGGAGGGGTCGCGTCCGGGTAAGGCGATGCTGGTCCATGCCGGACTCTCCATTATCGGACGCCAGGGTTACGAGCTCTTGATCGATCTGGGGATAGAAAAAGCCAGGCGGTTCGCTGATATGATTGCTCGACATGCGGACTTTGAACTGATCACGGCGCCGGAACTCAATATTCTGACTTATCGTTATCATCCAGAATGGTTACAGCAGCGGATGATAAACCTCGATTCACATTGCCGGCAACAGGTCAATCAGCTGCTGGATCAGTTGACCCGTGAAATTCAGAAACGTCAACGTGAGGCCGGCAAGACCTTCGTCTCCAGAACCCGACTTCGTTCAGCAGTCTACGGCGCGGAACAAATTACTGTTTTTCGTGTGGTTCTGGCCAATCCGCTGGCAACGGACGACATCCTTGAAGCGGTGTTGGCTGAACAGCAGGAGATTGTCGCAACTGCTATGCAGGCTCTTCTCACATCCCTTGCAGAAGTCTGTCAGTCAGCGGTACAGAACGGCTGATGAAAGAGCAGAAACCGTACATTGTTGCCGCCGGATTGCTGGTAAATGGCCAGGCCGAGATGATTGAACAAGGGGGCGTTCTTTGTTCGTCAGGCCGGGTAAGTGCTGTTGACAGCCTTCCTGCACTTAAACGATCCCACCCCGGGATCGACATTCATCATTATGAAAAAGGCGTCATTGTTCCTCTACTGGTAAATGCCCATACTCATCTGGAGTTGACGGATTTTCCACAATGGGCGCAACAAAAAGGACATCAGACGAATGATCCTGCCGGTTTTGTTGACTGGATTCTTAAACTGATCCAGGTCAAGAAAAGACTCGATCAGAAAAACTACAATTCATCTCTCGTCCGGGGAATTGAACAGTCATTACGTTCCGGGACCGGTGTTGTCGGAGATATTCTTGCACATCACAGTGCTCGTGGTGCCTATCATGAAGCATCCCTGGCCGGTGTTGTATTTATGGAAACTCTCGGACAGGATCCGGCGATGATCAGGCGCTTGAAAAAAGCCATCCACCAGGTTCTTGACGAGCCCTTCAGTGCTGAGGCGAGCATCGGCCTATCGCCTCATTCACCCTATACAATAAGCAACGTCTATTTGCGCTATATTTTTGATCTGTGTCGTCGGCGTGGCCTGCGCTGTTGCACCCATATTGCCGAGTCTGAAGAAGAACTGAAATTTACCAGTGACAGTCGCGGTGCCCTCGCTGAACGTCTATATCCGGCTATTAACTGGCAGGGGTTCATTCCCTCTCCTTCCGGGTTGCGACCCGTGGCGTACCTTGATCAGCAAGGTGGGTTGTTTCCGGAGAATCTTCTGGTACACGGCGTTCATCTCAATGAGAAGGATATCGAGCTTCTTGCGCAAAAAAAAATGTCGCTAGTCTTGTGTCCACGCAGTAATGCGCGTTTGAAAGTCGGTAAGGCGCCTGCTGCCAAATTGAGAAAGGCAGGGGTGCGACTGGCTCTTGGTACTGACAGTCTGGCGAGTAATGACAGTTTGTCAGTCTGGGATGAAATGAGTTTTGCGTTAAAATGGTTTGATGGAGAGGTTGACGCTCCAACACTATTCGCAATGGCAACACAGCAGGGTGCGGACGCTCTTGGTGTGGGAGAAGCGTATGGCAACGTGGCCATCGGTAAAAAAGCCGGTTTCCAGATTATTGAGTGCCCGGGTGTTGGAAATCATGAAATTTATGATTATTTCTGCTCCGGGATCAGCCGCAATGATATAATCCAGATTTACCGGGATGGCAGTCCTCAACTGTCGGGAGTTTAGCAGAGAGATATGATTGAAGAGACTGGTACAGTCATTGATTTGCGCGACGGTGGGCGTAT
Source organism: Pelovirga sp. (assembly GCA_041686715.1). Classification (GTDB taxonomy): domain Bacteria; phylum Desulfobacterota; class Desulfuromonadia; order Desulfuromonadales; family Geopsychrobacteraceae; genus Pelovirga. The sequence continues at coordinate 3,268 of JAWLDI010000091.1, forward strand.
TGCTCTGGTTCAATGCCGGAAGCAATCAGCATGCGACAGGTGTCCGACGGCCGGAATGTGCAACACAGGAGGTGGCTTGCGTCAGGTTGAAGCTCTCAATCGGGCGATGGCTTGCGTAGACGATCAGGTCAAGCTGGTGATCAGCAGCCGGGTATTTTTGCGCTCCTCTTTGATCCTGTATCTTGTCCCCCTTGTCGGACTGCTGATTGGCGCGGGATCAGGTTACCAGCTTGACAGGGTGACAGCCTGGCCGATTGATCCGGAACTGTTAATAGCCCTGTGTGCTGTCGGCGGGCTGGTCATTGTTTTTCTGTTGATTTATCGATTGACTCGACGACTTGATCGTGAAGCTTTTATGCCGATAATCGTGTCGGCTGAGCCACGTAAGCGGTGATAAAAAAGGAAGTACGTTTTTATGGGTATCAAAGTTATTGCCAGCAACAAAAAAGCCTATCATGATTATTTCATCAGTGAGGTTTTTGAAGCCGGCCTGGTGCTAACAGGAACTGAAGTGAAGTCTATCCGCGCAGGCAAGGTGAATTTAAAAGAATCATTCTGTCGTATCAAGGATGGCGAAGTTTTTATCAATAATATGAATGTGGCTGAATATACTCACGGCAACCGTGAAAATCACGATCCTACCCGAATGCGCAAGTTATTACTGCATCATACTGAAATTGACAAGCTGATCAGAATGACGGAGCAGAAGGGGTTGGCCCTGATCCCGACAAAAATTTACTTCAAAAACAACTATATCAAGTTGGAGATCGGCCTTGGACGCGGCAAGAAGTTACATGACAAGCGTGAAACCCTGAAACGCAAGGAGGCTGATCGTGAAATGGCCAAGGCAGTTAAACAGCATGTGAGATAACCTGGAATGGTTAGTCCTGTTTTTCGTTCAGGTTCCTTTTTAAGAGCATAAAGAATCTGAATAAATTTGCTTTTTATGTCGATCTTTGAGATAATTGCAACGTAAAAGTTAAACAACTTTATCAATGGGGGTGTCAAGGTTTCGACGGGGGAAGGAAACGAAGTGCTGCATGCCGGAGTGGGCTGGCTCCGTAAAAAAGCCCAACATAACTAAACGCAGACTCTGACGTTAGTTACGCATTAGCAGCTTAATGTTGCTACGTCCTTTCACTCATCGCCTGTGTGGATGACGGGACGTTAATTGAAGCAGGCTGGTTTTGAAGAAAGACTGTGGCTTCAAAACGAGATTAAAAGCAGACTCGCCTGGTCAGATTCCTGTCTGTAGGAGGCTGATACAGGTTAAATTAAATATACAGACTAAGCATGTAGACGCCTTACGCGGATAGCTTTCGGACGCGGGTTCGATTCCCGCCACCTCCACCACCAATAAAAAAGAAAAGTCCGTCCACAAACTTCGTCTGGTTGTTGGGCGGTCTTTTTTTTGTATATTGTCAGCTGCTTACATCACTTTCATGGTATCGTCTCGACTGGCTCCTTTTCTTCCTTTTCGGGAAACCCGTCATTACCAGCTTCTCTTTAGACTCAAATTATTCCTCATTCTTACCCGTATTCTCCGGAACTCCTCCGGTATCCGGTATTTCCTTTAACCGCTGCTCAGTGGGATCAAAGGTAGATTCGTTGATACGTTTTATCATTCTGTCAAACAGGCATTGATGTCCATAGTCGATCGCTTTTCGATATTTTTAATCCACCACAAAGCTCTCTAGAGTGCTTTCGCTGGTACCGCCGCGCTCGTCTTCAGCAGTCACTTTCCAGTAATAGGTGCCGGCCGGCAGGGGACCGACCGTCTGACTTAAGGTTCTGGCGGTTACTGCAGGAGAATCGTCACCGCCGCTTCCTCCACCACCACCGCCACAAGAACTGATCCATAGCAGTGAAAGTGACAGAATAATTACAAGTAATTTTCTGTCATGCAGAGATATGCCGGCGCCGAGGAATACAACCCCCAGCAATAAAGCGGCACCATTTAGATTAACAGGATGGTTCAAGTCAGAATTGTCAGCAAGGACGATGGTGTGGGTGATATCATCACCATCCGCGTCCATGGCTGCTTCCCATACCAATGTCACTGTTTCTGTGCCGCTGACGACAGTTCCTGTTACAGGTGATATCGGCTTTGGCCGCGAGGGGGGGGAGTTGCTGATGCCGCTGATTAAAATTGGCAGGTTATCGACTTCCGGATCTGAAGATGATACAAATATCCTGCCCTGATAACTGCCTGCTGTATCTGAAGAAAACCTGACCGTCACGCCGCAGGACTCCCCGGGTTCAAGAATACTGTTGCACGAGTTTGCCGATATACTGAATGGTGCCAGTAGTTCAGAGGTTTCGACACTGATATTTTCTACCGTCGCGGTTCCCCTGTTTTCGAGTACGAGAACCTGACTCGCTGAGGTGTCAGGCACGATTTGACCAAATGAAATTGCTGCTGGTTCAACTGTCAGTTCCGGAAAGGCGACATCGGCTGATCCAGTCAGCTGCAACGTAATCTGTGGACGCTGCTGATCATTGGATGCAATCAGGATATGGTCAGTATAATCACCTCGGTCAGCGGCTGAAAACTCAATCACCAGCTCGCAGGATTCGCCCGCTGCTAAATTGATCTTGTTGCAGTTGTTTTGCTGCAAGGTGAAGGGTGACTCTAATTCGTCGATAAGATCGGTGATCTCGAGGGTGTTACCACCGTTGTTGCGCAGTTCTACAGTTTTTTCAGCACTGTCTTCAATGAGCAGAAAACCAAAATCGAGAACTTCCGTGGTTGTATCTGTCTGATTGGGGATCGTGCCGATAAGAGTCAGTAGCGGATTGACCGGTAAGAAAATATCCTCATCGATCAGAAAAAGGGCCCTGACAACATCCATTCGTCCGTGCCCGTATGTCGTGTCGACCCCGGCAGGTCCGAGGTCTACTGCCGCCTCTTTCAGTGCCGATTCAAGGTCTGCAACACTGAGATTATCAACAGCACTGAGTAGCAGTGCGGCGGCGCCGGCTACGTGTGGCGAGGAGAAAGAGGTGCCCGTCATATACTGGTAACCGGCATTTATACCCCTTCCACCTGCGGCTGTCCTGACTGAGGTTCCGGCTGCTACCAGATCCGGGTAGGTCAAATCACCTGAACAGGCAGAAGGACCACGCGAGCTGAAGCCGGCAATGTTGTCGTAGAAGTCTATTGCGCCGACAGCCAGGCTTTCTGAAAAATTGGCTGGACTGATACTCGTGTTGTCTGCAGGTCCGGAGTTGCCTGCTGAAGAAATAACGACAATACCGGTTTCCCTGATAGTTTGAATTGCAGAGCGCAGGTGCAGGGCGTTCTGGCCCGTGCCAAGTGTAGCCAGGCATTCACCACTGTTGTCAGTGAAGCCCCAGGAATTGTTGATAACAGCCGGCGCGCGATCCGGGTTCCCTCCCGGGTTGAGTGCCCACTGCAAGGCTTCAATAATATAAGAGACGTTAGCCGTTCCATCGTCGCGAAACAGCTTTGCAGCAATCAGCTGGGCACCCGGGGCCATACCGATTGAACTGCCGCTACTGTTGCCACCAACAGCGATGCCGGCTACCCCGGTGCCGTGATATATTCCAAAGTCATAAGGTGCCGTGCTGTCAGTATAAGGATCGAACCAGTCGCCGTTCTCACCGCGCCACCTTTCTGCCAGATCAGGATGATCAATGTTGACACCTGAATCGAGGATGGCAATGGTAATACCGGTGCCGTCAAAGCCCATGTCCCATAGTTGAGGAGCACCAGTACGACTGATATTCCATTCAGCGGTCCTATCTGAAGAATCAAGAGGAGAGGGGAGTTGCAGCGATTCATCAAGGGTGATTGCCTGGACATTGGACAGCGATGCTACCTCGAACAGTACGTCGGGTGGTGCTGAAACTGCGATCCCGTTGATAAGCCATAGAGGACGCGTCTGCTCGATATTACGCTGACGCAGAAAGCGGTTCAGGTTGCTCCGATTGAATTGCGCGCTCCTTTTTAACTCGCTGACGATCTGGCCGCGCTGACGCGGGCCGAGTCTTTTCGCCAGCATAGCAGGAGTTTCAGCTGCCGTTAGAGTGATAATTGCAGCAACAGGCTCCGGTGATCCGGCGGCCAGAGTCGCTTGCAGTTGGGGAGAGATAACCGCGGCGTCGATGCGCGGGGCACAAGGTGCCTGAATTAGCACCGCTAGAATGGCTGCACAAAGTGGCAATAACTTTGTCGGCATTGGCAAAAACCTTCTTGTCAGTGCTCTGCTGGAGGATTATTCATTTGTAACCACTCAACCCCATCCTTGTCACAGACTCCCGGCCCGGAACTGTGTACAGGTATTTTCATTCTTGCAGAGTCTGTCAGCTGGTGCAACATGCGGATCCTCCGGGTTGGTCAGCTTAACCCGGGAATGATTGTTAACCGTCCCGATGATCTATATCTGCCAGGCGGTGATCACAAGAGATAAAAAAAGGCAGCCACGCAATGATGTCTTGCGTGTCTGCCTTGATCTTTTCTTATCGACCTGTTGTCATTACGACATCTTCCTCAGTGCCTCAATACGCTCATCGAGGGGAGGATGGGTCATGAAGAAACGCTTGAATCCATGCGCCTTTTTCCCCGATATGCCAAAGGCCTCGATCTGTTCAGGCAGTTGTTCCTGGCCGGTATTACGTTTGAGTTTTTCCAGTGCCGCGATCATTTTTTCTCGTCCAGCCAGACGTGCGCTACCGGCATCTGCGCGAAATTCGCGCTGGCGACTGAACCAGAAAACGATGACACTGGCAAGAATACCGAAAACAATCTGGGCGATAATGGAGGTAATAAAAAAGGCCGGTCCATGACCACGTTCGGTTTTGAATACCACCCGATCAACCAGGTGACCGACGACGCGCGAAAGCACAATAACAAAGGTGTTGACAACGCCCTGGATCAGCGCCAGCGTGACCATGTCGCCGTTGGCGACGTGGCTCACTTCATGAGCCATCACTGCTTCAGCTTCATCACGTGTCATCGAACGTAGCAGCCCGGTACTGATGGCAACCAGGGCGCTGTTGCGACGCATACCCGTGGCAAAAGCATTAGCCTCAGGTGAGTCATAAATAGCCACTTCCGGCATACCGATACCGGCAATCTCCGCCTGCTGCTTGACTGTTTGCATCAGCCAGGCTTCCGCTTCATTAGAAGGTGATGTGATGACCTTGGCTCCGGTCATCTTTTTGGCGATGAACTTGGACATGGCCAGAGAAATAAAGGACCCACCAAAACCAAATACGGCGGCAAATATCAACAGATTGGTCATGTCAAGGCCAATGCCTTGTTCGTCTAGCAGGCTGCCGACACCAAGCAGGCTCAGGACAATACTCAAAACAAAAATAATTGCCAGGTTCGTTCCAATAAACAGTAAAACTCGCTTCATAACTGCTTGATCCTCCAGTTAATAATTGTTTTTATGGATGTTTTTATACTAGATACATTTGCCGGATAAATGACTGATAAACATACCTGCATCAGTCTGATTTATTCAGTTTTCTGGTTGTCCACCTTGCTCCAATTGTTCCAGGTAGGGGATCAAAACCGGTATGCCCCGCTGGCAATCTGGATCCTGCGATGTCGCGCAGGATAACACAGCCTCAGTTGTCCGGAGCAGAACTCTGCTGTCATTCTGCGCACAGTGAGGCCTGGTCGCAGAATCTATTTCCTCTTTTTTTGATTTACCGGAGTCAAATAGATAACCGATTTCTATTTTTTTATTATGCGTGATCTGCTTGACGTGTCAAGGCAAACTGAAAATATGACTTGTTTTGTCGGAAAATATTCGAGTGGTTGTTGATGGGCCGACATAATAAGCTATAATACAGTGAGGTCTGAACATTATAAAGGAGGATGCCTATGCAAAGCATACCAATAGTTTACGAAGACGGCATGATGGATCAGGTTGATTCGCGCAGTCTCCAGGTTCTGATCGAGGGGGACATGATCGTCAAGTTTCACCGAAAAGATGGCTGGGTATACCTTGGTGTCGACCCGGTCAGAAGATTGAAGCGTCAGGACTATCCCGGACCTGAACGGCGTCGATTGCAGTAATCCTGTTCCCTCGACCCGGTGCCGGCATTGTCAAGGGAGCAGCCGGGTCAGGCGAAAGTGGTAGTTGCGCAGTATGGATACAGCTCGTGAGCGTTGTTCCTTGCCCATGCGCAGTAATATTTTCTGTCCGGCAGACAGCTCCTCCAATTCCGGATTGGCATAAATATAGACGACCGATGGTCGCTCAAGAGCCAGTGGGTCGTCAGGGTTCGGTGTCGCCAACAAGTGTTCAATCACATAAACCAGCCGATCATTAAAATAGGCAGTTGGATAGCCCAGTTGCCGGTAGGCCGTTTGCAGCAAAGGATAAAGGTAAACGTAGGTTTTAATCACCGTATCCGGATTGATGTTTTCGAGTAACTGTAGGTAAGGCGCATAACGCTGATAGTTATCCGTACTGATGCGCAGGTTTTCCTCCTCGCCGGCGGCGACAAAACTCCCTTCAGGAAGCTCAAAAGGTATATGAGTCAGAGGCAACTTTTTTTCCGGCAGATTATTGATGGTGAGAACCAGGCGCCGGATGAAGCTGTCGACAATGATCAGGTCATTGAATGCCCGTCCATTCAAGAGTCTGTCGAACGCCTGACTTACCAGCGTGTCGCTTTCTTCGATGGTTGGCAGGTTTTCAGGAAATTCAGCAAACGGACGGTCATCTTCCTCCTGTTTCCCGTCGATTTCTTGTGGTTCAACAACAACAGGCTGAGGATCTGAAGAAGAGTCGGGCACCGGATAGCGTACGACGGGACGTTTTACCGGTTCTTCAAGGGTCTCGGCTATGATCGTATCAGTGA
>JAWLDI010000092.1:0-10059 GCA_041686715.1 Pelovirga sp.
GTTTGAGATCGATAGCGGCGCTGATACCGGTGTGCCCTTTCGCAGCAGCTTTGTGCTGTCAGGGGGACGCGGATGAATTCTCTGCACAACGAAAAAGGCATGGCCCTGCTGATTGTTCTGGCTGTTGTTGCTCTGCTCAGTGCTCTGCTGATTGAGTTTTCTTTTTCGACTCTCGTTGACTTGCGTGCGGTAGAAACCTTTCGCGATCGTTCGAAGGCTTACTATATCGCCCGTGGCGGTATCGAGGCCGCACGGATTATCCTGCAGGAGGACACCAACGACTTTGACCATCCATCTGAATTCTGGGGTGAACCGCTGTCCGGTATACCTGTCGGTGACGGCGATGTCAGCCTGCAGATAGAAGACTTAAGCGGTCGGATGAATATCAATTTTGTCGGCGATGAGCGCGGCAACCCGTTGCCGGGGTACCATCGTTTTGTTGCCCTGTGCGAGGAAGTCCTGCAGATAGATTCGGGTGAGGCCGAATCACTGGCGGATGCGCTGATTAACTGGTTCAATTCGGATTTGTCCGTAGTGAGCGCGGATGATGCCTATTATAATCGTCAGACCCCTGCCTACAACCGCCGCGGCGCAAAATTGACGGCACTGGACGAGCTTTATCTGGTAAGGGGGTTTGACGCTGATGTTGTCGCTGCCTTGCGCCCCTATATTCGCGTTATTGGTGATGAACCGATCAATATTAATACCGCTTCTCCGGAAGTTTTATACGCCTGGCAGTACTCGGCAGCCCCTGGTAATGTTGCGATTATTTTTGACCGGCTCGATATTGATGTTCTGGTACAATATCGAGAAACAACACCATTTCGACAGCTGTCAGATCTGGCCCTTGTTGAAGGAATCGGACCACGCTGGACAACTGCCTGGACACAAGGTTCTATCCAGGTGCGCGGATTGATTTATCAGGTTGAAAGTCTGGGGCGGGTGAGTCAGGGTAGTCGTCGTGCCCTGGCGATCATCGCCAGACAGGGAAACGTTCTCTTGAGTTTGAAAATGGAATAAATTATGTCGAAACGTTTTATTGGTGTCGATCTCGAAGGTGTAGAAGTCCGGGTTGTTCAGTTGCGGATGGTTTCGGGAAAGATCCATGCCGATTTCAAGCGTCGGAATTACAGCTCGGCCGACGAGTCGCGGGCGGCCCTGGAGGAAATCCTTGCCGGCAGAACGACCTTGACGGACCGTATGGTCACGGCTCTGCCGGCGCGTGTCGGCCTGTTTCGCCGCCTGCATTTTCCCTTTCGTGAAAAGCGCAAGATAGAAGCCGCGTTACCCCTTTCCCTGTCAGCGCAGCTGCCTGTTACACTGGAAGACAAACTTATTTCTTATCTGTTGCCACGGCCTTGTGACAACGATTATGAAGTTGATACCGTGGTTGTCAACAAACTGGAAGTTGCTGATCTGCTTGAACACTTCCCCGATGCAGAACAGAATCCCGGCCGTGTTGACATCTTTCCCTTTGCCCTGCTGCCGGCGCTTGGTGAACAGGACGGGGTGCTGATTTATTGCCGCCGGGTTGAAGTGGTTGTTGCCCTGATCGTCCAGGGCCGGGTCGAGGATTATCGATTGTTGCCCGGGACCAGTGAAATGCAGGACGAAGAACTGTTTGAATTTATCAGTCAGCAGGTCAGTCAGCTGGAATATGCCGCGGAGCAGGAAGAGCTCCCTTTATGGATTATGGGTGCCGGGGTGACCGACCCTCTGTATGAATATCTGCAACAGGCCGGACGTACCCTTCTTCCTCTGGCGCCGGAAGTCTTTGGCGCCGATCTGTCACGTGATATGGCGCCGGCAGCGTTACTTGCCCTGGCTGAGTTGCGTGGCACAAAGGCCGGTCAGCTGAACTTCCGGCGCGAAGAGTTTACCGCTCGAGGTGAACTGCAGATGATGCGTCCAAAGTTGCTGGTTGCTGCCGTTTTACTGTTGCTGGTCTTTATCGGCACGGCCGTTACAATGCATATGAGCTATATCCAGAAGTCGACAGAGCAGGCTGAGCTGGCCGACCAGATAAACCGGGTATTCAGACAGGTAGTTCCGACCGGAGCTGTTGTCGATGTCTCTCTGCAAATGGAAAGTCTGCGCCAGCAGTTGCAGACAGATGTACAGATCTTGGGTCTTGATGGTCGTGGTGCGGTGGCCGTACTGCGTGAGTTGTCGACGGCAATCAGTAGCGATTTGCAGGTAGAGTTGCAGGATTTTAACTACAGCGCGGAAGAAACAAGGATTGCCGGTTTTGCTGAATCGTTTGATGCGGTCAATCAGATTGCCGAGGTTCTTGCTGCCCGTCCGCTGTTTAGTGAGGTGACAATTAGCAATGCGCGGCTGGCATCAGATAATGTCCGGGTCGATTTTGAAATGCGCCTGACTGTGGCGACGGGGAGATAATCATGATCGACAGGCTTGAGCCACGCGAACGAATATTTATGCTGTTAGGTGTTCTGGTCCTGGCAGGGATCTTTATCTGGCTGGTATTGTTGAACCCCTATATGACGACGATGCAAAACCTGGATCGCCAGATAGAAGGACAACGACGCAACCTTGAGAGGGTTGAAGTGCTGCGCCAGGAGATAGAACAGTTGCGACAGCAGTTGGAAGGCGTTGAATCGTCAGGACGTTCCGGTCGCCCGTTGTTCTCTCAAGTTGAAAATCTGACCAAGCAGATGGGGGTGCGTGATCAGTTATTGTCCATGCGCCCGCAACCCGATTCAGTGCAGGGCGGATTTCGCCAGCAACTGGTGGAAATTCGACTGGAAAAAGTGACGCTGAGTCAGTTGGTCGGATTTCTACACGCAGCCGAATATCGTAGTAACGGCATTCAGGTCCGGTCATTACGGGTTCGACCAAGATTTGAGGACCGTTCGCGACTGGATGTCAACCTGGTACTGATGTCGCTGGAGCGGGCATGAAAAACTATATGGGCAGTCTTTTCTCAAGGCGTGGTATGGGCGATAACCGTAGCCTGTTTTTTCTGTGTCTGCTGTTGTTTGCTGTCAGCAGTTTTTTCTCCTTCTGGGTTTTCTTTCCGGCAGAAGTCCTGCAACAGCGGTTGGTTCAGGAACTGTCCCGCGAGACAGGCGTCCGGATGCGGGCAGAGCATGCCGCCATGCTGGTGCCGCTGGGGCTAAGAATGGACCTGACCCTTTATCCTGATCGGCCCGGAATCGCACCACTTCCCATCAGGGATCTGCATCTGACCCCGGTCTGGACGTCGCTGGTGTCAGGTAACCAGGCGGTTAACCTGAAAGGTTCGTTAGCCCGGGGGGATATTGCTGCACGCCTGTGGCGCAATGGCTCTATTCATCTAGATGTGCAGGACCTGGTATTATCCATGCTGCAGGACGACGCTCTTGATTATCGACTTGGCGGTTTATTGACTGTTCAGTTGCAGGGTGAGGAATTGCTGGAAGATGTGCGTCGGGGTCAGGGGCATTTTGCCATTGAGATTCGTGATACACTGCTTTATGGATTGGAGCAGATCGGCCTGTCGCCGGAGGGGCCCCTCGGGTTGTTACAGTTCAACGGGCGATTCAGCGAGTCCAGAGTCAGTATTGAACAGTTGGTCGCAACGGGGGGTATGCTCGAGCTCAGTGGTGGCGGAACAATGCTCATCGGAGTGACTCCGGAGCAGACCCGACTTAATCTCAATGTGCGTTTTCATCCAACCCGGCAGACCCCGGAAAGTGTTCGCGATCTGTTGATGCTGACCGGAGTGCGTCCCGGACCGGATGGTAGCTATACGATGCAGATTGGGGGATCCCTGGCGCGACCACTGTTGCGTTGAGAGGTAACAGGCTACCGACCAAGGTCAGGGCCATCAGCGTGGGTTTTTAACGAAACGGTAACCGCGTCCACGCACTGTTTTAAAATAGCGCGGGCAGGCAGGGTCGGTTTCAAAATACTTGCGCAAGCGCACGATGAAGTTGTCAAGTGTCCGTGTTTCTGTTTTCGGCGAAACTCCCCAGACCTGTTTGAGCAGCTGCGCTCTGGATAAAACCTTCCCCTCATTATTCATGAACAAGGTCAGTATTTTCAGCTCCAGGTCGGTCAATTGAAAGCTTCCTTGCACGGTTGTTGCCAGACCGGAATACGTGTCGATGCTGTTGGTGCCAAATTGATAGGCGGGTGGCGGTCCGCCGGCGGGTGGCCACTGTCCGCGTCGTAGCAGGCTGGCGACACGCAGAAGAAATTCCTTGAGATTGAAGGGCTTGGTCAGATAGTCATCGGCTCCGGTGCTCAGTCCGATAATGCGATCCTGTTGCGAATCACGAGCCGTCAGCACCAGTATCGGTATGGGATTGTCCGCTTCGCGTAATCGGTCACAAACCTTCAACCCATCTATCCCCGGCAGCGTTAAATCGAGAATCAGCAGGGCATAAGGTTTCTGCTGGAGGGTTTCCAACGCTTCTTCTCCCGTACTAACGTGGGTTACCTGGTATCCTTCCGCCTCAAGATTATATGCAAGTCCATAGGCAAGATGGGGTTCATCCTCAACCAGGAGCACAGGGATCGGATCTGTCATGGTGATAACCTTGTGTTGATAAGAGGAAGAAGCAGATGAAAAGAGTTGCCGCTGTGGTGTTTTGATACCTCCAGCCAGATTCTCCCATTGTGCATTTTTACAATACTCTGGACGATGAAAAGACCCAGGCCGCTGCCGCGCACACTTTTCCCGGGATGTCTGATGCGATAAAACATCTTGAAGATTTTGCGGCGCATTTTAAGTGGAATTTTGCGACCGGAGTCACTGAAAACGATGTGGGCCATTGTGACGTTACGCCTCATTTCGACACGAATGCGTGCCGGTCCATCGGTGTAAAGTACGGCGTTTTCAAGCAGGTTGCGCAGGACGGTTTCGATGGCATCGAGATCAAATCTGGCTACCAGACCGGGCTCAATGGTCCAGTCAAGATCAGTGCCGGGAGGAAGAGAGGCGCGTTTATTCCGCAAATAGGATTCAACCACCTCGGACAGATTGCCCTGCTGCAGATTCAGAAATGAATCCTTGTGTTGAATACGATTGGCATGCATCAGGTTGCTGATCATGGCGTCCAGACGGCTGCAGTCCTTTTGCATCAGGTCGATGAAGCGGTAGAGTTGTTCAGGGTTCGGTGGACGCATCTGGATGGTATCCAACTGCAGTTGCAGTGACGCCAGGGGCGATTTGAGTTCGTGAGTAACCTGACTGATAAAACGCTGTTGGGCTTTATAAAGAGAGCTCTGCCTGCGCCAGTAAATAAAAATGACATAGACACCAACAAGTATAGCTACCAGTAGCACGATCCCTTCAGCTAGAATCAGCCAGTCCGTTTTCTCCGGCAGCCATTCTGTTTGATACTGATCGGCCAGCTCCTTGAGCTGACGATGGCGTCCGAGAAACCAGTAGATCCAGGAAACAAGTATCAATATCCAGAGAATCTGAATACTGATAAAGGTGACCATGGGGTGAAACAGGCGTCGAAACAGTTTCATTTTTTCTTGGTACCTTTGCTGATGGGCAGAAAAAAAGTCTATCCAGTAGATTTTACACAAGTATTACATTTGTTAAAGGATGATTGCGATAATATTCCATCAGCGTAAAAGTCATCATGACAGCTTCGCAGAAAGAGTGTGATTATATGTTGAAAGGATTAACTATCGGTAAGCACAGTGTGCCCTATCCCCTTGTCCAGGGGGGGATGGGAGTGCGCGTATCAGGCCATCGACTGGCCGGCCATGTTGCCCGCAATGGTGGCATCGGCATTATCGCGACTCCTGGTCTTGCCCTGGGGAGTGAGCGAGCTACCGGTGAAAACTATTTCGCCGATGATCGACAGGCTCTGCTCGACGAGTTGCGCAAGGCCTATGAGATTGCACCTGATGGCGTTATCGGGGTCAATTGTATGGTTGCCGTGAGTAATTACGATGAGGCTGTCAAGACCTCGTGCGAAGGGGGCGCAAAATTGATTATCAGTGGTGCCGGGCTACCCTTGAGTTTGCCGGGCCTGACTGCTGATTACCCGGATGTGGCGCTTGTCCCCATTGTCTCTTCGCTGAAGGCAGCTGAACTGATTGCCCGAAAGTGGCATAAGAGTTTTGACCGTTTACCGGATGCTGTCGTCGTTGAAGATCCTGACACCGCGGGAGGACACCTGGGCGAGAAACCGGAACGTATCGGAACCGGAGAGTATGATCAGTATGCTACGGTTCGCGCGGTAAAGGATTATTTCATTACCAAGTGGGATCTGCGTATTCCCATTATTGCCGCCGGCGGTGTCTGGGATCGTAACGATCTGGAGCATGCGCTTGCCGCCGGAGCGGATGCCGTGCAGATGGCAAGCCGGTTCGTTGTTACCGAAGAATGTGATGCTGATGATGCCTTCAAACAGGCTTATCTGGATTGTACGCCATCGGATATCGGTCTGATGATGAGTCCTGCCGGTTTGCCCGGTCGGGCCCTGATCGGGAATGTTGCGACGATTCGTCAGCGTGATCTTGACGCAGATCTTTATTGCCCGGCGGGTTGTCTGAAAAAGTGTGCCTACAAGGAAAATCGGGAACGATTCTGCATTGTTCAGGCACTGGACCGGGCGCAGAAGGGCAACCGTGATACGGGGCTGATATTCTGCGGCAGTAACGCCTGGAAAGCGGATCGTATTACAACAGTAAAAGAGGTTTTTGACGAATTATTTGGCGATGAATAAAGGGCTCCGGCAAAAACGGATTGATGCTGTAGTGTCTGTGAATTAAAAAAAAGTCAGCAGCCCATTTGGGCCACTGACTTTTTTATCGTGGCAATCATTCAACTTTGTTCAGAGCAACTCTTTCACCTCACGAACGAATGCCGCTTTTTCGGCATCGTCATCGATTTCAGGCAAAAGCAGTTCGGCAAGGTCAACCAGTCTTTCTGCTTCAGGCTCCCCCTGCTCCAGCCAGGTGTCCAGGGCATTTTCTAGGGCCATTCCGGCAACCGGGCCGATACTTCTGGCCAGAGACTTCTTGATCTTGGTCAGCTTGTCTCCAAGGGGGCCGTTGAGAACTTCCGCCGGTGTCAGTTGTTTTTTTGGTGGCGCTTGCGGTTCTGCCGCTGCTCCCTGGGCTGTTCCCTGGTATGCTTCAACGGCTTCCAGCAGTTCGGCCGTCTGCATGCCACAGGCCATTGACACCAACGGGACGTTGACGTCCGGTGTGCAGACAACCACCAGTGTCGTCTCCTTGTCCAGACGTCGAGCCATTAACAGAACTTCATCGTACTGAATCTCGTAGGCATTGACATCAAGTCTGGCGGCATCATTCAATCGGAAGACCCGATGCAAAACGCTCGTTATGCGTTGCTGTTGTTCCGAATTGAACGTGGCCGGCAGGTTGGAGCCGACGATTCCGTTTTTGGCGGAAAAAACGCAGGCGCCCAGAACTCCGGGGGATGTTTTTATTTCTTCCAGCAGGTTTATCATCAATGCCTCATCCTATAGTTTCAGTTCATTGATTACGGCCGCGAAATTATCAATTATATCCAGATATTCAGTGTCTTGCTGAAGGAGAATGCCGGCCGTCAACTCGTTCCCAAACAGAATCAGGAGGAGTTGTCCGTTTGACAGGGTGACTCTGGCATTATGGGGAACACTGACGCTCAGGTAGGTTCGTACCTGTGCCGACGTGACAGAAATAAATGAAATGTAGTCTGCCAGTTTCTTTTCATCTTTTTCACCGGCCTGACCACGAACAATTCCCCGGTTGTCCAGCAGGATAACCCGTTCTACTCCCGGTGCGGAGTGGATTGTCTCCAGGGTTTGGGAAAGATCAGACATTTCATTGCCTTTCTGGGGTCACACAGGCTGTCGAAGGATTTCATGCTCATCATACTGGTTTCAAAAATCTTTTCAACACACATCAGTAAAAAATGTTCATCTGATTTTTCTGAACTCGACCCTGCGATTGATTGCTCGATTCTGTGCCGAGTCATTAGGAACCGCCGGACGGGTGTCACCATAGTAGGCAACAGTAAGGCGATCCGCCGCGATATCATAACGTTCAACCAGATGCTGTTTAACCTGTTCGGCCCGAGATCTTGACAGTGGCAGGTTGACCTCGGGAACGCCGGTGCTGTCGGTATGCCCGGCAATTTCAAAGCGTTGCTCGGCCAGAGCAGGGTCAGACAGTGCGGTCCCCACCGTTTCAAGCTGGTCAACGGCGCTGTCTGTGAGTTGCGCCGAACTGATTCCAAACAGAATCTGCATCCGCAGGATGGGGCCGTCCAGTGAACCTTCAGTGGTGCTCTGCTCACGGCTTTCCTGCATGACGCGGACGAACTCCTGCGAGGTGATACGTTCGCCCATTTCCGAGCGGTACTTGATCCTGGCAAGCTCCAGTGATGCGGCTCCCCGCTGGTTGTCCGGCTGCAGTTCCAGTCCGGACTGGTACGCCCAGATGGCGGGTTCGAGGTTGCCCAGCACGACAAAGATGTCAGCCAAACCAAAATAGGCTTTGGCAAAGTTTTCATCGAGCTCCGTCGCTCTCAAGTAGTAGGTGAGAGCTTCATCATAGCGGCGCAAGCGTTCCTGAGCATACGCTTTATCATAATGCAGCCGCGCATGGTTCGGGCAGGCCGCAATCGCTTCGTCCAGCAGCAGCTGTTTTTTTATGAGACTGCGTTCCTGTTTCACGTTTTTTCTGAGCTGATCGCAGTCATCAGCTGCCGCCGGGCCCGGACTGAAGGTTGCGAACATGATCCAGAGCCCGGTCACCCACAAAGAGTGCTTGATCATGGATATATCTCCTAACGGTTGCGTTTCATCAGTTTGTTCAGGCTGATACGCAGGCGTTCAATTGAGTTTGCCAGGGTCCCGACTTCACCGGTTGCGTTCTTGTCAATGGGCTCGTCAAGGTTTTCACCCAGGCTGAAGTCTTCGGTGCGCTCGGCCAACCGGACGATGGGGGTAACTACATCACGGTTCAGGAACCAACCGATGATGATGAGCATGACGACAATGCCGCCGGCACCATAGAGAACCAGGGTCAGCGACATGGTTTTCGCTGAAGCAATAGCGTCGGCTACCGGAACATAGACGATAAAGGCCGCAACGACTTCGTCCATCTCCCACCAGTAGCCATTGGTGTCGCCATAGATCTCAATCTGATCTTTCGGCGCGTCTGCCGGGTCACCGTGACAGTTCAGACATTTTTCGCTGAAAACAGTAAAAGGCGTGGCGGTATAGAATACTTCCTCGCCATCTCTGGTAAGCCGTCCTTCCGCCTGTTCAAGGTCGGGATTGTCAATAAACTTCTGAATAATCTCAACTTCCTGCTCATTTGCCTTGTTGGAAGGGTACAAGGGGTCGAGGGTTGCGCCTTTGAAGATATAGCCGGGGTAGGTTTTTTCAAATTCTTCATAAATGCCGCGTGAGGTAGCAAAACCGGACATGATTTCCGGGTAAAAACGGTCCGGTTCTACCAGTTGCCGTACCAGCGGCTGCTGGGCAACGCGGGTGAATTCGCGCGTAGCCATGGCGTAGTTCATGACCAGATCACTTTTGATTTTTGCTTCTTCAAGGGCATTGTTCATGCTCAGGCGATAACTGGTGAAACCGAGAACTCCAATCGCCAGAAAACCAAGAATGCCCATGACCAGGATTGATCTCATGCGGATGCCCATTGTTTGACTCCCTTTCGTTATGTAGCGCTTCAGCGCAATTCTGAGCCATTGTGCGAGTATGTTGCACAATGGGTTGTTAAACCAGGCGAGTGGACGAGCTATTGTGTCGACCGAGATTAGATTTTACACATCCTTTGATGGGCGTCAAGACAAATCGTAAGAAAAAACTCATTTTATTAGCTAACTGGTATTTTCCAATGCGTTGACGTTAATGCTTGTTCTGCCTTTCAGTAAACTCAACAATATTTATTTTGCTCTGGCAAGAAGACTTGAGCCGAGGGGCCCGCCGTAGTAAAGTCAAGTGTCGGTATCAACTATCAAGGAGATCGTATGACTAAGCAGAACGATTATATCCCCAAATGGATTGCCTGGGAGAGTACCCAGCGATGTAACTTAAGTTGTGTTCATTGTCGCTG
>JAWLDI010000093.1:0-9916 GCA_041686715.1 Pelovirga sp.
CAGGATTCATCGATCTCAGACATTGCCCTGAAACGCTGATAGCGTTGTTCTACCAGACCTTCGGGTGAATACTCGAGCAGTTCGTTCAAATGCTTGAGAAGATAGTCCTTCAGAGTGGCTGCGGCTTCAACAGGATTCTGATGAGCCCCGCCCAGCGGCTCCGGAATAACGTCGTCGATAACGGTTTTCAGGCTGTCAACATCCTGGGCCGTTAATTTCAACGCCTCGGCGGCCTGCGGTCCCTTGGTTCCGTCATTCCAGAGAATAGCAGCACAACCTTCCGGGGAGATGACCGCGTATACCGAATACTGCATCATCAACACGCGGTTGCCGACGGCTATTGCCAGAGCACCACCGGAACCGCCTTCGCCGGTAACGGTCACAATCACCGGGACCTTGAGTGTCGCCATTTCACGCAGGTTTCTGGCAATGGCCTCAGCCTGACCACGCTCCTCAGCACCGATTCCGGGAAAAGCCCCCGGGGTATCTACAAAAGTAAATATTGGCAGACCGAATTGTTCGGCAAGCTGCATAACGCGCAGCGCCTTGCGATAACCTTCGGGATTAGGCATGCCAAAATTACGATGAACCTTTTCCTTGGTATTGCGCCCTTTCTGATGTCCGATAACACAGCAGGGTCGGCCATCCAGGCGGGCAAAACCACAGACCAGAGCCGGATCGTCGCGGAAATTCCGATCACCATGAACTTCAAACCAATCGGTGAAGATACGTTCAATATAATCAAGGGTATATGGTCGTTCAGCGTGTCGGGCCAACTGAGTACGCTGCCAGCGGGTCAGATTGGAATAAATCTCTTTTTTCAGGCGTTCAGCCTTTTTTTCGAACTTCTGGATTTCGTTGGTAAAGTCGACATTGTCGGTTGAGTAATCTCTCAACTCACTGATTTTATTGTTTAATTCAGCGATAGGCTTTTCAAAATCGAGATACTGACTCATGCAAATCTCCCTGCGACGGGTGATGCTGGATCACCACGGACGGTCTTAATAGGTCTTTTGGACCAGGCCAAAGAGTGCCAGCCGAAAAGCCATGAAACACTCCTGCACTACTAAAACTTAAATTGTAATAATAAAACGGGTAAAGAATCAGGTCAAGTATAAGCCGCCAGCCAGGCGACACAATGCTCAGGACCCGTGAGATCATCAAAAGACTACTGCAATAAAGTGGCATCGCAGGTATCAGCGGATGCTGATTGAGGCGACAAGCTGCAACGAAATCATTGTTTTTTGCGCTGTTTCTCCACACTCCTTACTCCTCACGGATTCAGACATTACTCAAAATGCATGACGTTGTAACCGAACAGAGCGTCAATATCAGCCAGCGCCTCCTCCGATGCTGCCATTTTCAGTTGATCGGGTAATCTGATCACGGTTTCACTGCGATTGGGTATAACAATGTGCAGCAGCACATCACACTCACCGCGATAACGTTGCACAATGGTTTTAAGTTGACGCATCTGCGTCTCCTGGAGACCAGGTGTTGTCAAGCGGATACGCACGCGCCGCGCCATGGTTTTACGCACCTCCCGCAACAGGACTATGTCAGCGGCAAGAAGCTTACAAGCCTCTTCTCCGACATCCAGTTCACCGCTGATCAGAATAGGTTCTTCTCCTTTGATCAGTGTCATTGAAGCAGAATAAACTTCAGGAAAAACAACAATTTCTACAGAACCGGTGAGGTCCTCCAGGGTAATAAAAGCCATCCGGTCACCTTTTTTGGTTACCAGTTCTTTAATTCCCGAGACAATACCACATATACGTACGTGCTCCTTGTCGGAACGTTCGATAAGGGCGCTGACTTCGCAAGTTGCAAAATGCTTGATCGCATCACTATAACGAGCCAGCGGATGGCCGGTAACGTAGAACCCCAGAGCCTCTTTCTCAAAACTGAGAAGGGTCTTCTCGTCCCATTCTTCTATCTGTGGTAATTGACCATACCCGTTCCCCCCAACAGAACGGATTTCATTACTGCCGAAAAGGGAGTTTTGTCCTGACTCCTTTTCCCGCTGCAGGCGCTGGCCGATATCCATACACTCTTCAAGCGCGGACAGGCATTGTGCCCTTTTTCCGCCTAGAGAATCGAACGCCCCGCACTTGATCAGAGCCTCGACGACTTTTTTATTGACCTTACGCAGATCGACCCGCTCGCAAAAATCCTGCAGCGAACTGAAAGGTTTTTCACTGCGGACATGAAAGATTGCCTCCAGGGCTGCAGAACCGACACCTTTGACAGCCCCGAGGCCAAAACGCATGGCCTCCTCGTCTACGGTAAAAGAGCGTTCAGAAGCATTGATATCCGGAGGCAGGATGGCAATTCCCATACTCCTGACTTCACTGATATTTTTGATAACCTTATCAGTGTTTTCCATGTCTTCAGTCAGCAGGGCCGCCATGAACTCGACTGGATAATGGGCTTTAAGGTAAGCGGTCTGGTAAGCAATCAGGGCATAGGCCGCAGAGTGGGACTTATTGAAGCCATAGGCAGCAAATTTCTCCATCAGGTCAAACACCGCTTCAGCTTTCTTGAGATTGAGCTTGTTGTGCTGGGCCCCGGCCAGAAACTGTTTCTTCTGTTCGGCCATCTCTTCGGCTTTTTTCTTTCCCATCGCCCGGCGTAGCAGATCGGCAGCTCCCAGACTGTAATTGCCGAGAACCTGAGCAATCAGCATGACCTGTTCCTGATAAACTATAACTCCGTAGGTATCTTTTAGAATCGACTCAAGCTGGGGGAAATCATAATCAAACTTTTCCAGTCCGTGTTTACGCTTGATAAAGGAGTCAACCATGCCGGAGCCTAAAGGTCCCGGCCGATACAGAGCGACCATGGCGATCAGGTCTTCAAAACAACTTGGCTTGAGCTTGACCAGATACTCCTTCATGCCGCTTGATTCGAGCTGAAAAACACCGGTAGTTTCTGCGTGGGAGAGCAGCTCAAAGGTTATTTTATCGTCATCAGGAATCAGTTTGAGATCAAAATCAGGAGCTTTACCAACACGTACCAGACGCACCGCATTTTCCAGCACCGTAAGCGTTTTAAGGCCGAGAAAATCGAACTTGACCAGACCGATTTTTTCAACATAACTCATCGGGTACTGGGTCACCTGCCCCCCCGACTTGGGGTCCACATAGAGCGGCAGGTATTCAGGTAACGGCCGTGGAGTGACGACCACACCGGCGGCATGGGTTGAAGCGTGACGCGTCAAACCTTCCAGAGCCAGGGCAATGTTGACAAGCTCCTTGATCTTGGAGTCTTTTTCGATCAGGGCGTTAAATTGTGGTTCCTGTTCAATGGCCTTTTTGAGGGTAATACCCAGTACCGCGGGAACCATTTTGGCAATTTTATCAACCTCCCCGTAGGGGATATTAAGTGCCCTGCCGACATCCCGCAGCACACCTTTGGCAAGCATGGTTCCAAAGGTAATAATCTGGGCGACGTTCTCGGCGCCATATTTTTCACGGACATAATCAATCACCTGTTCACGTCCGTAGATACAGAAATCGACATCGATATCCGGCATCGATATCCGCTCCGGATTGAGAAACCGTTCAAACAGCAGGTTGTAGGGAATCGGATCGATATCGGTAATGCGAATGGCGTAGGCAACCAGACTCCCTGCTGCCGACCCCCGACCCGGCCCGACGGGAATACCATGATTCTTACCCCAGTTGATAAAGTCGGCGACAATCAGAAAATAACCGGGAAAGCCCATCTGTTTGATACAATCGAGTTCGATCTGCAATCGTTCTTCGTAGGTACGCATCATCTCATCGTTGACGGGGCGTACCTGGCGTATTTCCTCCAGGCGCTCCTGCAAACCCGCCCGACTGTGTTCGGCAAGAATCTCATCCAGGGATTTATCCGCAGGCTTTTCGTACTGGGGAAAATGGTAGGTGTTAAAATCTAGATCCAGATTACATCGTTCTGCAATGCGAACGGTGTTGGCGATGGCCTCCGGATGGTCAGGAAAAAGAGACGTCATCTCCTCGGCAGTCTTCAGATAGAACTCATCGTTGGGAAAACGCATCCGGTTCGGGTCATCCATGGTTTTACCGGTCTGGATACACAGCAGAACCTCATGAGCAAAAGCATCCTCACGAGAGAGATAATGACAGTCGTTAGTCGCCACCAGGGGGAGATCAAGCTCATCAGCAAGAGAAACCAGACCGGCATTGGCCTTATCCTGCTCCGGCAGAAAATTCTGTTGCAGTTCAATATAAAAACGTCCATCGTCGAAGATTTCCGCCATCTGTGCAGCTCGCTGCAGGGCTTCATGCGGCTGATTCAGATTGATCAGGGTTGGCAGTTCACCACCGAGGCACGCCGACATAGCGATCAGTCCCTGATGATGCTGCGCCAGCAGTTCCCAGTCGATGCGCGGCTTGTAGTAAAAACCTTCACGGTAGGCAGCGGAAATCAACCGGCAGATGTTTTTATATCCGACCAGGTTCATGCACAACAGCACCAGGTGATAGGAAGCTTCCGAGGAACCGCGGGCATTGGCTTTGGTAAAACGCGAGCCGGGGGCGACATAAACCTCACAGCCGATAATCGGTTTGACGCCGGCACTCATGGCTTTGCTGTAAAATTCGATAGCGCCGAACATGTTACCGTGGTCCGTCACCGCGACCGCCGGCATTTTTAACTCACGTGCCCTGCTGACCAGTTCATCGAGTTTGATGGCACCATCCAACAGACTGTACTGGCTATGCAGGTGCAGGTGCACAAAGTTTGAATGTTCCATAGCTGTTGTTCCTGATAAAACTGTTGTGATTTAAATTATCCCGCTGGAACATGCTTGTGGCACCGGCCGACAGCCGGCCGCAAAGAGTGCAGGGGCCGAAATGAATCCTCATTGTTTAGCACGGCAGAAGGAAAAATTCTACCTCCCGGCGTGACTGATCAGCTGTCAACCGGCTTTAAAAAAGAACCGGCAAGTTCCTGTTTGCCGGTCACGATCGATGCACAGAAAAGATAAAGTCCTGCTATAATGGTACTGTTAACATCAATGGCCTGACCGCCAGTTAAATTAAGAGTAAAAAACTTTCGCCAATCTCGGACAGGGGAAAATTTCATGCGTATAGAAACTGATATCAAGCTCGGCTTTAAGGATGTACTGATCCGCCCTAAACGCTCGACCATAAAAAGTCGCTCCCAGGTCATCCTGGAGCGGGAGTTCACTTTTCTCCACAGTCAGGATTGCTGGACGGGGATTCCCGTTATTGCCGCCAACATGGACACTGTCGGCACCTTTGAGTTGGCGGCAACCCTTGCTCGTCACGGCCTGTTAACCGCCATCCACAAACATTATCACCCTGATCAGTGGGCCAGCTTTCTGGCTGAACAATCTCCATCCATTGTTGAGCATATTATGATCAGTACCGGCACCTCCAGTCAGGACCTGGATCAGCTCCGTCTCATCATGAAACAACATCCCCAACTCAAATTCATCTGTATCGATGTCGCCAATGGCTATGCGGAAACCTTTGTTGAGTTTGTTCGCCGTTGCCGCGACAATTTTCCCGAAAAAACCATCATCGCCGGTAACGTAGTCACTGGTGAAATGGTCGAAGAACTTCTTCTGTCTGGGGCGGATATCGTCAAGGTCGGCATCGGACCCGGCTCCGTCTGTACCACCCGGGTCAAAACCGGGGTCGGCTACCCGCAACTGTCCGCCGTCATTGAATGTGCTGATGCGGCCCATGGGTTGGGTGGCCGTATCATTTCCGATGGCGGCTGTATCAGTGCCGGAGATGTCGCCAAAGCCTTCGGGGGCGGTGCCGACTTCGTCATGATCGGCGGCATGTTTGCCGGTCACGATGAAAGTGGCGGCGAGCTGGTTCAGCGTAACGGGCGCCAGTATAAACTTTTTTACGGTATGAGTTCCTCAACTGCCATGGAGAAATACGTCGGCAACATTGCTGAATATCGTGCATCGGAAGGTAAAACCGTCGAAGTTCCCTATCGTGGTCCGGTTGAAGATACGATCAGAGACATTCTCGGCGGGGTAAGATCTACCTGCACCTATGTCGGGGCATCGGCCTTAAGGGAGCTGACCAAACGCACCACCTTTATCCGCGTGCAGGAACAGGAAAATCAAACCTATTCCTGATCCGAAACTCATACAACCAGTTTATCCTGCTGATATTTCGCATAAATGTGCAGAAGCTATCCAACGAAGGAAACAGCCATGCCCACCGGCCCCACCATCGAATACCATTTTCATCCCCAGCGCGAAGCCCTATATAACGAGCTGCATATCCGTCCATTCTACACCCTCGAATCGCCGCAACTGATGACCCACCTGGCCGCTTGTTGCGAGCGGCAGGAAGGGTTGGACCAGGCCTTTGATTTATTGTGTGATTTATGTCGACGCTACGACATCAGTCAACCCAAAAGCGGCACGGTCTCCTTTCATGAAAGTGTCGGCAACTTCGTTATCCATTGGGAGCGTCACGCCGAATTTTATTCGTTAACCATCATGCAGGGTGCGGTTCCTGACCTGGACTCCCCCTTTGCCTACACGGCCATCGACCTGTTGCCTGCCGACTGGCAGAAGCAACTGCCGGGGCAGATAATTGCTGCCTTTCATCTGATTATTGATGACCAGCACTTAAGCTACGAACACAACGCCCTGACCCGCTATTTTGAAGGGCATTCGCTGATGATCAGCAGCGCTTATGATGATAATGCCCGCATCTATACTGCTTTCAAACTTCACGGCGATGGTTTCTCACGCTTTATCGTCAGAAATGACCACCTCAACGATACCCAGCTTGGCCAACTGGTACGCCGCCTGACCGATATGGAAACCTATCGTCTGCTCGCGTTAATGGCCTTGCCGCTGGCTAAAAAGATCGCTCCGCAACTGGTTGATATGGATAAGCAATTAGGAGACATCCTGACCGTCGTCACGAACGAAGAAACCACCAGCAGTGAACGTGAATTGCTCGAAAAACTGACCAGGATTGAAGCAGCACTGGAGGCCTATCGCGCTGAGACCAACCAGCGCTTTTCAGCGACCAAAGCCTACCATCAACTGGTCAAGGACCGTCTTGAGGGAATTGGCGAAAAGCGTATTGAAGGCCATCTGTCCATGGGCGAATTCATTACCCGGCGCCTCAACCCGGCTTCCCGTACCTGCGAATCGGTAAAGGAATGGATGGACGACTTGTCGAAAAGGATCGAACGCGCCAGCGTACTGATGCGCACCCGTGCTAACCTGACCCTGCAGGAACAGAACCGCCTGCAGCTGGCCGCCATGAACCGTCGCAGCAAACTGCAGTTTCGCCTGCAGGAAACAGTCGAAGGTTTATCCATTGCCGCTATCAGCTATTATGCTGTTGGTTTACTGGGCTACCTGGTAGGAGGCTTGCCCCTCGAACAATGGGGACTGAATAAAAATCTGGTTCTGGCAACCTCTATCCCCTTTGTCCTGACCGGTGTCTGGTTTACTACCCGCCGCATCAAACGCCGGCTGATACTGGATCAGGACAAACCAAACGGAGGCTAAAGCAATAGCCTTAACCTCCGCTACAATCAATTTACTGCCCCCTCTATTGCAGATCGATTTCAACCGGAGGGGGAGGTGTCAGACCAAAGATCGTTGAGAATTCCCAACTCAGATTGTTGTCAACCGGGTTACCCAGTTGATCTTGCAGCCGCGTGCTGACAACAACCTCGTAATCACTGTATGGCAGAAGCATCTGGTCCGGAACAAACCGCAAACGTTGCGTTTCAGCATCATAATCAACGGCACCGGGGACAGCTGAGCCACCAATCCTGCGCATTGACACGGCGTCATTCGTAACCGACGCCGGATCCAGAGCCTTGTCAAATGTCAATGTAATAATGGCATCGATAGCGACATCAGCGCCAGCCACCACATTCTGCTCTTCAATCTGTGGTGGTTCCATGTCCCAGACTTCCAAGTCCTCATCAATTCTGTCGGCATAAAATTCCAGTTTATCCCGATTCAGGTCTGATGTGTCGATTTGCTCTCGGACAGCAGTTATCAAATGTGATACTGAGGCTGTTTGGTCCAGATTGCGTTCCTGGTTCAATGCCTTCTTAATAGTGCCCGCCTGCCGCATGATCTCGTCACTGACCAGGTAAGCAACAAGACGCTGCTGATCTGCGACCGTCTGTCCGGCAAGATTATCAGCGATGTCCCGGCGCAACGAGCCCATCACTGCTGCCACAACCTGCGCCGCCCTGTGTGCTCTTTCCGCTTCAACGGCCTGCTCTGGTGCCGGGGCAAGATAATCTTCAAACAGGGAAAGTTCATCGACGATACCGAGTTGCCTTTTGACATTCAATTCCGATTTCTCCAACGTCATGGTCGGATTCTTTTTCATCTCAAGATTGACCAGGGTCGTCAGGGGCGAAACAAACTGCCAGCGTCCCGGTGGTGTTTCCAGCATGTAACTATCAGCCACCGGCTGATTTGTGTCCATATCGATGGTCTCGCCGGCAATCACTTCTGCAACAACGGGGTATAGACTGCCGTCACCTGAATTGACAGATAAAGTGAACATACCACCTTCATCGGATATTGCCCTGGGTTCTCCGCTGTCGTAGACACGATTGCCATTACGGTCAAGAAAGACCCGTGCTTTCCACAAATATCCATCTGCCACGGTACCAGTTAAGGAATTTGGTGCGCTTTCCAGTGTACCGGGTGTTTCCTGTTGTGTGGTTCCGGAGCTGGATCCGCCGCCACCACCCTCGCAGGCAGCCAGCAGAAGTACCATCAACAGTGTCAAAAAAGAACTACAGTAGAGTTTTAAATTTTTCATCGTCAACTCCTGTTATTTTAAAGGTCTGGGGATCAGCAGTGATACCGGCTGATTCACAGGGTTAACGTAAATCCAGTAACCGATTCCCGGCACCAGGATGGCCCTGTTGGTTCCGGCCGCACTGGTCACTTCATTGCCGCCACCCCAGTCTTCACCAAGATAGGCAAACAGACTATCGACAACCAGTAATTGTGACGCTGCTGTCAACCAGTCAAGCGGTGCGGCTTCTCCAGCACGCACCTGGATATGTTCAAGAAGTACGTTTCCACCATAGGGATTGGCAATCAGGTTCCAGCCGGGCAACACATCAAATTCGTAATAGTCGGCGGCAACTTCCCCATAAGGACGCAGATTCGGCAATGTTTTTTCAGTCGATCTGCGCAGCTGGTAGCCTTCACCTGAAGACACAGGGGCGCCGTTGTCGACCATGACATAATCCCCTTCTTTTTTAGCTGCCGGCGACCAGCGATAAACCTGTCTGACACCCAGCAGCTCATTCGCAGTAAGGCCATGCGGATTGATGTTGCCCACCAGACCGATCATATTATGACCGGATAGCAGTTCAACAACCGGGCCCGGCAGATCGCCCGTTGCCGGATAACGCCATAATTGTGCACCGGAATGATTCTCGGCAACAAAATAATAGCGATGGGAATGAACAGGACCCAGTCGCGTTGTCATACTGAAACGAGCACCGGCTTCGAGCGCTCCGTGATCATGTTCGAGAGCATACCGGTAGCCATTAATCACCGCGAAGACCCGATATTGATCAAGTAACTCCTCATCGCGCAGCACCACGTGGAATCGATAATCGAGGTCAAAACTGGGCTTGCCATCCACCAGGTTGCTGCTGTCATCACCACCATCAGTACGTTCAATACCTCTTAAACCGGGTTCAAGCGGATTCTGACTTAAACCGGCAGGGATATCAGAGAAAATGGCTTCGATGGTATGGTGTGAATCCACATCCGTGAAATCATAGGTCTCCACCAGACCAACGGAAGTACCGTTTACCAGCAGATCATTGATGTAATAACCTGTCGCTGGAATAATTTCAAAGCCCTGTGAGCCCCCATACAAAACGGACGTTTCACCGGCCGGAT
>JAWLDI010000094.1:0-9442 GCA_041686715.1 Pelovirga sp.
AGGGCAAGCTGACGCCGGAATTGCAGGCGCGGATCGTTTCCTGCCGCCAGAAGACGGAACTGGAGGATCTCTATCTGCCCTATAAGCCCAAACGACGTACCAAGGCGACCATCGCCAGGGAAAAGGGGCTGGCCCCCCTGGCACAGCAGCTTCTGGTTGCAGTCGGAGGTGCTGTTGATCTGTGCCAACTGGCTGCCCCTTACATCAGCAGTGAGCAGGGGGTTGAGGACGTTGCAGCCGCTCTGCAGGGCGCCGGTCACATTGTTGCCGAACAGTTTGCCGATAACGCCGCAGCACGTGGACTGGTTCGGGAGCTGACCTGGGAGCAGGGGATATTCCGTTCCCAGCCGGCCCGGGGCAAGGAAGGGGCGGTGAGCAAGTACGAGATGTACTACGATTTCAGCGAATCGTTACAACAGGTCCCATCCCATCGCATGCTTGCTATGCGCCGGGGCGAAAAGGAGGATTTTCTGCGTCTGCAGATCGAGGCCCCCGAGGAGCTGATTTGCGGACGGTTGGCACAACTGCTGGTGCCTGAGAACTCATCCTGCCGCGCTTGGCTGGTTGCGGTCGTTGACGATGCGTATGCGCGCCTGATGGCTCCTTCCATCGAGGTTGAATTACGCCTGCTGGCCAAGCAGAATGCTGACGAAGAAGCGATCCGCGTTTTTTCCGAGAACCTGTGCAATCTGCTCCTCGCGGCTCCGGCCGGCAGCAGCCGGGTCCTCGGGGTTGATCCCGGCTTGCGGACCGGTTCGAAGTTGGCGGCAGTCGATGAAACCGGGCGCTTTCTTGACCATGCTACCATCTATCCTCATACCGGTGGCGGGCGGGCCGCCAGCGCCGGGAACGATCTGCTGCAGTTGGTCGATAAGTATAAAATCGAGATGGTGGCGATTGGTAACGGCACGGCCGGGCGCGAAATGGAGCAGTTTGTCCGTTCAGTGTTGAAAACGGCTGGTAAAAAGTTGCCGGTGGTGATGGTCAGTGAGGCCGGTGCCAGTGTTTATTCTGCCTCCGATATTGCCCGTGAGGAGTTTCCTGATCTCGATCTGACCGTACGCGGTGCCATATCTATCGCCCGGCGCTTACAGGATCCATTGGCCGAACTGGTCAAGGTCGATCCGAAGAATATCGGTGTCGGTCAGTACCAGCATGATGTCAGCCAGACGGCGTTAAAAAAGGCTCTCGATCAGGTAGTGG
This sequence comes from Pelovirga sp., assembly GCA_041686715.1. GTDB lineage: Bacteria > Desulfobacterota > Desulfuromonadia > Desulfuromonadales > Geopsychrobacteraceae > Pelovirga. Next base: position 1,204 of record JAWLDI010000094.1, read on the forward strand.
AATCCTGTGTCAACTATGTCGGTGTTGATCTGAATACCGCCAGTTGGGCCCTGCTGGGGTTTGTTTCCGGGATCGGTGAGAGTCTGGCGAAAGCAATTGTCCGTTATCGCGATGAACAGGGGGCCTTTGCTGCCCGCAAGCAGTTGCTCAAGGTGCCGCGTTTCGGCCAGAAGGCCTTTGAGCAGGCCGCCGGCTTCCTGCGCATTCGTCAGGGCAGTGAGCCCCTGGATAATACGGCGGTCCACCCCGAGCGTTACCTGCTGGTTGCCACCATGGCCAGGGATGCCGGGATTGATGTGCCGACCCTGATCAGCCGCCCGGAACTGGTAGAACAGATTGATCTGAAAGCCTACGTTTGCGACGAGGTTGGACTGCCGACCCTGCGGGATATTGTAACAGAACTGAAAAAACCCGGGCGTGATCCGCGTGAATCCTTTGTTGCCAGTGGTTTTCGTGAGGACGTCACCGGCGTGGATGACCTCAAAGAGGGAATGGTTCTCAACGGCATCGTCACCAATGTGGCTGCCTTCGGCGCATTTGTCGATATCGGCGTTCATCAGGACGGACTGGTTCATGTCAGCCAGCTCGCCGATCGCTTTATCAAAAACCCCGCTGATGTCGTCAAGGTTGGCCAGCAGGTGCAGGTCCGGGTGCTTGAGGTCGATCTGCAGCGCAAGCGGATTTCACTGACGATGCGTAGTGGCGATGGCAAAGGCGAAAAGCCTGTTGATGCGCGGGCTGGTAAGGATGCCGGGCGCCAGAAGACCCAGAACAGGCAGAAAGCTACGGCAGCAACAGGGCAGACAAGTCTGGCGGCGGCATTGAAAAAGTCTGGGTTTCGGGTGAATGAAAAGAAATAGGTGTTTCCATGTACGGCGCTAAAACCCACTCATTGCTGATCGGCTATGTTCTCTGGATTTTCGGGTTCATGGGATCGCACCGGTTTTACTACGGGCGCTCCATCAGCGGCACGATCTATTTCTTTACCCTGGGATTATTGTTTGTCGGCTGGCTAGTCGACCTTTTTCTGATCCCCGCAATGGATCGCAGCGCCGATCAGCGCTACAACCATGGGATCAAGGACTATAATGTTACCTGGATTCTCATGACCTTCCTTGGCCTTTTCGGCGTACATCGTTTTTATCTCGGCAAGTGGATCACCGGGTTGATCTGGTTTTTTACCGGTGGTCTCTTTTTGCTCGGCTATCTCTACGATTTCTGGACCCTCAATGAACAGGTGGATGAGATCAACCGGGGAGATTTTATTCCGCTGGTCTGAGTCCGACTGGCGTTGTTATCCCAGTGCCAATGCCGCATAGATCCGCGCGGCATCTTCAACCTCGGCAAAACTGGTCTGCTCATCGGCAGTATGGGCGGTTTCCAGGGAACCGGGACCGAGGATGAGAGGTTTGCTGCCGGCCTGAAAAAACAGGTTGCCATCGGAATGCGAACGAAACGGCACAGGGTTCAACGGCAGGTTGAGACGCGGATAAATTTCTTCAAGAATACTGATGGTGTTATCCTCCGGAGCCAGCTGATAACCGCTGGCTTCAAAGTCAAAAACCACCTCAAGGTCCAGCCCCTTGATTGAACTGCGTGCTTGTTCCAGCGTGGTTTCGATAATCGAACGAACCGTCAGCGGGCTCAAATCGGGTGACAGGTGCAGATCGATCATCGCTTCACAGCGGTCAGGGACAACAAATCCCGCTCGTGACGAACTCATTTCGCGGATGGAATACACGAGTTTGGCGGCCTGTTGACGGAACGTAGATGAGCGCTCGATCTGCAGCAGCACCCGCAGCATCGATTCGATGGCATTGTGGCCGAGTTCCGGCAGGGAGGAATGGATCCGGCGTCCCTGGGTGATGAGGGTAACCTCCATGTAGCCGTAATGGTCAAAAGCAGGAAGCAGGGCCGTGGGTTCGCCGATAATCACCGAGCGCGGACATTGCTCCTCAAGAAAGCGGGCGCTACCGTCACCGTTTTCTTCCTCACCGACGACCAATAACAGGCCGAGGGTCGGACGCTCCGCTTCAGGCAAGGTTGCCAGGGCGGTCCAGGCTTCGACCATGGCGGCACAGCCACCTTTCATGTCGGCGCTGCCGAGACCACGAATCACGCCCCACTCTTCTACCGCTGCGTAGTCATCAATGTCCCAGGCCGGAACCGTATCGACATGGCCAACCAGATAAAGGTCAGGCGCGTCGCTGCCCATGGTGGCAATCAGGTTGAAGCGTTCTTCTTCATCTACCACCTGGCGCCGCACTGGTGTTCCGGTAGCGCGCAACTGCTCTTCGAGGAACAACTGAATATCCTCCTCTTTGCCGGAAGGGGAGTAGATGTCGATCATTTCAAGAAGATTCTTTTTTAGTCGGGCCGGATCGATGGCATGCCAGACCTGGTCCAGATGCGTTAACATGGGAGTTCCTTATCTTTTCTTTTTGCGCTTGCGCGACAGGTTCAGGGTCATATAGACATGTTGCTGGATATTACCGAATCCAAGTTTTTCGAAAAAGCGGATACCAGCGTCATTGTCAGCATCGGTATCAATGATAATCATCCGCACACCTTGTTCTTTCATTCGCAGTTTCAGTTCGTCAAACAATTTTACACCTGTCCCTCCTTGCTGCAATCCCGGGCGGACACCGATCCACACCAGGTAACCGTATTTCCAGGCGGAATTGTGCTTTTCGACTGTTGTACCCAGGGCAAAGCCGACAATCTTCTCTTCCAGCGCCGCTACCAGACAGAGTTCACTGTCGGAATTGAACAGGGTGGTGATTTCGTACTCATCCCAGGTCCGGTACATGCTTGGAGAAAAATCAGAGGTAAAGAGCAGCTCACCCAGGTGGAAAACCGCGGCCATGTCGTCAATGGTCATCTCACGGATGTCAAGTTCAGCGTTCAGTTCTTCGTTTTTCATGGGCAGGCACCGTTACGGGATGAAAGTAAGATCAAGAATTATGCAATGCTCAAAGATAGCAGAAAATGACATGGCAGATACTGTTCTTTTATCGATTGTCTCTGTTTTTATTGACAGCCTCCCTGTTGTTGTTTGAAGGTATAAACTGTTTTCTTTACTGGCCAGTCCGGTTTTTGTTAGCGGGTCTCGGACTCGGCGCTGAACAGATTTTTTTTACTGGTTGGAACGAGCTGTAGGCGAAAGACAAATGACGAATACTGCTGCTGTGAGGCCCTCATGACCTGTTTTGCTGCGCGGATCCGCCAATGTTTCGGGTTTTCAGTGTTGTGTTTTTTTTGCCTGTTGAGTAATGCTCCGGCACAAACGACGCCCTGGCAGCATGAAAAAATCCAGAACGAGCCGATTTTCAATGGGCACTTTCTGTTGCGCGAAGCCGGTCGTGAAAATGCCGACATTCTGTTGCTGGTGCACGGACTTGGGCCTGAGGCCGCCGCTATCTGGGAGCCGTTTGTGCCAAAACTCGCATCCCGTTTCCATGTTATTGCACCAGATCTGCCTGGCTTTGGCCGGTCAGCGCGGGCCAACCAATTATATTCCCCTACTAACTATGCTCAATTTATCTATTGGCTGCTGGACAGGTTTCCCGACAAGCCCGTTTATCTGGTCGGGCATTCACTGGGAGGGGCCATTTCCCTGAACGTGGCGGCCCATTACGGCGAGCGATTGGAAAGCCTGATTCTGATCGATTCTGTCGGTCTGCTCCATCGTCTTGCCGTCAGTCAGCACTTTGTTCGTGACCTGATCCGTTTTGACCTCCCCTTTTTTTCCGATGCACTGGAGTCTCAATTAGGTCGGATTGCCGGGCTGGTGCTCGAAAAAACCTCGCGCGTTCCTTTGGATCCGGATCTGGTTCTGGCGACGGCAGCGGCCCGGGAAAAGGTTCTTGGCGGAGATCCTGGCCAGATTGCTGCTCTGGCTTTGGTACAAACGGATTTTACCAGGCTGCTCTCAATGGTAACAATCCCAACCTGGCTGATCTGGGGAGAGCATGATCAGATTGCGCCGCTCCGCATTGCGACCATTCTCGATTGGAATCTGACTAACAGCGAATTAAAGCTGCTCGCTGGTCTTGGCCATGTGCCCATGAATGAAAATTCGCGCCGTTTTTCTGATATGCTGTGGCATGCCCTGCAGAATAAACCCGCCAGTGACAACAAGACAGGTCTGACAACAGTAACCAGCGCTGCTGATGCTACCTGTGATAACGAGAATGGACGTGTTTTCCGTGGAGAATACGCCAGCTTGAAAATTCACCAATGTAAGGATGTTGTTATTACTGATGCCCGGATTCTTCATATCCACAGTGTCGACTCCAGGGTAACCATTAAACGCTCCATCATCGGTGATCATGCTGAAGAACAGGCGATACACAGCGTACGGTCACAGATGGAAATGACCGGGGTCGATATTTACGGTAACGTTGGGCTGCTGGTTGACCAGAGTCGACTTGATCTGGCCGGGGTGCGATTTATTGATACCCCGGTCGCTGTCTCCGGGCAGGGTAATTCATCGTCACTGCTTTTTTCCAGTTCAAGAAAAATTATCGATGGGGAATCAACATCTCTACACTTGAGCCGGTCGCTGAACCAGGGGGAACATCTCTAAACAAAAAAGGCACCGCGCGGGGCGATGCCTTTTTTCGATTAATCCTTATTGTCATGCCTGGCAAAAAAGTCGGGCATCAGGCTCCGGCAGCCCCGGCACCGCGTCGTGCCTTGCTGCGCTCGATAGACTGCAGAGCAAGGTATTCCTTGCCAAAACGGCTGAGATTTTCGATTTCGTCATCGTAGTTGTCGTAGTGACGTTCCTCATCAACAACCAACTGTTCGAACAGTTTTTTCGATACCGAGTCCGCATTGGCGCTGCATTCATTGGCCCAGCGGTTGTAATCAAGAGCACTCTGTTCTTCCATTGAACGTGCCAATTGCAACATTTCTTCAACCTCTTTAATTTTCTTTACATCTTGAGAGGCTTTCATTTCAACGTCGCCCCCGAGAAACAGAATCCGCTCGGCCAGATCTTCAACATGGAGCATTTCTTCAATGGCGATTTTTTTGAACAGGTCAGCGAGCAGATCATATCCCTGGTCATCACAGTGAAAATGGAAATACATGTATTGATGAAGAGCGGTTATTTCTTCAGCTACAGCCTGATTTAATAATACGATACTTTTTTCATGCATGGTGTTTTTTCTCCTTGATGGTTAAAGGGGCACTGCCTACTTGCCCCAGGTGTTACGGATTCGTTGGACGGCTGTCTCGACATTGGCGCGATCACCGAAAGCGGAAAGGCGGAAATAACCTTCGCCGCTGGGACCGAAGCCGCTGCCCGGGGTGCCGACAACATGACATTCATGCAGGAGTTTATCAAAAAAGTCCCAGCTGTTCATCCCTTCCGGGGTTTTGAGCCAGATGTAGGGGGAGTCAACGCCGCCGTAGCAATCGATTCCGGCAGCTTGCAGCCCTTCACGGATGATGCGGGCATTTTCCATATAATAGTCAATAGTTTCGCGTGTTTGTTGCCATCCTTCGGCAGAATATACAGCCGCGGCGGCACGTTGGACCGGATAGGAGGCGCCGTTGAACTTGGTGGTCACGCGACGTTTCCAGAGCTTATTAAGACTGTGTTTTTCACCGCTTGCGGTTGTTCCGCACAGTTGTTCGGGAATCACCACCAGACCGCAACGGACACCGGTAAATCCGGCGGTTTTGGAAAAGGAGCGGAATTCGATGGCACACTCTTTTGCGCCCTCAATCTCATAGATGGAGTGGGGGATGCCGGGGGTGGTAATAAAGGCTTCATAGGCAGCATCGAAGAAGATGATGGCGTCGTTGGCGCGGGCGTAATCGACCCATTTTTTCAGTTCTTCCTTGCTCGCAACAGTGCCGGTCGGGTTGTTGGGATAACACAGGTAGATAATGTCGACTTTTTCCTTGGGGAGATCAGGGATAAAGTTGTTGTCGGCAGTAAAGGGCATATAGACGATCCCTTTATAATAGCCTTTTTCGTCCGCTTCGCCGGTGCGTCCCACCATCACGTTGGTGTCGTTATAGACTGGATAGACCGGATCGCCAATGGCAACAACATTATCCAGGGCAAAGATGTCGAGGATATTGGCGCAGTCGCATTTGGAACCGTCGGAAATAAATATTTCATCGGTTTTCAGCTCAACACCCAGGGGCTTATAGCTTTTATCGATAATAACTTGTGACAGCCATTCATAGCCCTGTTCGGGACCGTAACCGGCAAAGTTTTCCGTTGTACCAAGGTCATCGATAGCTTGATGGAAAGCATCCAGAACCGCCGGCGCAAGAGGTCGAGTGACATCGCCGATGCCGAGACGAATAACCTGCGCATCGGGATTGGCTTTGGTGAATTCAGTGACGCGGCGACCGATCTCGGGGAACAGGTAGCCGGCTTTGAGTTTAAGATAGTGATCGTTGATACGTGCCATTTTGGTATAAATCTCCTTTACATAAGTTCAAATGAACCTGAAAAAACCGTTGTCCGCGGAAAAACACGAAAAACAAACTACCTCCAGAGCAAAACAATCATTCCTGAAACTGGTTATTTAAAGAACTGAAGAACTGTTTCTTTTCTTCGATTTTGTCTGTGTATTCCGTGTGTTCCGTGGATTAAAAAATAGTTTTCAGGGTATGTTAACGCAGTCCCAGTACATCCTGCATATCGTACAAACCTGGCGGCTGGTCTTGCAGCCAGACACAGGCACGGGCAGCGCCGCGGGCGAACATGTCGCGGCTCATGGCGCGGTGGCTGATCTCGATGCGCTCTCCCATGCCGATAAAATAGACTGTGTGTTCACCAACGATATCACCACCACGAACTGTCTGCATACCGATTTCGGCATGGGTTCGTTCTCCGCACATTCCCTCCCGGTGATAATTGGCAACCTGGTTATAGTCGCGTCCGAGGGTTTCGGCAACGACCTCCCCCATGCGCACCGCAGTACCTGAAGGGGAGTCTTTCTTCTTGTTGTGGTGCAGTTCGACAACTTCGACATCGAAATCATCGCCGAGAATGCCGGCCGCTTCTTTCAGCAGCTTGAAGCAGGCGTTAACACCGACGCTCATGTTGGGCGCCAGTACTACCGGGATCGATTTGGCAAACTCCTCAACCTGCTGCTTTTGTTCAGGGGTAAAGCCGGTGGAGCCGCTGACCAGCATTTTACCGTGACGGGCGCAAACAGCCAGGTTGTTCAGGGTGACATCCGGAAAAGTAAAATCGATAAGGACATCACTCGCGGCAATCGCACTATCAAGGTCGCTCATCAATGCGACGTTGAGCTCTCCTGCTCCGGCGTTTATTCCGGCATCCATTCCCAGTTGCGGATGACCTTCACGCTCAACCGCAGCCGACAGAGTCAAGCCCGACGTTTCGCACACGGCGTTAATAAGGCGTGTGCCCATGCGTCCGGCAGCACCAATAATTGCAACATTCATGTTTATTTTCCTTGTATTACTAAAAGACTCCGGCTGGTCAGTCGACTCCAGCAGCTCAAAGGCTGCGAGCTGCGTTCCTTTTGAAACTGTGTCTTGTCGCCCGGTTGGCAACAAGTGGCCCGGTAGCAGGGAGCGTCACTGTGCCAGTTCTACAGGAGTAAAAAGGCTATCGGTAAAAATTGTTTAAATTACCTCGTGCCTGCTCAGGACCGTCTTGAGTTTCGTCAAATTTTCAGGCTGCAGGCTTACCAGCGGCAGACGCACTTCGGGGCGACACTTACCCATTAAAGCGGCTGCGGTTTTAACCGGCGCCGGATTGGCTTCAATAAACATGGCCTGATGGAAATCAAGTAACTGCAGGTGCAGTTTTGTCGCATCATCCCAGCGGTTTTCCTGTACGGCTATGACCATCTGCTTAACCTGAGCGGGAATGATATTGGCGGATACGGATATAACTCCTTTGGCACCACAGGCCATCAGCGGCAGGGCGAGAAAATCATCGCCGGAGAGCACATCGATTTTAGCGCCGGCTTTAGCGATAATTTCACTGGCCTGGGTGATGTCGCCGGAAGCCTCCTTGATGGCGACAATATGCTCAAACTCAGCGAGACGGATTGTCGTTGCAGCCGTCATATTCATGCCGGTGCGACCAGGGACGTTATAAAGAACCTGGGGCAGATTGACGCTTTCGGCAAGCGCTTTGTAGTGCTGGAAAATCCCCTCCTGTGAGGGTTTATTGTAATAGGGTGAGACCAGCAGCAGACCGTCGGCGCCCATCTCTTTGGCATGGCGAGAT
>JAWLDI010000095.1:0-9194 GCA_041686715.1 Pelovirga sp.
TTTCAGAGCCGAAGTGAAAGAACTCAGAATCGGACTGACGATTCGTGAACTGCGTCAACTGCAACGGATGACACTGCAGGACCTTGCCGTTGCAACGGAACTGTCCAAACCATTGCTATCGCAGATTGAAAATGACCAGGTTATCCCACCTCTTGCGACCTTACTGCGGATTGCCAGGGCACTGAAAGTTCCTCTGCAAAAATTTTTTGAGGAGGAAGACAACACCCAGAAATGCCTGGTGGTCAGGTCTGGAGAAGCAGATCGCATGGATCGCCGGCCCAATCATGGCGGCAAGCCACAACCTTACTTCTACCACTCCCTTGCTTACGGCAAGAAACACAAGCATATGGAACCGTTCCTGGTTGAATTTGATCCGAGTCGAACCGAACAATCACAACCGGTTCGCCATCCCGGCGAGGAATTTTTCTATATTTTGGAAGGCCGGGTTGAACTGCAACATGGAGGCGACACTTATATTCTTGAGTCAGGGGATTCTGTCTACTGGGATTCGAGCGAACCTCACAGTCTTAAAGCCCTGGGTAACGAGATCGTCAGAGGTATTGCCGTACTCTATACAAAAAACTGAAAATCGCCTTGCTGGTCCAATCAGGCTGTTTGAGTGCGTGCTGAAGATGTTGATGCCCTTTTTCTTCCCGCGGGGTTCGGGGCAGCAAAGCGGCTGAGGGAATCGAAAAATCGGTCGACGCGCTGTTGAAAAGACTTCGTTGATATTGCGGAGCAAATAAATTACCGGGATTGTAATAATTGATCGAATCTGTTATTTTTTCCGGCTGTGACTTATTACCATTGCCAAGGAGAGATATCATGCAGAAGTATCGTTGTGTTGTCTGTAATTACATTTATGATCCCGAGGTCGGCGATCCGGATGGCGGCATAGAACCCGGAACCGCTTTTGAAGATATTCCGCAAGACTGGGTTTGCCCGCTTTGTGGTGTTGACAAATCCAACTTTGAACCGGCCTGAATGACGGCACCCTGAAAAGAAGGATTATACCCGAAAAAGGTCCTGTAGCGGTATCGCTGCCGGACCTTTTCTGCTACTAATAAAGACAGGTGTACCAGCCGTTGATACTGAGGTTACCATGAGTAAAAATATCATATCCGGACTGACTCCGGAGCCGGGTAACAAGCCTGACTGGTTGAAAGTCAGCTTTCCCGCCGGTGAAAATTACCGCCGAATTGATCGCTATCATCGCCGGCAGGGATTGAATTCGGTCTGTCGTAGCGCCGCCTGCCCCAATCAGGGGGAGTGCTGGAACAAGGGCACAGCAACCTTCATGATCCTCGGCAACAACTGCACCCGCACCTGTTCCTTCTGCAATATCAACAACCACCGACCCGACCCTCCCGACCCGGATGAGCCGGTAAAAATTGCTACCGCTATTGCCGAACTGCAGCTTAAGCACGCCGTTATTACCTCCGTCACCCGAGATGACCTGCCTGATGGAGGGGCCGCCCACTTCGCCGCCCAGGTCCGAGAAATCAGGCAGCAATGCCCGGCATGCACCATTGAACTGTTGATCCCGGATCTGCAGGGAAACGACCAGGCGCTGGCACTGATTCTGCGTGAGCAACCGCAGATTCTCGGCCATAACCTCGAAACCGTCCCGCGCCTTTACCCCCGGGTAAGGCCAGAAGCCGACTATCAACGTTCTCTGCGACTACTGGACCAGGTGCAACATGTTGCTCCGACAGTGGTCACCAAGTCCGGCCTGATGCTGGGGATGGGCGAGGAAAAAACCGAAGTCGTCAAGGCCCTCCATGATCTGCGTGAACACGGCTGCCGGATTCTGACGCTGGGTCAGTATCTGGCACCGACCAGGCACCATCACCCGGTTGCCCGCTATGTCACACCCGATGAATTCACCGCTTACGCCAAAACCGGTCAGGCCATCGGCTTTGACCATGTCGAAGCCGGCCCTCTGGTACGTTCTTCCTATCATGCTGAAGAGCAGTTCAACAGCCGCAGGGCACAATCTCATGGATAATTTCACCATCGTTCGACCGGAGCACCTGAATCATCACGGCTACCTGTTTGGCGGCGTTATGCTTAAATGGGTGGATGAAAATGCCTGGATGGCAGCCACACGGGACTATCCCGGTTGCAACCTGGTGACCCTCGGGATGGCCGCATGCCGGTTCAAACACCGGGTGAAAAATGGTTCGATCCTGCGTTTCACCATACACAGAAACAGTCAGGGGCGGACCTCGGTAACCTACAATGTCACGGTGTTTGCCGACGCACCCGGCGCCCTGGACGAAGAAGAGGTTTTCAGCACCGCTGTTACTTTTGTGCGACTCGACACGGACGGCCAACCATATGCGCTGACGCAATCAAAAGAGAAATCGATACAACAAAGCCGCGATCACCACTAATGGGTGAGCACGGCTTTGTTTGCGGTGTTGACAAATCAAGTGCTGACGGATCAGGCGGTTACATCGAGGTTCAGCCCTTTACCGGTCTGTTCGGCGATCTCCGTACGCATCTGCTCGTTAGCCTCCATCTGCTCTGTTTTTTCGGTCGTTTTGGTCAGTACATCAAGCCCTGCCTGAGCTTTGTTGGAGGCTACCTCCTGGTTGACCATACTGGTTGTTGGACCAACTTCTAATGCCATGGGTTTCTCCTTTCTGCCTCTGCTGGTAGTCCGAAATTAGCAGATAGGCATGCAACGGGTCAAGACCATCTTTGTTATTTTTAATCTTTTTTTGTTACTGCTATTGTTTCCAGACATTTATTGCGACAAATGATCGACTGCTTTATACTGGCAACGGTCTGATGAATAGAGAGTAGAAAACGTGTACTGCTTAGCACCAATTTTCCGTTTGAAACCTTCTCCCGGGAAAGAGGGGAGAAGGCTGCATCTGCGGAAGATTGGTTCTAACCAGTAAACTTGTTGATTTTTGCCCTGCTTCAATAGTGAGTAAACAGATGAGTATTGCACATAATGTCAGTTCGGAGTGGCTGGAAGCCCACTATCAGCGCTATCGCAAAGACCCGTCGCAAGTATCTGAAGAATGGCGTTCTTTTTTTATGGGTTTCGAGTTTGCCGACACCCGTGATACGTCCGTCAGCGACAGTAAGCCGGCCGCTGTCCAGGCGATGATTCGGCGCTACCGGGAACTCGGTCACATGTACGCTTGCGTTGACCCGCTGACCCCCTGTTCCCTGGACCACCCGTTTTTACAGTTGGCCACTTTCGGACTGGATGAAGACGACCTTGAACGTACTTTTTCCGTCGTCGACTTTATTTTCGAGCAGGCATCGCTCAACGATATTGTTAATGTCCTCAAACAAACCTATTGTCGCACCCTCGGCATCGAATTTATGCACATACCGAACCCGGAAGAACGCAGTTGGCTGCAGCGACGGGTTGAAACCAACAATAATCGGGTCGAACTCTCCCTCGACAAAAAGCTCTCTGTTTATCACGCCCTGCTGAAATCAACGCGTTTCGAGAGTTTTCTCCATCGGAAGTTTGTCGGCCAGAAACGCTTCTCCCTCGAAGGCGGCGAATCGATCATCCCTCTACTTGACCATATTGTCGAGCGCGGGGCCGAGCTGTCAATTGAGCAGATTGTAATCGGCATGGCTCACCGTGGCCGGCTGAATGTTCTTGCCAATGTTTTTGAAAAACCACTGGAGAACATGTTTGCCGAGTTCGGCGACAACGCCTGTTACCAGATCGTCGGAGAAGGGGATGTCAAATATCACAAAGGATATACCGCCTACCGCCAGGTTGCAGGTCGGGATGTCCGTATTTCCCTTGCCTCCAACCCGAGTCACCTGGAAGCGGTTAATCCGGTGGTCGAAGGTAAAGCCCGGGCCCGCCAGGATCGCCATCCCAAAGACGGCCGCCGCCATATCATGCCCCTGCTGATTCACGGTGATGCCGCTTTTTCCGGCCAGGGGATGGTTGCTGAAACATTGAACCTGTCACAACTTGATGGCTACAAAACCGGCGGCACGATTCACCTGATCATCAACAACCAGATCGGTTTCACTACGACACCCACTGATTCGCGCTCGACTCTTTACGCAACAGATGTTGCCAAGATGCTCAACACTCCGATTTTCCATGTCCATGGCGATGATCCCGAAGCCATGATTCAAGCGGCCAACATTGCCCTCGATTATCGTCAGCGCTATCGCAAAGACGTAGTTATCGAGATGATCTGTTATCGCCGTCACGGTCACAATGAGGGGGATGAACCCTTTTTTACCCAGCCATTGATGTACGAAAAAATTCGCAACCATCCGCCTACGGTCGATATCTATAAAAACCAGTTGATCGAGGAAGGAATCAGTGAAAAAAAGCTCAATCAGCTCGCATCGGACGTCGATAAGCATCTCGAAGAGGCCCTGGATCGGCAGGTTTGCGGTCTGCATGAAATTTTTCTCAAACAGTGGTCACACATCTCTCGCGACTTCAGCTTTGACCCCGTAGAAACCGGAGTTGAGACCGCAACACTGCGAGAGCTAAGCGAACAGCTGAGCACCCTGCCCCAGCAGTTTTCTGCTCATCGCAAAATCAAGGCTCTATTGAAAAAGCGCCTTGACGCTGTCACCAATGACACAGGCATGGACTGGGGGACAGTAGAAGCGCTGGCATTCGCCAGCCTGGTCAATGAAGGCACTACCATCCGCCTGTCGGGACAAGACTCGCGGCGCGGCACCTTCAACCACCGCCACGCGACCCTTTACGACACCAAAACCCCGACAAAGTATACGCCTCTGGCGGAAATCGCCAAGGCCGGCGGCTGTCGTTTCGATGTCTACAACAGCCTGCTGTCAGAAGCTGCCGTTCTGGGCTTTGATTATGGCTATTCCGTCGAAACTCCGGACGATCTGACTATCTGGGAGGCTCAATTCGGTGATTTTGCCAACGGCGCCCAGGTGATAATCGACCAGTTCATTGCCAGCAGCCTGTCGAAATGGGACCGCCCCACCGGTATCACCCTGTTCCTTCCCCACGGATATGAAGGGCAAGGTCCGGAGCACTCCAGCGCCCGCATCGAACGTTTCTTTCAGCTCTGTGCCGACAACAATATGATCCTGGCCAACCCCAGCACCCCGGCCCAGCTCTTCCATCTATTACGCCGGCAGGTACGGCACCGCTATCGCCGCCCCCTGGTTGTGTTCACGCCCAAAACCCTGCTGCGCCATCCGGCCTGTTTATCTCATCTCCAGGACCTTGAAAAAGGGTCTTTCAAAGAAATTCTGGCCGACCCGCTGAAGGTAAAAAAATGCCGGCGGGTATTATTGTGTTCCGGCAAAATTTTTTATGAACTTGCCGAACACCGTGCACAAGAAGGGCATGATGACGTTGCCATTGTCAGAATCGAGCAGTTTTACCCCCTTCATAAAGAACTGTTACGCAAAACGCTTGGCAGCTACCCCGACCAGGCAGAATATTACTGGGTCCAGGAAGAGATCGCCAACGGGGGCGGCTGGCACCATTTGCGTCCACGTCTGCGGCACGTAATCGGCAAGGAACCGATCTACGTTGGCCGTAAAGCTTCGGCGAGCACTGCCGTCGGTTCTCACCGGATCCACAAGGAAGAACAGGCACAGATCCTTACTAATGCATTTGCACCCGCTGACAGAGGTTGATTATGGAGATCAAAGTCCCCCAGGTAGGAGAATCGATTGTTGAAGCTGAAATCGGTGAATGGTTCAAAAAAGATGGCGATTACGTCAACAAGGATGACCTGCTCCTTGAACTGGAGACGGAAAAAGTTAATGTAGAATTGAACGCTGAGGCCTCAGGGCGTCTGACAATTCTCTCCAAGGATGGCGAAACGGTCAAGATCGGTGGGATCATCGGACGCATCGACACTTCCGCCGAGAAAGCTGATAGTTCGAAAGAAACCGGCGAAAGCCAGGCCGAAGAAGGACAAGAACAGAAAACTAAAGAGAAAACAAAAGACACAGAAGAACAGCACAATGACGGCTCCGAAAAAAAACCAATGAACCCGGCCGTTCCCAAAATTGCTGCCGAGCGGGGCGTTGATCCGGGGAAAATCAAAGGAAGCGGTCGCGACGGACGGGTTCTGGTCGATGATATTGATGCTGAGCAGGAACACAAAAAAGAGCAAAAAGAGGTAAAAGAGAAAACAACTCAGCCGGCGTCAACATCTACGGACAACGTCACAGCAGATCAACCCGAGCGAACAGAACGCGTTGCCATGACGCGGATTCGCCGTAAGATTGCCGAACACCTGCTTAAAGCCACGCAGGAAACGGCCATGCTGACCACTTTCAACGATGCCGACATGAGCCGGGTCATCGCTTTGCGCAGCCGCTACAAGGAAGCATTTCAGAAAAAGTACGACATCCCCCTCGGCTTCATGTCCTTTTTTGTCAAGGCCTGCGCCGAAGCCCTGAAAACTTATCCGGAGGTTAATGCCAGCATTGACGGTAACGATATTATCTATCATCATTACCGCGACATCGGCGTAGCTGTCGGAAGCAAACGTGGTTTGGTAGTGCCGGTTATTCGCGCTGCCGATCAGCTCGGTTTTGATGAAATTGAAGCCACTATTCGAGATTTTGCTGCTCGTGCCGAAAGCGGCAAGCTCAGTCTCGACGAACTGGAAGGCGGTACCTTTACCATTTCCAACGGCGGCATTTACGGGTCCGTTCTTTCCACTCCGCTGCTGAACCCGCCACAAAGTGGTATCCTTGGCATGCACGCCATTCAGGATCGCCCCGTGGTACGTGACGGTGATATTGTCATCCGGCCGATCATGAATCTGGCATTGAGTTATGATCATCGCCTGATTGACGGACAACAGGCAGTGAAGTTTCTGAAACAGGTGAAGACCTATATTGAAACACCGGAGACCCTGCTGCTGAAATTATGAACGCACCGGGACGCAAAGCTCCAGCAGCAGATTGTTACTCCCCTGTTGAGCTTTTATCCGGCAGTTATCCAATCGCGGGTCACAACTACACAGAAACTTCCCCTTCGCGGGAATGACAACTAAAGCTTTACAACTCGTTGGTTAAGGAGATGAAATCATCCATGGCAGAAACAAATTACGATCTGATTGTCGTCGGTGGTGGGCCGGGGGGCTATGTTTCGGCGATTCGTGCCGCGCAACTGGGCTTTACTGTCGCGCTGGTAGAAAAACGCAACACTCTAGGTGGGGTCTGTCTCAATGAAGGATGCATCCCGAGTAAGGCCTTGCTGGAATCGAGTGAGCACTTTGCCCGGGCCCGACATGAATTGAAAGAACATGGCATTGACGTCACTGACGTCAAGCTCAATCTGAAACAGATGATGGTCCGCAAAGAGGAGATCATCAATAAACTGACCGGTGGCATCGCCGGGTTGATGAAAAAAAACAAGATCAAGGTATTTAAGGGGATCGGTGAGCTGTTGCCGAAAAAGGACGATTTATGCCGTCTGAACATCAGTGATCAACAAGAACTTACCGCAAACAATATTCTACTGGCCACCGGCAGCGAAGCCATCGAGCTGAAACACCTCCCCTTTGACGGAGAAAAAATCATCAACGCCCGTGACGCTCTCAGCCTGACCGAAGTGCCGCAGCGATTGCTGGTTGTTGGTGGTGGTGTTATCGGGCTGGAGATGGGCTCGGTATGGAGTCGTCTCGGTGCGGAAGTAACTGTAGTAGAGATGCTTGAACAGATTCTCCCGCAAACCGATCCTCAGGTTGCTCAAACTCTGCAACGCAGCCTCAAAAAACAAGGCTTGGAAATCCGCCTGAAAACCCGGCTGGAAAAAATTGACGTCGGCGACAAAGAAATTACTGCCACCTTAAATTCGAAGGACAAAGAGGAAGAGCTTGTCTGTGACAAGATTCTGGTCGCTGCCGGCCGCCGTGCCCGTACTGACGAATTGAATCTGGAAGCAGTTGGACTGCAGCCGAACAAGGCCGGCCAGCTTGACATTGATGACAATTTCCAGACTGCTACCCCGGGCATTTATGCTATCGGCGATCTGGTGGCAGGCCCCATGCTGGCTCATAAAGCCAGTGACGAGGGGGTTGTCTTTGCCGAGCGACTGGCCGGTCAGGCGGCGACCATCAACTATCCGGGGATCCCCGCGGTCACCTACACCTGGCCTGAAGTAGCATCCGTCGGGCACACGGAAGAACAGCTCAAAGAAAACGACGTTTCTTACAAGGCCGGTAAATTTTTCTTCAGTGCCAGCGGGCGCGCTCTGTGTAACGGCACCACCGATGGGTTTATCAAGGTTCTGGCTGATCCCGACAGCGGCCGCATTCACGGCGTCCACATCGTCGGTCCGCATGCTTCTGAACTGATCGCTACCGCTGCAACCGTGTATTCTTTCGCCGGTAGCGTCCATGATCTGGCCGTTACCAGTCATGCGCACCCGACGCTGTCGGAAGTTTTCAAAGAAGCGGCACTGGCTGTCAATAAAGAGGCGATTCACGCGTAATAGAAACTGGCAATTTTTGTTTTTTTGATCCATCTATAAAAAGCCAAAGTTACAACCGCAAAGGGTTACTAATTGAAATCATTAAAAAAACTGCTCCTGATAATTATTGTCATCAGCGCCGTTATAGCGGCTGTTGCCTATTTTCGCGATACGGCCCCTCCTCAGGTCTCCATAACCCCGGAAACCGGGCCGGTATCTCCACAAACCACGCTAACCCTGGCAATCACCGATGAGGGGGTCGGGATCAAGGAAGTTCAAGCCCACCTGGTACAGGGCGACCTGCGGGTACGGTTGGGCCGTGAAACGTTTCCCACTGCAACACAGAGCGCTCAGATTGAGTTCAATCTCAAGGATTTGCAACTGCGTGAGGGCGTTTTTACCATCGAGGTTTCTGCCGGCGACCATGCCATCTATCGCCTTGGCAAGGGCAATATTGAGGATACCAGCTTTGAACTGACTTTCGATTCCCGTCCTCCGGCTATATCGGTCATCAGTCGGGCTCATAATTTTACCCGGGGCGGATCGGGGTTGGTTACCTTCTCCCTGAATGAGCCGGTCGATCGCGTCGGGGTCTTTTTTGACGATTATTTCTTTCCTGCCTATCTTCAGGATTCGGGTATGTATGTCGCTGCCGTAACATTCCCCCACGATCTGGATCCCAACGATTTTGTCCCCCGCATTGTCGCTGTTGATCTTGCCGGCAATGAACGTCAGGCAGGAATATATTATCGTGCCAACAATCGCC
>JAWLDI010000096.1:0-9108 GCA_041686715.1 Pelovirga sp.
CTGGACGCGCTGGAGAAACGCTTTCACTGCTCGGTGCAGATTCATCCGCATACGGAATTTCACATTGAGCAGTATGAGATTCGTGTCGGCTGACCGACAATAAATCCCTTTGCAATTCAGAATCTATCTGATAAGATTAGCTTTTCTTAAAGGAATGTCTGCTTCTTGATACCGGACTCTTTATGGCACGAAAACCCCGACTTCATTTCCCCGGCGCCATCTATCATGTGAGCTTGAGCGGTAATGGTGACCAGCGGGTTGCTACCGATATTGCCGATTATACCCGCCTGCTGTTGCTGCTGCAGGAAGGTGTGGAGAAGTTTGGCCATCGGATTCATGGTTATCTTCTGCTGCCGGCAGAGGTTCGGCTGGTCGTCGAGGTAGGCGAAGTGCCCCTGTCACGAATCATGCAACAGCTCGGCTTTCGTTATACCCGGTGGTTCAATGATCGACACACTCGCCAGGGGCATCTTTTTCAGGGGCGTTACAAGGCCGTTCTGTTTGACCCTGAGATCTATCTGCTGCCGTTGATGCGTGATCTGCATCTGGCCCCGGTGTCCGCCGGGATCGAAAGTGACCCGATGCGTTATCCATGGAGCAGCCATCGTGCCTATTGTGCTCGTGAACAAGTGCTCTGGTTGACCCGCGAGCGTCTTTTTACTCACTTTGAGGAAACCGGTATTCGCGCTTTGATGCGTTTTCACGGTTATGTCAATGAAGGTCTGGTTGAGGCGGCGAACATCAATTTTTATACCGGCGGGGACTACGATCCGCGGATTCTCGGGAGCCGGGAATATGCCCGCGGAGTGCTCAAACTGTCACGCCAGACCTGCCCACCGGAAGTCGACCCGGAGCGCGTACTGGCACTGGTCCTTGACGAGTTCCAACTGGTGGCAGAAGAGTTGGCGGCGGCCGGTAAGAATCGGCATTGTGCTATGGCCCGTGCTTTTCTGGGGTGGCTGTGTCTGGAAACGTCCTGCATGACTCTTACCAACCTGGGCGAGCGTCTCGGGCGTGATGTTTCATCCTTAAGCTCCGCGATCCGGCGGCTGCAACTGGCGGCAAAAAAAGATCCGAACTTAACTGAGCGGTACCACAGGCTGTATCAGCGGGCGCTGCAGCAGTAGTTTTTTCAACTGTTTTCCTCGCTGTCCTCCTACTGTCTGAAATCAAGCAGGATCATTCCGTTAAAAGCCTCATCACGATAAATCTCCAGCCGTAACAATCTGCCACTGCGATCAATTGCGACATTGTCTTTTTCTATGCTGGTCGCCCGGGGTTCCCAGCTGCCGTTATGGCTGGCCAGGGTAAAGCGGTAGTGCGGTGGCGGTTCTATCTGAACGTGGGATGTTACCGGCAGGATGGTCCCCGGTGTTACCAGTTGCCGCTCCCCGTCGATGGTCATGGGGATTGGCTCAAAGTGGGAATCAATGCTGATCTGGCGCGGGTGGAGCAGAGCGAGGCGATTATTGCCGTAGTGGATACGGTAGCCGCCCTCTTCCGGCTGCAGCGAAATCAGCGGATTGATCACACTGATGCCGGTTTGCGGGTTGGCGGGAAGAGGAAAGTCATAGAGGTTGCGATTCATTTTATTAAGATCAAGATGAATTCGTCCCTGGGCCAGGGTCATCTGTGCATCGTCACGAATGACCTGGGCGACCGCCTCGGGGGTAAGTTCAAAATCGCGGGTATATTTGATGCCAACCGTGTCCATGAGAGCTTCAAGGGCAAGAAGGTGATAATAGGTGCGAACATGAACAGGATGGGTCTTGCTGGCTTCAATCGACAAGGCTGGTTTGCCGTGCCGCAGGGCAAACCAGCTCAGGGATTTCAGGGTCGGAGCTGCCGGATCGAGGGTGGCAGTGTGCATGTTCCTGATCTGGAAGTGATCATCCTCGCTGAGGATTCCGGTAGCAGCCCGGGTGACGATCATGTCGGCCAGCTGCCGCAGTTCGCCAAAGCGGACGTCGGCGAGGGTTTGCTGATCGATAACGACAGATTGTCCCCAGCGGTAAGGGTTGCGCTCACGACTGAGGCGGGTAGGGTGATAAAAGCCGCTGCCGTCATGCAGATTGACCAGTAGATCGACCTGTTGATCGCGAACCAGGGTTTTGAGCCTCGCAACCGGTTCGGCCAGGGGGTCGTCGTGATCGATGGCGGCGAATTTGAGGTTCATTTCGCCGCGCTCGCGCAATAAAATGGCTTGCGTGTTCAGGTCGGGAGCCACCCATAATTGACCATTTTTGAGCTGATAGCGGGTGATCAGGGTCGCCGCAGCGTGAATGCCTCCCGGCTCATCGCCATCAATGCCGGCGGTAATGAACAGCGTAGGACCCGGCGTGCTGCCGGTGATATGAACCAAGGAGAAATCGGCCGCAGCCGGCAGCGACCACAACAGCGTTAATAGCAACAGCAAAGGCACAACGCACGACGGCGCAGGCAGCGATCGGCAATATCGGGGCATCAGTCATTCCTTCGCAAAGCAGGTAAACCAAGGCCATTCTACGGAAATCTGGATTGATCTGTAAAGAATATAGTAGCAGGAGGGCGCTCAGGCGCCCTCCTGAAGGATGGGTGATAGTGTGGTGCGCCTGGCTACTGCGCAGCAGATACCCAGGCGGGAATGATATCGATGCTGATATCGAAAATCGGTATTGCCAGCAGATAGGTGGCAACAACAGCGATAATAATGCTGAGGATGTTAAGTCCAAAACCGCTTTTGGCCATCTGCGGAATGGTGACATAACCGGAACCGAAAATAATTGCATTCGGCGGTGTCGCCACCGGCAGCATGAAGGCGCAACTTGCGGCAATTGCCGCCGGGATCAGCAGCAGTAACGGGTTCTGCCCGAGGCCGATAGCTACTGCCGAGAGAATCGGCATGACCATGGCGGCGGTTGCAGTGTTGGAGGTCAGCTCCGTCAGGAAGATAATCAGCGCGGCAACGGCGATGACCAGTACCAGTACCGGGGCATTTTCCAGCAGGCCAACCTGCTCACCGATCCACTGAGCCAGCTTGGTGTCGCTGAAGCCCCTGGCCAGGGCCAGGCCGCCACCAAAGAGAACCAGAACGCCCCAGGGCATTTTGCTGGCCCAGTGCCAGTCCATGACAAAGATGTTCTTTTTCAGGTTGATCGGAATCAGGAACAATACCAGGGCACCGGTCATGGCGATGGCGGCGTCAGTTACCATACCCGGATCGGGGAACAGGAAACCCATTTTTTTACGGAAAATCCAGGACATGGCCGTCAGAAAGAAAACCAGCGCGGTCCAGCGCTCGCCGGCACTCATGCTGCCCATTTTCTGCAGCTCTGCATCGATCAGATCGCGACCGCCAGGAACTTTCTTGAGTTTCAGCGGATTGGCAACCTTGATCAGCCACAGCCAGCACAAGGGCAGCATGACTATAACCAGGGGCACTCCAAAGCTCATCCACTGAGCAAAAGAGATATCATAGCCGTAGCTGCGGCTGAGGAAACTGGCCAGAACCGTGTTGGGCGGGGTGCCGATCAGGGTGGCAACACCACCGATGGAGGCGGCGTAAGCGATGCCGAGCATCAGATTCAGGCCGAAGTTGAAGTTGCCCTGGGAAAAATCGATGGATTTGTCGAGACCTTCTTTTTTCCCTTCATCGATAATGTGGGTAATAATCGCCAGGCCGATGGGCATCATCATAACGGTGGTGGCGGTATTGGATACGAATGCCGAAAGGGCTGCCGTCGCTATCATAAAACCGAGAATCAGTCGCGATGGCGAAAAACCGACCACCTTGACAATGTTCATGGCAATGCGGCGATGCAGATTCCAGCGCTGCATCGCCAGGGCGATGATAAAGCCACCCATGAACAGGTAAATCAGGTGGTTGGCGTAAGGAGCCGCGGCATCCTGGGTTTTCATGATTCCCATCATCGGGAACAGCACGATCGGCAACAGGCTGGTGGCCGGAATCGGCAACGACTCACACATCCACCAGGTCGCCATCAGCAGGGCGACAGCGGCCATTTTCTGGGCTGCAGGCTCCATTCCGGCGGGGGTCGGAATGATCAGCATCAGAATGAACAACAAGGGTCCCAGCCACAGGCCGGTCTTCTGCCGGCGGCTGTACTCGCGCGGGTCATCATCATTGCATCCGTCCGGTGAGCACTTGACGTTGTGTTCCGCCGGGGCATCTTCCATTTCATCAGCAAGATCGATGTCTTTTTCCTGATTGTTTCTGCTGAACAGCATATAGTCTTTAGCCAGCTTTTGTGCCATTGCTCGGGGGCGGAAAATAAACAGGGATTTGGTTTCATCATGCATTCGCCAGAGGCGATCCCAGACTGTTGTTATCATGTGTGTCTCCTTGAAGTGATATGGAAGAGGGCGTGCCCGGCACACCGCGAACATATGAACTCTCCGATCTCAAGCAAAAGCGGCGCCATTTTTCTCCAAGTAGAACAATGAATCGGCAGGAAAGATGGGTAACTAACTGAAACAGGGTGATGAAAAAATATCCGGGGAAAAAACCGGGGACAGAAAAAACACTGTTCGCTTGACAATAGCGCGCTTTGCTGTAAGCACTGATTCGCCGTATGTGGCGAAAAAAAGCCACCACATTGATGGGGTAATTTTGTTATAACGGGAGTTGATTGTTAATCCTTGATGCTGCCGAACGATCTCTTCAGAGCCGCTGCCGGCGGTGGTTTCAGCGGCAGTCATAGGATGCTGTATCGAAAGCTCCGCAATGTTGCCAGCGCTGAACGGCTGATGCCCTGCAGGTGATGACAACCTGTCCGACAGGTACGCTGCGGAACCCGGCTTTTTTCTTGACAGGTATGCAGGGCCGCGATATAGTCAGGCGTTGCGGCGCAATTCGTGCGTCTGCGTAATGCGAAAGAATCTTCAAAGAGGAGAAAGTCAACAATGTATGCGGTGATCAAGACCGGAGGAAAACAGTACAAAGTTTCCGAAGGCGACCTGTTAAAGGTCGAGATGATCGAAGGTGCGGTGGGTGACGCCGTGGATTTCGATCAGGTCCTCATGGTCGGTGGCGCAGAGGTTAAACTCGGAACACCTCTCGTACCAGGTGCCAAGGTCAAGGCACAGATCGTTGCCCAGGAAAAAGACAAGAAAATTCTTGTTTTCAAATCCAAGCGACGTGGAGGTAATCGTAAAAAATACGGCCACCGTCAACCCATTACCCGGCTTAAAGTCGCGGCGATTGAAGCTTAGGAGGCGATTCTTATGGCTCACAAGAAAGCAGCCGGTAGTTCCAGGAACGGTCGTGACAGCGCCGGTAAAAGGCTTGGCGTCAAGCGCTTCGGCGGTCAGCAGGTAAGTGCCGGCTCGATCCTGGTGCGTCAGCGTGGCACCACCTTCCACCCCGGCAATAATGTTGGTTGCGGCAAAGATTACACCCTGTTTGCTCTGGTTGACGGGGTTGTAACGTTTGAAACAAAAGCCAAAGGGCGCAAGCAGATCAGTGTCTACGCGGCCTGATCCTTTTTCGTAATTGATGATCTTTTTAAAAAACATCAAACGTATGATAGCTAAGCAAAAGCGCCAACTGCAAGGCGCGCAATTATTGAACATTGAAACGTACCTGTGTACGTTGAAGCAGTGAGACGATTGCTGCAACGCCGCAGTTGGCGAGTTTTTGCGATGCCATCATTGATTGGTTCTGAAGAGCCCGGTACTGCATGTCAGTTACCGGGCTCTTCAGTTTAAATACAGGCACTTCAGGTGCGAGTTAATCTGATATGAAGTTTGTTGATCAGGTAAAAATAGACGTCAAGGCCGGTGATGGCGGTCGTGGCTGTGTCTCCTTCAGGCGTGAGAAGTTTATCCCCAAAGGAGGTCCCGATGGTGGTGACGGCGGTAAGGGTGGGGATGTCGTCTTTATCGTTGATGGAGGACTTTCGACTCTTCTTGACTACCGTTATATGCGCCACTACCGGGCGCAGAATGGTGCTGCCGGCATGGGTAAAAACATGCATGGCAAAAGCGGCGAGCGACTGGAGCTGCGGGTGCCGCCGGGAACCCTTGTTTATGACGACGAGAGTGGCGAGCTGCTGGCCGACCTGACCGATGAATCCAGCGAGCTGTTGTTTCTTAAAGGGGGACGGGGGGGGCGTGGTAACGCTCGCTTTGCCACCAGTACCAATCGTGCCCCGCGGCACGCACAGCCGGGGATTGCGGGCGAAGAAAAAAACCTGCGCCTGGAGCTGAAGCTGATTGCCGATGTTGGCCTTGTCGGTCTTCCCAATGCCGGTAAGTCGACATTGATTGCGGCGATTTCAGCGGCCAGGCCGAAAATTGCCGATTATCCTTTTACCACGCTGGTTCCTAATTTGGGCGTTGTGCGCTATGGTGGTTTTAAGACCCTGGTGGTGGCCGATATCCCCGGCCTGATCGCCGGTGCCAGCCAGGGGCAGGGACTGGGTACCCGTTTTTTACGGCATGTCGAACGGACCGACCTGTTTCTGCACCTGGTTGATCTGTCCTGCATGCAGGAAGGGGATGCCTTCGATAACTTTCAAATGATCAACCACGAACTGCGTCAGCATGATGAGTCCCTGGCACTCAAGCCGCAGTTAGTCGTGCTGACCAAGATCGATGTTCCCGAGGTGCGCGACCGGGTTGCGGAATTCCGACAGCATTTCGAGTCGCTGGGTTATCCGGTGCTGGCTGTTTCTGCGGTCAGCGGCGAAGGGACAAAAGATCTGGTTCATGTCCTTGGCCGTGAACTGGATCGCCTGCGCCGTGGTGTAGCTGCTGCGGATCAAGAATGATGCGGCTGTCATTGATTTTTTAACCTGTTGCGCTGATACGAAAATATTGCTATGCGAAATGCTCTTTTTTCCCATGTCAAACGGGTTGTCATCAAGATCGGCAGCGGGGTCATCTCCAATACTGACGGCCTGGAAAACGACCGGGTGGCGGCTATTTCCGAGGATGTCTGCCAGTTGCTCAAGGGCGGGCTGGAGGTGATCCTGGTCTCTTCAGGAGCGGTTGCCGCCGGCAAGGGACAGCTCGGGATTAGCGGTCGTCCCCAGACCATTCCCCAGAAGCAGGCCGCCGCAGCTATTGGCCAGACCCGCATTATCCATGAATATCGCGAGACCTTTCAGGCCCACAGTTTTAACGTTGCCCAGGTGTTACTGACCCGCGATGATCTTTCGAACCGGCGGCGCTACCTGAATGCGCGCAACACGGTGATGACCCTGCTTGAATATGGCGTTACCCCGATTGTCAATGAGAATGACACGGTAGTCGTTGAGGAAATCCGGTTCGGCGATAATGATAATCTGTCTGCCCTGGTGGCGGGTCTGGTCGAGGCGGACCTGCTGGTGATCCTGTCCGATGTCGATGGCTTTTATGATCGCGACCCCTCGGTATATCCGCAGGCGCAGCTGATTCCCCTGGTCGAGCGGGTGACGCCGGACATCGAAGCTATGGGCGGCGGCTCTCGCGGGGTGCTGGGTACCGGCGGTATGGGCAGCAAGCTGAAAGCGGCCAAGCGGGTGGCGCTGAGCGGTATCGGCACCCTGATTGTCAATGGGCGGATACCTCACATTGTTTCCCATATTTTTGCCGGCGAAGAGGTCGGCACCTATGTGTTGCCGGCACAGTCAAAACTGACAGCGAAAAAACATTGGATTGCTTTTTCAAAAAAACCTCGCGGCAAGCTCCTTATTGATGATGGTGGCAGGCGGGCTGTGATCAAGGGAGGGAAAAGCCTTTTGCCGGCAGGAATCTTTGGTGTCGATGGTGGTTTTGAGCGGGGCGATTCAGTGCGTTTGTGCGATCGTGACGGCAGGGAGTTTGCCCGTGGAATTGTCAGCTATTCGCTGGCGGAAACCCTGCAGATTATGGGCAAGCAATGTGCTGAAATCGAAAAGGTCCTCGGCTATAAATATCGTGATGAAGTGATCTGCCGCGACGATCTGGTGCTACTGGTGGACAAAGAAGAGGAGGGCGAACAATGACAATAACAGAACAGATGCAGGCCCTGGCGGTGGCGTCACAACAGGCGTCGCGGCGGATGGCAACCCTGTCGACGACAGCAAAAAATGAGCTGCTGCTGGCCATGGCAACGACCCTTGAAGAACATCGCGATTTTCTGCAACAGGAAAACGGCAAGGATCTGGAGCGAGCCAAAAACAGTGGTATGGCTGCGGCGATGCTCGATCGTTTGACCCTGACCGATGATCGTATTGCCGCCATGGCGGACGGATTGCGTGAAGTGGCCGCTCTGCCGGACCCGGTTGGAGAAGTGACCGGCATGTGGCTGCGCCCCAACGGCATTCAGGTCGGGCGGCAACGCATCCCCCTGGGGGTTGTCGGGATCATTTATGAATCTCGTCCCAACGTGACAGCGGATGCCGCCGGACTCTGTCTGAAAAGCGGCAATGCGGTAATTCTGCGGGGAGGTTCCGAGGCCCTGGCGTCCAATCAGGCGATTGGTTCCCTGCTGCAACAGTGTCTGGCGGCAGGGAATCTGCCACCAGCGGCCCTGCAGGTCATCACCACCAGCGACCGCAATGCGGTGACCGAGCTGCTCAAACTCGAAGAGCAGATCGATCTGATTATTCCCCGTGGCGGTGAAGGCCTGATCCGCTTTGTTTCCGAGAATTCAAGGATTCCGGTCATTAAGCACTACAAGGGGGTTTGTCACGTCTATGTTGATGATGAAGCGGACCTGGCGATGGCGGAGCGGATCTGTATAAACGCCAAAGTGCAGCGTCCGGGAGTGTGCAATGCCATGGAAACTCTGCTGGTGCATCGGACCATTGCTCCGGCCTTTGTGCCGCAGATTGTTGCTGCCATGCGTCGTTGCGGGGTCGAAGTGCGGGCTTGCGAAGCGGCGCACACGCTATGCACTGATCTGATTCCGGCAACCGAAGAGGACTGGTCCGAGGAATACCTCGACCTGGTTCTGGCACTGCGGGTAGTTGATGATTTTGATCAGGCCCGTGAACATATCGAAACCTATGGTTCTTTGCATACCGAAGTGATCGTGACCAATAATTACCAGCGGGCGCAACAGTTCTTGCGTGAAATTAATTCGAGTGTCGTGATGATCAACGCTTCTTCCCGCTTTTCCGATGGCAACCAGTTGGGGCTGGG
>JAWLDI010000097.1:0-9103 GCA_041686715.1 Pelovirga sp.
CAACAACGACAGCAACAGCGATCTGGGGATCTTCCGCCGGAGCATAGGCGATAAACAAGCCGTGCGAACGATGGCGATAAGGAATATTTTCATCACCGATCAGCAGTTCCTCTTCTTCATCACTCAAACGTCGAATAACCTGCGATGTTCCCGTTTTGCCGGCCACTTGAATCTCGTCCAGTTGTGCCCGGCGGCCGGTTCCACGCAGCTCGTTAACAACGGCCACCATGCCCTCCTGCACCGCCTGCCATTGTTCCGGTGTATAGTCAAGCTGGCGGATCAGTTCCGGCTCAAAGTGATGAGTACTGTCACCGTCCCAGTCTTCGATACGGCTGATAATCTGTGGCTTGAGCACTTTTCCATTATTGGCCAGAGCCGCCGTCATCACCGCAAGCTGTAAAGGAGTCGTCAACACGTAGCCTTGCCCGATAGAGGCAATGACTGTTTCTCCACCGAACCAGGGCTGGTTGAACTGTTGTCGTTTCCACTCCCGGGTCGGTATGGTGCCATCGCGCTCACCCGGCAAAGAAAACCCCAGACTCGAACCAAGTCCGAACTCTTTGGCAGCAGCCGACAGTTTGTCGATCCCCAGTTCCAGTCCGATCTGGTAAAACCAGAGATCGCAGCTTTCGCGGATCGCTTTTTTCAAATCAGTCGGACCATGGCCTGCGCGCTTCCAACAGCGAAAACGTGAATCACCGAGTTCAAAACTGCCATCACAGTCGATTTCCCGATCTGTAGTCGCTACCCCTTCACGCAGTGCCGCCAGCGCCACAATCATTTTAAAGGTAGATGCCGGCGGATACAGTCCGGTAATGGCCTTATTCTGCAGTGGGTTGCGCCGGTTATTGATCAGAGTACGCCATTCTTCCGGACTGATACCGCGAGCAAACTGGGCAGGATTATAGGTCGGCAGACTGACCATCGCCAGAACTTCACCGGAGTGAACATCGAGAACAACCGCCGCCCCGGCTTTATCGCCGAAAGCATCAAGAGCCACCTTTTGCAGGCCCATATCTACAGTAATAAACACCTTCTTGCCCGGTTCAGCGGATTGCGCCTGTAACATCCGCAAAAGACGCCCCTGTACGTCGATTTCTATCAGTTGCTGCCCCTTCTCCCCGTGCAGGAAATCTTCGTAGACCTTTTCAATGGCAACCCTTCCAACCAGATCCCCGCCACGATAGTCCCCAGTCCGTGAAGCTCTCAGTTCCTGTTCGGTGATTTCACCAAGATAACCAATCACGTGGGCAACAGCAGCGGGGTCCGGGTAATCCCGCACCGGCCGGACCTCTATCAACACTCCAGGCAGATCGATACTGTTTTCCTGAACCCGTTCCACCAGATCACGGTCGGCATCAAGCACCAGCGGAACAGGACGATAAACAGGCAGCCTTAAGCCTTCCTGCCAACGCATTTCAAGGGCCTCTCGATCAATATCAAGAAGGGAGGATAATCGCTGGAACAGTTCATCACGATGAACGATGTCCTGTCTCATAACGGATATCTGAAAAGCGGGTCGGTTGTCGACCAGTAGATTCCCATGGCGATCATAAACCGGACCACGTGGTGCATCAGTTATCAGCATCCGGGTGCGGTTACGCACCGAGCGATCATACAAATCTTCGTAACTGATCACCTGCAGGTACCACAGACGCAGCAACATCAGTAAAAAAACCAGCATGACAGCAAGGGTATAAAAAAGAAAACGCCTGCGCACACCCGGGAGTTCTTTCCATTTAACCTGCAGAGTCACATCAACTCTCCACGAAAAAGCCGCCCGTTCTTGTCACTCTGTTTTGGTGTTGCCAGTATCCAACCGGGAAACATGGCCATCATCATAAAAAAAACAACGAGAGTACTCAACGTCTGCTGCGGCAGGGTGGTGGCCAGCAGATATAATACCGTGCCGTAATCAGTAAACGTCATCATGATAAAACCAACCAGCAGGCCCTGGAAAAAATTGGCACCAATAAGCATCAAAGTAAGCAATGCCGGACTTTCTACATTCAACTTTTCAGTCAACAGGCGAATCAAAATAAAGACGGCCAGGCTGGTAGTAATATGAAACCCGATGGTGGCACCGCCCAGACTGTCTTGCAGTGCTCCAATAACCAGGACCGTCAGCATGGCCGGCACAGGTTTTTCCTTGATCCCGAGCAGCAGAACCAGAATCAGAATCAGATTGGGTCGCCATGGCGGTGGCAAAAAAAATGCCAGCAGCGTACTCTGCAACAGCAAAAACAAAGCCCCGGCGGCAACATAAGCTAAACAGCGCCTCATCGATCATCCCCGAGGATAACCAGCACTTCTTCCAGACGACTGAAATCGACGGCAGGGACCGCTTCAATCCGCTGGAACAGATCATAATATTTCCGCTCTACAGCGGTGACCCGTGCCAGTGCCAGACCTTTGGGAAAAACTCCTCCCATGCCGGACGTAACCAGCAAATCTCCAGACCGGATATCAGCATCCTGCTCCACATATTCTACCGTCAGCCGATCTCCATGCCCCCGTGATATCCCTCGTGATCGGGTACGCTGCACCAGAGTTGCAACAGCTGATGACGGATCAGTGATCAGCAGTACCCGTGAGCTGTGATTGGAGGTTTTAATCACGCGGCCGACCACCCCCCCGGAAGCTACCACCGCCAGCCCCTGGTGCAGCCCTGACCTGGCGCCCTTGTTGATGATGACAGTACGCGACCAAGGTGTTACATCTTCGCCGATAATCTGGGCCGGAAGCGCCGCCCGATCGAGATCATCAACAAAAGCAAGCAGTTTGCGCAAGCGTTGATTCTGGAGACTGATCTCATCAAGCTGCTCAAGACGGGCTCGCAGTTCGCGATTGTCCGCTTCCAGCTGGACATTACGTTGACGCGTCTCTATTAGCCACAGATAATCTTCCCAGATCGATGTAACCGCATTTGCCGTGCTATCAATGCCTAATTGAAAAGGTGCGGCGACAGACAACACCGCGCGCTCAAAAAATGTCGTCGTGGATTTCTGGCGGATATTGTAGGAATAGAGAATCAAAGAAGCGAGCAATACGGCGATTGCCAGCAGATAAAAACGGTAGCGGCCTAACAGATCACGCATCCGACAATCCTGATGGAAAAGATTGCAGCAAATACCAAACAGACAGGGAGGATCCCTCGATCCTCCCTGTCTGTATAATCTTCTGCATGAGATTCAACAGTGATCAGGAAGAGACCGAAACCTGTCTGAGCAGATCAAGCTGATCAAGAACAGCACCGGAACCCAGAACAACACAGGAAAGAGGATCATCGGCTATCAACACCGGCAATCCGGTTTCTTCGCGCAGCAGCAGATCAAGATTTTTCAGGTAAGCGCCGCCACCGGCCAGAACAATTCCCTTGTCGACAATATCCGCTGCCAGCTCCGGAGGGGTCCTCTCCAGGGAAATCCTGACGGCCTCGATGATCGTACTGACCGGTTCCGACATGGCCTCTCGAATCTCGTCGGAATTGACTTCCAGAGTCTTGGGAATACCGCTGACCAGATCACGACCTTTGACCTGCATGGTCTCAGTATCGCTACCGGAAGTGTAGACATTGCCGATTCCGATCTTGACCATCTCTGCCGTGCGTTCACCGATCAGCAGGTTGTATTTGCGCTTGATATATTGAACGATGCCGTCATCAAGCTTATCGCCGCCGACCCGGACACTCTGGGCATAGACAATACCTGCCAGGGAAATAACCGCAACCTCGGTTGTTCCGCCGCCAATGTCAACAATCAGATTACCTGAAGCTTCGGTAATGGGAAGGCCGGCACCAATCGCCGCCGCCATCGGCTCTTCAATCAGGTACACCTCGCGCGCACCCGCCGATTCAGCTGATTCACGCACCGCACGTTTTTCCACCTGGGTGATGCCCGAAGGCACGCAGATAACAATGCGTGGGCGCACCAGATTTTTGCGATTGTGGACCTTGCGGATAAAATACCGCAACATCTCTTCAGCGTAGTCAAAGTCAGCAATAACTCCGTCCTTCATCGGTCGGATCGCCACAATGCTGCCGGGGGTACGGCCAAGCATTTCTTTCGCGTCCTTGCCGACAGCCAGCACTCGGCGCTGCCCGGCAGCCCCGGTCTGGACGGCAACCACGGACGGTTCGCTGACAACAATCCCTTTGCCACGCATGTAAACCAGGGTATTGGCAGTACCCAGGTCAATGGCCAGATCATTGGAAAACAAACCCAGAAACGCATTAAATATATTGAACATACATTGTCCTGTAAGCGCTCAGCACGCGAAAAAAAACAAACCACTCAAAACCATGAAAAACCTGTCTACTCTAGCAAAGCAGGTATAATTAAGCAAGGATTATGACAGCAAAAATTTCATTGCATTAGGACAATTTTCTGGTCTAAAGTACGGGTTTATTTTGCCCGAGGATCCCAGAATACTGCTGAAGGAGCACCATAAACAATGCTTGATTTCGTCAGGTCCAAAAAGAAATCCTTTCTGATCAAAATCGCCTTTGTCGTCATTATTTTAAGTTTTGTCATCGGCTACACCATGCTGACTGCACCTACCGATCAGCGCAGCGGCGGTGCCGGCGATGTTGCTGCACGGGTCAATGGCGATACCATCAGCTACTCTGCCTATCAGGTTGCGCACGGCAATCTGTACAATCTGTACCAGAGCATCTACCAGAACAACTTTAATGCCGACCTTCAGCAACAACTGAACCTGCCCCGCCAGGCCCTACAGCAACTGATCGAAGAACAGTTATTGATCCAGGAGGCACGGCGTCTCGACCTTCGGGTCAGCAACCAGGAAGTGGTCAACAGCATTGCTGCATATGACGCCTTTCAGCTTAATGGCCAGTTCAATCGCGACCGCTATATCGAAGTACTCAGCTATCAGCGCATGTCGCCGGAACAATTTGAAGAAGCCCAGCGCCGCGAACTGCTGACCCAGAAGGTGCGCGAGCATCTGCAGCGGGATGTCAGTGTTACTGAGGAAGAAGTTGTCGATTATTTCCATCAACAAAACGACCAGATCAGTCTTGACTATGTCTGGCTGACCCCGGCGCTGGTCGAATCAAAGGTCGAGGTCACGGATGCTGCTCTCGAAGAGTTTTTTAATGCCAACAAGGAGATGTTCAGAATTCCCGAGCGCGTCTCGATGCGTTATCTCCTCTTTGATCCCGCGCGCTACGAAGCGGAGATCACAACCTTCAGTGACGCCGATATGGACCGCTATTATCGCCGCAACCTTGAGCTGTTCGAGGTCGCAGAACAGGTCAAGGCCGCCCATATCCTGTTACGGATCAGCGACGACAACGATGCCGACACCATCAACAAACGCCGCCAGCTGGCTGAAGATATCAGACAGCAATTACGTGAAGGAGCTGACTTTGCCGAACTGGCCAAGCGGCACTCTGATGATACCGCCAGTGCCGCCGACGGTGGGGATCTCGGCTATTTTGGCCGCGGCACCATGGTTGATAAATTTGAAACGGCAGCCTTCGCACTGCGACCGGGCCAGATCAGTGATGTTGTAGAGACTGAATTCGGTTTTCATATTATCAGGGTTGACGATTATATTGCCCCGGGATTCAAACCCCTGGTCGATGTTATCGATACGGTGAAAGCGGGCTTAACCATCGAAAGATCGCGCCAGCTGGCGTATGAAAAGGCAATGGATGCCTTCAATATCAACCGTCGCAGCGGCGATCTTGAAGCAGCAGCCGAGGAGAACAACCTCGGCATCAAGGAAACCGGTCTTTTTGCTGCAGATGAGCCGATCAACGGACTTGGTCGCCTTCCGGAAGTGACCTCTGCCGCGTTTTCTCTTGAGCCCGGCGAGCTGGCTCGTCCGATCATCACGACGAACGGTGTGCTGCTGATCAGTCTTAAAGATCGCCGGCCCAGTCGCCTGCCCGATCTGGCCGAGGTTAAAACTGCAGTAGAGAGAGCTTATCGTCAGGAACGCGCACAAACTCTTGCTAACGATCTGGCACAAGAACTTCTGGAGCGTGCCCGTGACCAACAGGACTTAAAAGCGGCAGCAGCAGACCTTGATCTGGAAATCGAAAACACCGGCGATTTCAGTCGCAGTGCCGGAAACTCCATCCCGCAGATCGGATCTTCCCAGGAACTGGCGGAAGCAGCTTTTAACCTCACAGAAGAAGATCCTCTCATTGATAAAATCCATACGTTCAATGATCGCTATCTGGTCGCGGCTCTCCATCAGGCCACCAGCGCCGAGGCCTCTTCCCTTGACGCCGGCGCCATGAGTCAATTGCGGGAAAGCCTGCTGCAGGAGAAAAGAGAACAGGTGGTATCAGACAAGCTCGACGAGCTTTATCAAGAGGCGCGTATAGAGATTGTGGCACCGGAACTTATAACCGCTTTTCAGAATTAAAGGATATTCTGTCATGACCAATGTCGTCACCACAACCAACTGTCCGGAGCTGAAGCTCGTCAATCGTGGTAAAGTTCGTGATATCTATGACCTGGGCGAACATCTCCTGATCGTAACGACAGATCGCATTTCCGCTTTTGATGTGATCATGGACGAGGGTATCCCGCAGAAAGGATACGTCCTTACCCAAATTTCACGTTTCTGGTTTGACCAGATGACCGATCTGATCCCCAACCATCTTGTCACCACCAATATTGAGGAATTCCCCACCATCACCCATCAATACCGTGACCAGCTCGAAGGGCGCAGCATGCTGGCCCGTAAGGCGCAACCCCTGACCATTGAGTGCATCGTCCGCGGCTATCTGTCTGGCAGTGGCTGGAAGGAATACCGGAAATCCGGTTCGGTTTGCAGTATCCCCCTGCCTTCCGGCCTGCAGGAAAGTGACAAACTACCCGAAACCCTGTTTACACCATCAACTAAAGCAGAGCTTGGCGAGCATGACGAAAACATTTCCTTTGATCAGGCGGCTCAACTCTGCGGTCGTGAAACAGCGGAAAAGGTTCGGGATATCAGCATTGCAATCTACGAACGGGCAAGAACGGTTGCTGACGAAAAAGGAATCATCATTGCCGACACCAAATTTGAATTCGGCTTTTACAATGACGAACTGATCTGGATTGATGAGGCATTGACGCCGGATTCTTCACGCTTCTGGCCTAAGGATCTCTACGCACCGGGAAGCGCCCAGCCAAGTTTCGACAAGCAGTTTTTACGCGACTATCTGGAAACCCTTGACTGGGGCAAGCAGGCACCGCCACCAAAACTTCCTGATGACATTGTGAACAAGACCGGCGAAAAATATCTGGAAGCCCTTAAACGGCTGACCTGCTAAAAAAATAACAATGTTTTTTACGACAGCCGCAGCCCTCTCATCCGGGGTGCGGCTGCGGTTTTTTACAGCCGGAAAAAAGTTCAATACAACAATGTTTGCTATATAGTATATTTTGACTTATATTCCACCACTAACAACACACAGGGTCCGAAACAGCCGCCTGGTTGCTGCTTCACGTGATTTCTTCTATTGAGTTGATCATCATGTGACGCAGGCAAAACGATTCCGGACAGTCATTACGATTTTTGCTTCGGGGCATTGCTTTATATCCATGAAACCAAGTTTTAAATACTGGATATTCCTGGTTTCCATCTACTTTGCTGTGATCAGTATTATGGCATCCAGTCTGATCGGTGCCTGGGCCAGCCTCAACGAATCTCAGCAGTTGGCATTACAGGAAATGCTGACCAAGCTCATTCCTTTTCCACTTTTGGGCACCATCACGATCCTCTTTATTATCGGTGCCCTGATCAACCTGCTGTTCAACGATTACATCATGCCGATTCTCAAGATGGCGGAAAGTTCGCGCATCATCACCACCGTTAACCCCGATCACCGCATAGAACTTAAAAACGCCTCCAAAGAGATTGAATACCTGGCTGAAATCATTAATCAATCGGCTGACGCCTATGCCGAATTACAGAAAAATGTCGACGGTCGCATCACGGTAGCACAGGCCGCCATCAATGAAGAACGAACTCGCCTTGCAGCGTTGATGTCTGAACTGCCCCACGGCGTTATCGTATGCAACAGTGATGGACAGGTTCTGCTCTACAACCAGCAGGCTCAGGAGCTGATCAACAACAGCACCGACAACGACTCAAACGATGAGAACGGAAAGCCACAGGGGCTGCTCGGCCTTGGCCGTTCTATTTTCAGCATCCTTGAGCGTGACCAGATAGCGCATGGACTCGAAATGCTGAACCGTTGTCACGCTTCCGGACACCCCAAGCTGATCAATAATTCCATGATGACCCTGCGTAATGGTGTCTGTTTACGGGTTAACATGGCACCTTTTTTTCTGGAGCAGGAAAATAAAAAGGTTATTTCCGGTTTTGTTCTGACCCTTGAAGATATGACGCGACAGATTGAGGCAGACAGCCGCCGCGACATCCTGATTCAATCGTTAATTGACGACCAGCAGAAAGACCTTGAAGATATCCGCGACTCGATCACATCCATCCTGTCGAAACCGGCGCACGATCCGGAGCAATTACAGGAATACCGGAAGATCATTGACCGCGCCTCAAAATCGCTGCAAAGCAAGGTCCAGCAAGCCCGAGCCAATTATGCTTTACATCTTCATGCCTTGAGTAAAACAGAAAATGTTCTGGCTGAGAACCTGCTGGAGGTTATCAGCCAGAACATATCGGAGCGCTTCGAGATGCAGGTCATCAATCTCGCACCGGAGGGAATCTGGCTCGAGATCGACAGCTACTCCATGGTCCAGTCTTTATCCCATTTAGCCGGTCAGCTCGATTCTCATTCCAGCATCAGTGAAATACTTCTGACCCTGACCATCAATCAGACCCAGCAAATTGAAATAGCTATTACCTGGCCGGGGCAACAGGCCGATCCGGCCCTTCTGGAAACCTGGCAACAGACCCCCCTGATCGCCGACACTAAAGGCAATCTGTTGAGTTTTACCGACACCATAGAAAAATCTGCAGGCACCATTACGCCGCTGTATGATGATGATGAGCAAGCCTGTGGTGTTCTGATTACTCTGCCACCAGTAGACCAGGAATGCCGGCTTTCACTTCAGAGCGACATTGAACACCGACCGATATCCTATGAGTTTGACCTGTTCAA
>JAWLDI010000098.1:0-8993 GCA_041686715.1 Pelovirga sp.
TCGAGCGGGTTGACCGATGTGTTTTTACGCCACGACTACGGCGGGAACCCCCGGGTCATCGGCGGCAGAAGGAATGGGTGATTAGTGGACAAGATCGTTATTAATGGAGGTGTGCCGCTGCGCGGTGAAATCCAGATCAGCGGGGCAAAAAACTCCGCTCTGCCGCTTTTGTTCGCGACTCTGCTGACGGACGGGGTAAGCGAAATCAGCAATGTGCCGAAGTTGCGCGATATTACCACGGCAGTAAAATTGCTGCGCGAGCTGGGCGCCAAGGTAGAGATTGCAGAGCATTGTTGCCGCATTGACAGCCGACAGATTCAGAGTATTGAAGCTTCTTACGATCTGGTAAAAACCATGCGTGCTTCGGTGCTGGCCCTTGGCCCGTTGCTGACCCGCTTTGGTCATGCCCGGGTCAGCCTCCCCGGCGGCTGTGCTATCGGCGCCCGACCGATCAATCTGCATCTCAAAGGATTTGAAGCGCTGGGGGCGAAAATTCGCATCGATCATGGTTATGTCGAAGCCACCGCCGCACAATTACGCGGCGCGCGAATTTCCTTTGATATGCCGACCGTGGGAGGGACGGAAAATCTTCTGATGGCGGCAGCTCTGGCGCAGGGTGAAACGGTGCTCGAAAACGCTGCCCGCGAACCGGAAGTTGTGCAGTTGGCCGAAGCTCTGATCAGTATGGGGGTAAAAATTGAAGGGGCCGGCACAGCTATTATTCATATTCAGGGTGTCGACACCCTGACTCCTCTGCACTGTCGGGTGATTCCCGACCGGATTGAAGCCGGAACGTTCATGATTGCTGCGGCGATTACCGGTGGTGATGTGCTGATAAAAGGGGGGGTGCGCAAAGACCTTGAAGCGTTAATCAGCAAACTGGTTGAGGCTGGTACCCGTATCAGCGAAGAGGGTGACGCCCTGCGTGTTGTCGGGCCCGAGCAGCCGACGTCCGTTGATATCCGTACCAGTGTGTTCCCCGGATTCCCCACCGACATGCAGGCTCAGTTCATGGCACTGATGGCTCTTGCCGCAGGAAGCAGTCGGATAACGGAGACGGTTTTTGAGAACCGGTTCATGCACGTGTGTGAGTTGCAACGCATGGGGGCGGATATCCAGATTGACGGCAACAATGCTATCATTCGTGGTGTGCCGCAGTTAACCGGAGCACCGGTCATGGCGACCGACCTGCGCGCCAGCGCCTCGTTGATTCTGGCAGGTCTGGCAGCGCAGAACACGACGGAGGTATCACGTATCTATCATCTGGATCGTGGTTATGAATGCATCGAGAACAAACTGGCAACGCTGGGTGCCCGCATCCGACGTGAACGGGAGTAATGCTGATGAACGACTGGATTACCTTTGCCCTGCCCAAGGGGCGAATTATGCAGGATTCGATGGAACTGTTCAGCAAGATCGGCATCACCTGTCCGGAAATGAACGAGGACAGCCGCAAGCTGGTGTTTGAAAATTCTGAGCTGAAATTGCGCTTCATGGCGGTACGGGCCACTGATGTGCCGACCTATGTGGAATACGGTTGCGCTGATCTGGGTGTGGTGGGTAAAGACACCCTGCTGGAGCAGGGCAAAAAACTCTATGAGCCCCTTGATCTCAAGTTCGGTTATTGCCGTCTGGTTGTAGCCGAGCCCAGGGGGTTGGAGAATTCCGATAACCCGTTGAACTGGTCCAATATCCGCGTGGCGACCAAGTATCCCAATATTACCGAGCGCTACTTTGCCGCTCGGGGTATTCAGGTAGAACTGATCAAGCTCTATGGCTCCATTGAACTGGCTCCCCTGGTTGGTTTGTCCGAGCGCATCGTCGACCTGGTTTCTACCGGCGGCACCCTTAAGGCCAATAACATGGTGGAGGTGGAAACCATTGCTGAAATCACCAGCCGTCTGATCGTCAACCGGGCCAGTTTGAAAACCAAGCATGAGCGGATCAGCGCAATTATTGACGGGCTGGAAAAAGTGATTGATGATGAGGTGAGGATATCGCAATAGCTCGTTTCCGCTCGGAAACTGCAGTGTGTTCATCTGGCACTTCAGCCTGAACACAAGCTACGGAGAATGGAATGATCCCCTTGTTGAGATTCAACGACAGCGGTTTTGACGAGTGTTTCCGGCGCATTGAAGAACGTGCCGAGGAGATACCTGCCGGTATTGAAGAGACGGTCAAAGAAATTATCACTGCTGTCCGCCAGCGTGGAGACGAGGCCGTTTTTGAACTGACGGCCCGCTTTGACCGGCTGCAACTAAGCGCTGCAAACGTTGAGGTGACGGCAGCAGAAATCGTCGCTGCCAGAAAGTCCATTGATGCCCGTTCGCTGGAAGTGCTCGAACTGGCGGCGCAGCGAATTGCCGCTTACCACCAGAAACAGAAACAGCAGACCTGGCTGTCAACCGAAGAAGATGATGTGCTCCTTGGCCAGATGGTTACTCCCCTTGATCGCGTCGGTATCTATGTGCCCGGCGGCAAAGCGGCCTATCCCTCATCGGTGCTGATGAATGCCGTACCCGCCAGGGTGGCTGGAGTTGCTGAAATTATCATGACGGTACCGATGCCTGGAGGTGAGGCCAATCCCTATGTGCTGGCCGCCGCATCCATTGCCGGGGTCGACCGGATCTTCAAGGTCGGTGGTGCTCAGGCGGTAGCGGCGCTGGCTTATGGAACCGCCAGTGTGCCGCGGGTTGATAAGATCACCGGGCCGGGCAATATCTATGTGGCGACGGCCAAAAAACAGGTTTTCGGCCAGGTCGGCATCGATATGATTGCCGGTCCGAGTGAAATCCTGATAATCAATGACGGCAGTGGCGCTGCTGCCCACATCGCTGCTGATCTGCTGTCGCAGGCGGAGCACGATGAGTTGGCCTCGGCCGTGCTGGTTACCCATTGTGAGCAGATGGCACTGGCGGTACAGCAGGAAGTGGAACAGCAACTGCAGCAGTTGCAGCGTGAGAGCATTGCCCGAAAATCGATCAACGATTACGGTGCAATCATCGTCGCCGCTGATCTGGATGAAGCTATTGAGTTTTCCAACCGCATTGCTCCCGAACACCTGGAACTGGCAGTGGCCGATCCGTTTGCGATACTCTCCCGAATTCGTCATGCCGGAGCCATTTTTATGGGCCACCACACCCCGGAGGCTGCCGGCGACTATCTGGCCGGGCCGAATCATACCCTGCCAACCGGCGGCACCGCACGCTTCTTCTCCCCCCTGTCGGTGGAGGATTTTGTCAAGAAATCGAGTATTATCTCCTTTTCTGCCGACGGTCTGAAGCGCTTGGGTAAAGAGGTTGTCCATCTGGCAGAATTGGAAGGGTTGGAAGCACATGGACGGTCGGTGTCGTTGCGGTTACAGGGTTGATGTTAACTATTTCAGGGTCTGTGATAAAAAATTGTACTTCAAAAAGAGGATATTATGACCAGATCAGCCGCGATTACGCGTGCCACCAAAGAAACGTCCATCAACCTCGAACTGAACCTGGACGGCAGCGGTCAGCACGTCATCGACAGCCCGGTACCTTTTTTCAATCACATGCTCAGCGCCGTGGCCCGTCACGGTTTTTTTGACCTGAACGTCAAGGCCAGTGGTGACATCGAGATTGATGCTCATCACACAGTGGAAGATATGGGTATTGTCCTCGGAGAAGCATTCAGGAAAGCGCTCGGTGACAAAGCCGGGGTGCGGCGTTTCGGACGGGCGACCATGCCGATGCATGAGGCCCTGGCGTCGGTGGTGATCGATTTTTCCGGGCGGCCCTTTCTGGTATTTCATGTTGACCTTCCTAAGGCGAAAGTCGGTGAATTTGATACTGAACTGGTCGAGGAATTTTTTGTTGCGTTCTGTAACCACTCCGGCGCCAACATCCATGTGAACCTGGCTTACGGTGACAACCTGCATCATATCATTGAGGGGATTTTCAAAGCGTTCGGGCGGGCATTGGATGAAGCAACCAGTATTGACCCACGCATCGAAGGGGTTTTGTCGACCAAAGGCTCTCTTGAATGATTAACATTATCGACTATGAAATGGGCAATCTGCGCAGTGTTGCCAATGCCTTTGAATGCCTCGGGTTGAAGGCGCGGATCAGTTCTGATCCGCAGGATATCATCAGCGCCGACAAGGTCGTACTGCCCGGTGTCGGGGCCTTTCGTGATTGTATCGACAACCTGCGTCAGGGTGGTTTTGTGTCGCCGTTGCTGGAACATATCGACACTGGCAAGCCGCTGCTCGGTATCTGTGTCGGGATGCAGATGCTGTTTGACGAGAGTGACGAGTTTGGTTGCCACCAGGGGCTGGGGTTGATTCCCGGGCGGGTGGTGCGCTTTCCCGCTGACATGGTCGAACAGGGGGAGCGCCTCAAGGTGCCGCACATGGGATGGAATACCCTGGAACTGCGCAAACCCTCACCCCTGTTCAAGGGGATTGCTGACGGCAGTTACGTTTATTTTGTCCACTCCTACTACTGTGCCGCTGCAGATCAGCAGGATGTTGCTGCAAACTGTCGCTATGGCGATATCGAATTCTGTGCGTCCCTGTGGCGTAACAACATCATGGCAACCCAGTTCCATCCGGAAAAAAGTCAGGAGCTGGGCCTTAAGATTTTTCGTAATTTTGGAGACTTGTAGTGATTATTCTACCGGCAATCGACTTGAAAGACGGGCACTGTGTACGTCTTGAACAGGGTCTGATGAACAAGGATACGGTCTATCATGATGACCCGGCCGCCCAGGCGCGCATCTGGCAGGAACAGGGCGGGGAGTACCTGCATATTGTTGACCTTGACGGGGCCTTTGCCGGGGTGCCGAAAAACCGTGAGGCGATCAAGGCGATCGTTGCAGCCATCGCTATCCCGGCTGAACTCGGCGGCGGTATCCGCGATCTGGCGACCATCGAAGCCTACCTTGATCTGGGGATCGAGCGGGTGATTCTGGGTACCGTCGCCAAGGAAAACCCGGGCCTGGTGCAAGAGGCGTGTCGTTTGTTCCCGGGGCGGATTGTTGTCGGTATCGATGCCAAAGACGGGCTGGTCGCTATCCGTGGCTGGGCCGATGTAACCGAAAAAAAAGCCAGCGAACTGGCTGCCGAGATGGAAGGGTTCGGGGTTGCCGCCATTATCTACACCGACATCGCCCGTGACGGCATGATGCAGGGACCGAATATCGAAGCAACCAAAGCCCTGGCCGAATCCATCAGTATTCCGGTGATAGCTTCGGGCGGGGTTTCCTCCCTGGCTGATATCCGCAACCTGCTGGCCATCGAAACGGCCGGCGTCGGTGGCGTGATTACCGGCAAGGCGATCTATAC
Organism: Pelovirga sp.; assembly: GCA_041686715.1. Taxonomy (GTDB): domain Bacteria; phylum Desulfobacterota; class Desulfuromonadia; order Desulfuromonadales; family Geopsychrobacteraceae; genus Pelovirga. The sequence continues at coordinate 5,315 of JAWLDI010000098.1, forward strand.
CGGCGCCCTTGATTTGCGCGCGGCTGTGGCCTTGACCAAAGGATTAGTCTGATGCTGGCCAAACGGATTATTCCCTGCCTCGATGTGAAAGATGGTCGCGTCGTCAAAGGTGTTAATTTTGTCGATCTGCGTGATGCCGGCGATCCGGTTGAGGCGGCTGAGGCCTATTGTGCCCAGGGGGCCGATGAACTGACTTTTCTCGATATCACTGCCAGCAGTGATAACCGCGGTATCATCCTTGATGTTGTCGCTCGTACTGCTGAACGGGTGTTCATGCCCCTGACGGTCGGCGGTGGGGTGCGCGAAATTGCCGATATCCGTAACCTGCTCAATGCCGGGGCTGACAAGGTATCCATCAATACCGCGGCGGTTCACAGCCCTGAACTGGTGCGCGAAGCCGCGCAGCGGTTTGGCAGTCAGTGCATTGTAGTCGCTATTGATGCGCGCCGGGTGCCTGAGTCCAACCCCTTGGCCTGGGAGGTTTATACCCACGGTGGCCGCAATCCCACGGGTCTTGATGCTGTTGCCTGGGCGGTGCAGATGGAAGAATGCGGCTGTGGAGAAATTCTGTTGACCTCCATGGACTGCGATGGCACCAAGCAGGGATACGATATCGCCCTGACCCGTACCATTGCTGACGCGGTCCATATTCCGGTGATCGCTTCCGGTGGTGTCGGCAATCTTGAACATATCCGCGCCGGTTTTGTTGAAGGCGGAGCCAGTGCGGCCCTTGCCGCCTCAATTTTTCATTTCAAGGAATATACCATTGCCGAGTGTAAAGACTATCTGCGCGAGCATGGCGTCGCGGTTCGCTTCTGATGAAAGCAGGTATCACATGAGTTCTGAACAAAAACCGACCAACCCCGACATCCTGGATGCGGTCTATCAGATTATTCTTGAGCGCAAGCAGCTCGGTGCCGGGGAAAAGTCTTACGTTAAATCCCTGTATGACAAGGGCCTTGACAAGATTCTCGCTAAAATCGGTGAAGAGGCAACCGAAACAGCGGTTGCCGGTAAGGGGGGCAATGCCGATGAAGTCGTTTATGAGGCAGCTGATCTGATGTTCCATCTGCTGGTGCTGCTTGGCTATTATGAGCTGCCACCGGAAAAAATCTATGCCGAGCTGCGCCGCCGCTTTGGAGTTTCCGGTATCGACGAAAAGGCGGCGCGTTAGCCGTCTGATACCACCGACGGTTCATTTCAGATTTCAAATCTCACAGCTGAGGTCCCAGCTCTGTTGCTCTGGCGATTGTTTCCCGAAAACTATTGAGAATTTCTCCCTATCATATAAACTGGTGAAAGTTAACTTCGTCCTGTAGATGATCTGTTATGATGCTGTTTCGCGGGAGATCTCATGACTAAAATGCCGTCGAACGAACCTGCCTCCAACGAGAAAAGTCCTCACGAACTCAAGCTTCAGTTACTCGATAAATCCCTGAAAAAAAGCCAATATCAGCAGGAAGCCCTGATCGAGGTTCTGCACGCAGCACAGGAAACCTTCGGCCATCTTGACGAAGAGATTCTCGACTACGTATCAATTCAGCTCAAGCTGCCGCCCAGCTGGGTGTACGGTGTGGCCACCTTTTATAACTTCTTTACCCTCGAGCCCCAGGGAGATCATGTCTGTGTTGTCTGCATGGGAACCGCCTGTTATGTCAAGGGCGCCGGAGATATTGTCGCGCGGATTGAACAGGAGTTTGACATGAAGGCCGGGACAACCACCGCAGACAACAGCTTGACCCTGGTCAGCGCCCGTTGCCTGGGCAACTGCAGCCTGGCGCCCATGTTAACCCTCGACGGTGAGGTTCTCGGAAAGCAAACAGCCGACAGTACGGTGGCGGCTATCAAAGAAAAAGCCGCTACCTGCTGCGTTGTCAGCGAGGAAACATCATGAATTCAGCCGATCTGCAACATCTCGCCGAAGAAGAGCAGCAGCGCCAGCAGCAACTGAATCTGCGACTGTTCCTCTGTTACAGTACCCCCTGCCTTTCCGCCGGAGCTGATCAGGTGAAAGCCTCTCTGGACAAGCTGCTCTGCGAACTGGATGAAGAACAGCGGCCGGAGTTGGAGGTCGTCACCACCGGCTGTATGGGACCATGCAGCCGTGGACCGCTGTTGCGGGTGGTGGCCGGGGATGGTTCCGAGAAGGTTTTCGAAAAGGTAACCCCGGAATCGGCACAACATATTATCAGTTCCTTTCTGGGTGCCCATACGTCATCCGTTGAGCCACTGCCGGCTGATTTTTCTTTTTTCTCCCGCCAGACCCTGATTGCTCTGGAGAATAACGGTCGGGTTGACCCCGAGCAGATTGTTCACAGTATCGCCCGTGGTGCCTATCACTCCCTCGCTCATGTGCTGCATGAAATGACACCGGAACAGGTGTGCAGCGAGATCACGCGCAGTGGCTTACGTGGTCGTGGCGGCGGCGGTTATCCGACCGGTGTCAAGTGGGAACTGGTGCGCAAGGCCCAGGCGGAGCGCAAGTTCGTCGTCGCCAATGGCGACGAGGGGGATCCGGGAGCCTACATGGACAGGACGATCATGGAATCGGATCCCCACCGGGTTCTTGAAGGAATGGCTATCGCCGGTTATGCGGTCGGGGCTGAGCAGGGCTATATCTACGTGCGTGGAGAATACCCGCTGGCGGCAGCGCGCCTGGCTAAAGCAATCAAGGATGCTGAGCGGCGCGGCCTGCTCGGCAGCCGGGTGCTTGACAGCAGCTTTAACTTTCGTGTTGATCTGCGTGTCGGCGCCGGCGCCTTTGTCTGTGGTGAAGAGACGGCGCTGATGACCTCGATCATGGGGCGCCGCGGGCAGCCGGTGCCGCGACCACCCTATCCCGCCCAACGAGGATTGTGGGGTTTTCCGACCCTGATCAATAATGTTGAGACCTTTGCCAATATTGCCCCGATCATGCGCCAGGGTGCAGCATGGTTTGCCGGCTTCGGAACCGAAAAGAGCAAGGGCACCAAGGTCTTTGCTCTGTGTGGTGAGGTGGTCAATTCCGGGTTGATTGAGGTACAGATGGGGACCAGCCTGCGTGACATTGTTTTTGAAATTGGTGGCGGTATCCCTGCCGGCGGCACCTTCAAGGCCGCCCAGACCGGCGGTCCCAGTGGTGGATGTATCCCGGCGCGACATCTCGATACACCGGTGGATTATGAGAGCTTGCAGGCTTTAGGGTCAATTATGGGATCCGGTGGTCTCATTGTTATGAACGAGACCAGTTGCATGCCGGATGTAGCAAAGTTCTTCATGGAATTCTGTATGGATGAAAGTTGCGGCAAGTGTGTGCCGTGCCGGGTTGGAACAGTTGAGATGTTTGAACTGCTCCAGCGCATTACCAACGGCAGTGCGATGGATGAAGATTTACAGACCCTCGAAGACCTCTGCCACCTGGTGCAGGAAACCAGTCTATGCGGCCTGGGAACGACGGCACCGAACCCGGTACTTAACACCCTGCACTATTTCCGCGAAGAGTACCTTGCCCATATCCGCACCAATCAGTGTCCGGCCGGAGTCTGCCGTCTTGACCAGATTCCATTACTTAAACTGCCGGAACATGCCGAACAATTGGCTGTTTTTAAGGAGGGATGCTGATGTCGGTTATCACCCTGACCATTAATGATGAGCTGGTCAGTGCCCGTACCGGCCAGAATCTGCTTGAGGCTATCCGCGA
>JAWLDI010000099.1:0-8776 GCA_041686715.1 Pelovirga sp.
AAGTCATCTTGACGGCCTGCTCCAGTGTATATCCCTGAACCTGATGATAGGGGCGGACTCTGACCTGTCCGTGATCAGAATAAACCCAGAGTTCGTAATTTCGCCAGGGTGCACGCCTGGCAGCTCGCCATAAACGGGCAACAGCATCGTCAATTCCTTTGAGCGTCCAGTGGGCGAAGAGAGAATCAGGACCCCGACGGTGGGCCTGTTCATCGTAACCGAGAAAATTAATATGGACGACCGGCAAACCGCGGCTGATATCGATCTTGGCCCCAATCACACAGAGTTCACGTAACAGGATACAGATGCCGATCCGTGTCGGAATAAACTTCAACTCTTTGATGAAATCCTGACCGCGAACCATGCCGCGGGTAAAATCGCGCAATGCCAGACCCAACTCCAACGGCAGCAACACGGCAACCCTGAGAAAACTGTAAAAATTGGACAACAAAAAGGCCAGCAGCACCAGGGGGTTTGCCACGCTCAGGGCCGAGCCCCAGCCCATCGACGAAGGGCAGAAGTGAGGTTCTGCGGCACCACCACTAAAGTTGTCAGAATAGGCACTACCGTCCTTAAGGAGGACCTTGTTGCCGGTGTCGGTATGGCGTTTTTCGAGCTTTGCCGCCGCTTCCGGTTCATACATGCGGACAATATTGCCTGATTCATGATCCCTGAAAGAAAAGGCCGGCACCGCCCCCTTGACACCATAAAAAAGCTCGGACTGAACGGCCGGGGTGGTCGATGGCAACCCTGAATAGTGGTCATGAAGCTGATATTGATGGCGCTCGATCAAGCGCTGTAAAAAGGGCATTTCACCCCGGTCCAAGGCTTTTTCAAGCTGGCTTTGCGAGAGTCCGTCGATCTGAATCATGATCAGCCCGGAGCGTGTCGGAGGACCTTCCGAGGCTTTAAGTCGTAAAAGACGCGCCAGCAGGACACTCCGGCTGAAACTGCGGCGGACACCTTTAAACAAACGTTTCACTCGTGTTGTCATATCAGTTTTTTTCAGCAAAAAGATGGGAGTCAATGGCAGCATCACCTGCTCCGGCATAAGTTTTCAGGATATCCCACTCGGTTTTGATAAAGCTCAAAACCTCATCCAGCGCCCCTTCGTCGGCATCTGTTGCATGCTGTGGATTGCCGGTGATGGTCGCGTAACAGTCCAGGGCCTTATCTGCTGAACGCGACATGGAAAACTCTTCAGCAGTGGCCAGAGCTGCCTGTTTGAGATCCTCCCGGTGCCGCTCAGATTTTTCCTTAATCCACTGCAAGGCAGCGCTGAAGGCTGTTACTGAGGTGTCGTCCAGCAGCCGGCCATTAACTTTGTCTGTTACTACCTCACGCACACCCGGAGCGTTGAGTGCAACCACCGGCAATCCGGCAGCCATGGCCTCGGTCAGGACCATGCCCTGGGTCTCACTGAAGGAGGCAAAGGCAAACATATCCATAGCTTGCAGGGCGTCAGTTAACTCTTGTTGCTGCAGAACACCAGCGAAATGCAGCCGAGATGACAAACCCAGCTGGCTGAAAATATCGGTAATAGCATCTTCGGAAGGACCGGTTCCGACTATCAAAAAATGCGCAAGCTGGTTATGACTGACAAAATCAGCAACCGCCCGGGCCAGAAATTCCAGGTTCTTTTCCGGTGCCAGACGTCCCAGATGACCAACAACACAGGCATCTTGGGGAATTTTCAGCTGGTTGCGAAATGTGGCACCGTCGCCGCTGGCAAAATTGTTCAATTGGACACCGGTCGGCACAACGGTGACAGGCGAGGTGACGCCACGTTCCAGCAACAGATCGCGGATACTTTCGCTGGGAGCAAAAACCTGTCGGGAGAGATTGGCGTAACGGGTGGCCAGCTCAATGACAAAGCGTTTCAGCGCTGGAGAATCCCCCGGCGCATAGTGAGTATATTGTTCATACAGGGTGTGGTGAGTAAACACCAGCGGCAGCCCACGATGGCGTGCCAGTCGCAGCGCGGTGAGGCCCAATAGAAAAGGGTGTTGGGAGTGAACAATGTCAGGTTGAAAATCATCTATCGCCTTACTCAGATGGGGGTGAATCGGCAGCGCGACGGAAAAATCACTGGCATTAAACTGCTGGATGGCACTGATTCGCACGACATCGGTTTCGTTTTGTGGCATATCAGGAAATTCAGGTGCCACAACCAGCACTCGATGGCCACGCTGACGGTATTCTGCGACAAAGGCCTCTACCGAGCGTGCAACACCGCCAACATGTGGAGTAAAGGTATTGGTGAGAATAAGAATGTTCATGTGTCAGTTTTCCTTTCTGCCTAAAATAACCGATCCGCTCCCGGTGGCAGCAGATGTTGTCTCGTAACCGGCCAGACGAATTTCAATCGGGGGTTCACTGTGATGCCAGTTCCCCTGCCATTTGACCTGCACGGAATTGCCGGAATCCGGCGTAATACTCACTGATACCGCGCCGAAGCTTGTCGGCGCAGGCCCGAAATGGATCGGCTTATTATGAGCAAACCACCGTTCAGGCACACCGGCCCCCAATATCAGCCGCTCCCCTTCTTCGCGGATAAAGCAATTACGCACCATCAGAATCCATTCAGCTGCGGCCCAGACATGATGACCATCACCCATGCAACCCCCACCGGTATGTGGGTGAATCGCTTCAGGCCACTGACCGGTCTCGGTTGCCAGTGCTGCAACAGCATCCATCAGTTCAAGATAGCGGGGATCGCCGGCACGCAACAAAATTTGTGCCACATGCAGAGTCAGGTAGGCATTCAGTCCGGAGTGTATCATGTCCTGGTTAAAAGCCCCTTGAAGAAAACAACGCTCAAGCAGAAACTCAACACAGTCGAGCAGACGAGGGTCATCCGCTGAACAGAGCTGGGTTGGATAGCCACTGGCCAGAGAACCAATGGCTCCCGCATCCAGACGTCGATAGGGGGAGGCCGGCATGGCCGGACGCCTGAGGCGCTTTTCACAGTCAGCCAGACTGTGTTCCACTGCTGCCGTAAAGGCCTCGGCATCTTTAGTAAACTGCTGGGCATGATCGGGGTCCACTTCCCGGAACATGACCGCAGCCGCGCGCAGGCCGGCGATTCCCCAGAAGTCATCCCAATAATAATAGTCATTAAGGCCCAGATGTTCTGCACTGAATCCGGCCGGCAACAGTCCGGCATGGGGGGCATTCAGATCGTCACTGAGTCGCTTGCGCATAATCCAGCGGGCCCCTCTCTGGATCGCCCCCTGCCAGTTCTGGTCAAATGGCTGCCCGGTCAGCTCAAAAAAGCGGTGGAGTATCCACAACACCTGCCCGTTTGAATCCCATTCGCCATCCTGGGACCGGAAATATCCGAGTACTGTCTGCCGCTCAGGAAAGCGTGCCAAAGCCCGTTCGGCACGGCTGGTCAGGCCGACGCAGAGGAGCGCATGAATAATAAAAGCTGAATCGCGGAACCAGAAACGTTTGTAGGTAAAAGGGCCGGGATAAACATCATCCGGCGAATGCAGAATCAGCGAGGTGATTGCAGCATCGTAGAGAAACTGATAACGCGGTTCCGGACAATCGAGCTTGCATAATCCCTGGCGTTCCTGGTGCCAGGCATCAGCAACGAGCGGCGTGGTTGCCGGGGTCGCAGACGACAGCGCTATGCTCACCGTGACCTCCCCTTTATCATCTGCTGTAACCGGGAACAGGGCCGCCGCTGTTGCCATACCAACGTCACAGCGACCAGTGTTTTGTTCAATGCGATCGCGCAGATGAATGAAGACATCACCTTTGTGATAGTCGGAAACCTGATGATGGCCGGCAGCTCTGCTGAACGTGACCCGCTGATCCTGATCGATCACCCAGGCGGTGCGCTCATCCGTCAGACTGATTTCGTGGATAAAGCTGATTCCTTCGGGGTTATACGGACGCAAGGCCACGATCAGCCAGCCATCACTGTCAGTGCAGGCCTGTAAGCGCAGCTTGCACACCGGCACCCCCCCTTCAAGCTGGACCCAGGCGCTGCTGGTCAACTTTAACCCTGATGTTTCGGTGGCCGTGGTAACGCTAACGTCGGGCTCAAGATCCTGCTGCTGTTGACATTTCTCGGCACTTGACGGTAACAGGGTTCGTCCATCTTCTGTGATCAGCCAGCCATCGATGGACCAACCATCAAGGAAGGGAGTCAGCAGACCGCGGGGATCGACGATCGGCAACTCCGCGCAATCGGGGTAACCGACAGCTGTCCAGTTGCGATGGGTCAGGTTGATATGGGTCAGGGAAAAAGCCCGCGGGATGAATGAGACATTCTCCGGATCGAACTGACGCTCAATCCAGTAAGGCCATACCCAGTCGAGGTTGTGTTGAATCACCCGGCTGTTAATCAGGCCACGGGCATGAAACACAACTCCGGCACGCAATAACTCGATAGGTTCGGCAACCTCCGACGGCTGAGCGAAACTGTGTAGCCGAGCCATCAGCGCGATGGGATCGAGGAACCCCTTGCTACGGGCAATCCGGCGAATAAAAAATCGCCAGGGCAACCACTTGAGCCACCTCATTATACCTCCTTTTCACTATCATGATCACTCATATATCTTTTCAACACCCGGCGAGCGAGGGAGTTGAAATAGAGAACAGCAATGACTGTCACCAGAAAGCCCGCCGCATACACAAACCATCCCAGAGGCGAACGCTCCAGATCGCCCGCTGCCAGAGCACTGATATCAACAGCAATGGATCCAAGATAAACATTATGAATAGAAAAAGGGATAAAACCGATCAGGGAACCACCGACAAATCCGGGCAAAGAGAAAGACGTCAAGCCGAAAAAATAGTTGGAGAGCTTGCTCGGGAAAAAAGGGATCAAGCGAGTCAGCAAGACGATCTTCCAGCCTTGCGGCGTCAGTTCCTCGCTTAACAGCTTTAATCTGGCACGGGACAGGACAAAAGATCGAGCATGTTGGCCGAACAGGTAGCGCGCCATTAAAAACGCTATCGTTGCACCGAGGGTTGTCCCGACAACAACATAAACAGAACCTTCAATAACACCGAAAACCAGGCCCGCACCGGTGGTTAACAGCACCCCCGGCAATAACAGTACAACGACAGCTGCCATGATCGACACAAACAGCAGGGCCGCCCACGCCCCCCTGGTATCTACCCAACGCAGTAAGTACAGCAATTGTTCATGGGCATCAAAATAGATCATCAGCGCCAGCAGCAGGGTAACGAATAGGACACTGGCGATAATGGCCAATATAGGCGACTTACTGCGAATGTTGGCGACTCTGGATGGACCGTTATCCATGTAATGCCTCAAACCTCCTGTTATCCGGGAAGTCTATCAGCAGTTATTTATATATCAACTTCACTGACCCCATTTCCCTGTTCGAAGCCGGAGACGTTACCATGTTCCTATGGAAATCCGAAGTGATACCAGTCAATCGCACAAATCAGCAACCAGCGGCAAATGATCGGATGCCCTGCGCATCAACGAACTGCGCGGCACGCTCAAGCGCACCAGTTTTTCACGCGGCCGGACCCAGATTCGGTCGAGGGGCAATAAGGGCCAGCGAGCAGGAAATGTAGATGGAGCAGGTGTTGCGGCAAAATACCGATGCAGCCACCGCAGAGGTCTCCCCCAGACAAACCATTCGTTAAGATCACCAAGCAGCACCTTGGTATGTTCACCCGATGAGGCCTGTAGACGTTGCAGCAATGCATGAATCTGGGCACGCCGTTCGGCCGGACGTAATCCCAGGTGGGTTGCCATCACCTCTAATTTTTTCCCGTGATCATCAAAAACAACATGCAGGGCACCACGTGGTTCTCTACCGCTGACACTGAGATCGTGACGTTCGACAGAAAGTACCGGCAGAGAAGTCAACAGGGCATTACCGTAATGACCACTGGTGCGGCTCATGGTGACCCCCTGCAGGGCCTGCCAGGATTTTCCGGCACAGAGAAAATCAAGCAGGCCAGGATCACGATGTAACAGTTCAACCTCCTGCAGGGCGATCACGTGTCCGTCAAGGGTATCAAGAACTGTCTTGATACTCTCAGGATCATAAAATCCGGCGCTTCCATAACAACGATGGATATTGTAACTCACCAGACGTAAAGACATCTTAGACAACCTCCCAACTGCACGTTGCTGGACTCGAATTGCTCATATCGACCAGTTGTCAGGACCCGTTTTCAACACTATGTCATTGTTTTCGTTGCCACGTCTGCTCATGCTTCTCATATTTTTGTTTTACTGCCGACCAGGCAACCTTATGCGCTACCTCTTCACGTGAAGCATCTCCCCTTCTCTGTTCATCATCCTTGTATTGATCCCAGGCATTATTAAAAGCCGCCAGGTAGATCTCCTGGGCCTGTTTCGGTAAAGCCTGTCTGACCGACTCAGGCAATTCCTTGAGTGAATGATATGGCATATGCTCCTCCTCTGGCAGCCTTGGCGGGGGCCTGTACTCATGGATTGACTGCCCTTGCATTTCATTAGTTGGCGGCAGCTCACAAGAGATGATCACTGGCGTTTTCCCCGGCAATAATATCTGTTACCGCATTCTTTCGGCTGCAATCGTCATGGTTTGACTTACAGGTGGTCGGAAAGCTCATCAACTTTACGCTGCGCTTCCTTTTCGCTTATGCCATATCTCTCTTGAAGTTTCCCGACGAGCCGTTCTCGCTGGCCATCAATAAAATCGATATCATTGCCACTGAGTTCACCCCAGAGTCCCTTCAGCAGTCCGCGCAACTGATGCCATCTGGCTTTGAATTCCCTGTTTTCCATGGCTTTCCTTATTCCTCTGGAAGTTCTTGATGTTGAAATACCTGTTTTTTATTCTAACGAATAATCCGCAGAAGACAATCATCAGCCACTGGTCAAACAAAATGAACCGGCAATTTCGTCTTCTGCGGGAGAGATTCCATTGCGGATATTCAGCATCTCCATTTTACTATCTGTCCGACTGCCAGAGGAACCAGGCTGGCAGCAAGGATTAACACCCATTCTCGTTGGCTTGGAACAACCAGGCCCAGAATGTTTGAGAGGACTGGCAGATAAATAGCTGACAGCAACAACCCCAGACCGATTCCGATCGCACCCCAGATATGAGGGTTGCTGGTGATCTCGTTACGCAACAGGGGGCTGGCAGGATCGCGCATGTTAAAGACATGCCACAGCCGCGCCAGCACCAGAGACGAGAACGAGACTGTAACGGCACGTTCGGGGGGAATTTCCCAGAAAACCAGTGCCACGGCAAAAGCCCCCAGTACGGCGATTGAGAACACCAGTGTATGGCCGCCGATTCCCAGCCAATGGCGACGCGTCAGCACCGACTCTTCTGGACTACGCGGTGGCGCCTGCATAATTTGTGACCGCGCCTCCCCCATTCCCAGCGCCAGGGCAGGGAAAACATCGCCGATCAGATTGATATAGAGGATCTGCAGCGGCAGCAGTGGCAGCGGTGCCCCGACCAGCGAGGAAAGTGACCAGGGGGACTGAATCTGTTGAGGTTTTTGTTCAGATGTGTTTGTCATGCAATTCTCACGTGGACGAAAGAGGCTGGCCAAGATTGTCGTTTTTTTTAACTGAAACGCGCGTTTCCCATCGACTTGAGCCCTCAGTAGACAAAAACACTTTTTGCTCTTTATTGGGGTGAGATCACGAACAATCAGGTCAATGCCCGGTATTCAGCAGGAGACTCACAGGGAATTTTTGCAGAATAGTGCCAATCGCTATTTTCGCCTCTCCTGGCAGACATGTCCCGCTGAGTATATCCTGCCAGCCGAACTGACCAGATACCGGCAGGCCCAGATAGGTCTGCTGCCACACAGCCTTACCCATAGGTAGCTTAGTACCTTCCGGCAACCACCCGGCAAGGTGCCGTGGTGCCACCGTGATCGCGTAGCTGTTATTCAGTCTGCGAGCATAGGCTATCACGTGCTCTTTGCCCGGCCCGCTTACCTCCAGGGGCAGATAATCCCCGTCCTGAAACAGCAAAGAGCTGCGATGACGAAAACTGAGCACCTGATAAATAATAAACTGCTTGATGCGTCCATCTTCCATGGTGGTGAGCAAATCAGTGATCAATCCGGACAAATCACTTACAGATCGTGTGCGGATGTCCCGCAACGAGGATTTACGTCGCGCATAATCGATTGGCCGGCGATTATCCGGATCAACCAAACTGAAATCCCAGTATTCTGTACCCTGATAAAAGTCCGGAACGCCTGGAGCGGTCATTTTGATCAACGTCGCAGTCAGGGAGTTAAGCATCCCGAAATGAGCCACTTTGCGCTGAAAAGGGAGAAACTCCCGCAGGAACGCATTGTCCTCATCCCCTGCCAGAACCTTGTCGATAAAAGAGAGAACGGCTTCTTCGTAACCTTCATCCGGCTTGATCCACGCCGTATGGACTTTGGCCTCGCGAACCGCCTTGACCATATAGTCTCTGATTCTGGGTAAAAAGTCGGGATCACTCTCGTTCTCGCATGGAAAAGCGCCGACCAGGGTTTGGTAAAGAAAATATTCATCGTTTTTATCTGGGGCTTTATGACGTTTGATTGTACTTTTCAGGCTTCGATTAATACGGCTCCAGTTCCTGACCTGACGCCCCCATTCCTGGGGAATCTCAGAAAGCACGTTCAAACGGGACCTCACATCTTCGCTGCGCTTGGTATCGTGTGTCGTTGAAGCATTCAGAGAGTGAGGCCAGAATCTGCCACGTGTTCGGTTAAAGGTATGAAATTCCTCCAGTGATATCCCGAACTTTTCGGGGCTGCCTCCCACTTC
>JAWLDI010000100.1:0-8768 GCA_041686715.1 Pelovirga sp.
ACAGTCGAACTGCGTCATACAACGGAGGGCACAGTAATCCTTGGTGCGGAGGCGACCTCGCCGTCAGCTGAGGAAGGTATTGAATGTGTCAATAGCAGTGGAGGCCCTGCTTGCGAAATGGTCTTCACAGACGTTGGGGTGTTGATCGACGGTGACGACAGCGACGCCGATCCCGAGAGTGCCATCGATGTGCAGATCGCCGGTAAGCCGTCTAATGTGTCACCGCCAGGTCCAGCGCTGCAGCAGAGGATCAGGGTGGTGCGGACCGATGATCAGACCGGGGCTTGTGTCGCTGCCGTTGGCAACGAAACCATCGATGCCGTGTTCCGGTACCTGGTGCCGTCATCAACAGAAGGGTTAAATGACAATACCCTTATCGTTACCGGCGCTTCCGGTGTGGACCTGACTGCCGCCGGCAGTGGAGAGACCGTGTCGCTCGCGTTTGACGGCAACGGAACGGCACCGTTCCACTTTGTTTCGGCGGATGCCGGTCGGTACAGTCTGCAGGTGGATCTGGAGATCCCGGTTGTCGACGACGATGGAAATCCGGTTGTCGACGCCGCTGGCGATCCTACCGGCGAGACCATCCCGGCCACCGACACCAGCAATCCGTTCGTTGTCCGCCCGTTAGCAATCTATGTCGATGCTACCGGCAATCCCCAGGCCCAAAGCGACGCCGGTGACGTCTTTAAAAGGGCGGGAGAAAATTTCCCTCTAACCTTTAAAAGTTTACGCTGGACTGCAGGGCGAGATGGCGATAACGATGGTCTCTGGGACCTATGTGGCGATACAAGTCTGACAGATCCCGGAAACTATGCTCGTGTATCCGCCTGGATTATCGGTCAACCCGCTGCCGATCTCGCGCTGCCGGCTGGTGGTTTCAATCCTGATGTCAGCTATGGTGATGGCAATGTCGCCTTTGTAGTCGGGGAAAATGAGGTCACTGCTAATAATGTTTCTTACAGTGAAGTGGGTATCGTTCAACTCCAGGCCGATGGCATGAACGCATTTTTCGGCGAAAACGTGCAAATTTGTTCACCCTATATCGGTCGTTTTATTCCGGATCGATTCACTGTTGCTGACAACACGCCACAATTTGAACATTCTTGCGATATCTTTACCTATATAGGCCAGGAATTCGGATTTTTAGACAACCCGATACTAACGGTTACCGCAAGGGGCGTCGGCGGTAATGTGGTGGAAAACTACGGTGGATCTTTCTGGAAATATCCCGGGGATTTGATCGGGCGCAATTATAGCCATGCAGGATCAGAAGCTGTTACCGTCACTCTCACGACAGCTGGTACGGAGAATCTTTCAGGGAATAATGATTACGATGGCATCGGCACAGTCGAAATAAGTGATGAACGGTTAACCTATCAGAAACCGACTACGGCAATTGAGCCTTTTGACACCTTGGTGAACCTCAATTTGACCATTGCTGATCTCACTGACAACGACGGCGTATGCTACGATGCCGACGATGATGGAACCTGTCAGGGGTACACCATCAGTCATATTGGGGGTACACAACAACGTTTCGGTCGTATGGTTCTCGACAACGCTTACGGGCCGGAAACCATGGATTTAATAATTCCGGCGCGAACCGAATATTTCAATGGTAGTGTTTTTGTTCCGAATAGTGATGACAACTGCACTCCATACACCAGCAACTATGGGCTGCTTGATAACTACATTGCGCCTCTTTCTGCGGGTGACACAATAGTGTCAGGAGCTGGAACATTAGTTGATGGCTTTGGAAGTAATTTAAGCCTGAGCGCGCCAGGAGAGGGTAATGACGGGGGCCTCTTGTTCGAGTACGACCTTGATGCTGCCGGCTTTTCGTGGCTTCAGTTTGACTGGAATAATGACGGTACACAAACAAACCCCACCGCTAAAGCCACCTTCGGCATCTTCAAAGGCAATCCCCGCCTGATCTACATGCGTGAATCGGTCTGGTAAAAACATAGTCATCCACGGAACACACGGAAGTCACGATAAAATTTAAAACTGTCATAGCTTTTTTACGCGCATGCCATTGACCAAAAAGCTGATTACCCCTGGTCTTGGCGATCAGCTTTCAGGTGCAGCGGTTGTTTCCGTTTTTTTAGCTGTCGTGCTGCGCCGCCGGCGTTGTGTTTTTGTTGCCGGCGCTGTTGATGCGTCGTCCCCTGTGGTCTCTTTTCCCGACACTGTTTTTTCGTTATCACTTGAAACAGCCGTTTCGGTAGCCGTTGTTTTACGGCTGCGCCGAGGCCGTTTTGGTGCGGGCGTATCTGTTGTTTCTGCGGCCTTTTCCCGGCCCGACTCTGCATTTGCAGGTGTTTCCGCTGTTGCCGCTGGTTTACGTGGTCTACGGGTGCGTTTTGCCGGTGGTTCGACTGGTGCCGCATCCTCCGAAGGGGGGGCGTCTGCAGGTGGTGTCTTTTGTGCTGCGGCATCTTCCGGCACAGTGGATGGCTCTGCTTCGACAGGCTTTTTTGCTCTTGTTCTGCGGGCGCTTTGCGGTTGCTTTTTGGCAACCGCGGGCGGAGTGGCTTCAGCGGTTTCAGTGGTGACGCCCGCTGTTGCTGCGGGAACCTGTTGTTCTGCTGTTACTGGGGCATCAGCAGATGAAGAGAGTGTAGCTTCTTGTGGCGTGTCAGCACTTTTGTCTTCTGCTGTCGCGGGCTTCTTTCGGGGTCTGCGTGGGCGGCGTTTGGGCTTGGTCGCTGCAGCATCCTGTTGTTCCGGTTCTGCGGGCTGATCATTGTCACCGCCGAGTGCAGTTTCCGACTTGGCGTCAGCGGTTTTTACCTGTTGCGAGTCCGGTTCCGGCTGAGACTCCTCTGCTGCTGTACTGTCAGATGTCGGTGCAGGTTTCTTCCGCCGTCTGCGCCGTCTTTTTTTCGCGGGGGCCGCTTCTTCTGGTGTTTCTGCAGCATCGGAGTTTGCGCTGGTTGTTTTTGTATTTTCTGTTTCAGATTCTGTTTCTGAAGAGTCCTGATCCGTCCTGACTTCAGCCAAAGCCTGTTCAATCTGGTTGGCATGTGAAACCGGAACAATTTCGGCGGAGTCAGTTGTGTCTTTTTCGCGCTTGAAGCTTTCCAGTTCGATATCACCGGGAAGCATATCTGATCGGCCGATGATGGTGATTTTCAGACCGAGCAGGGTTTCAAGGCGGTTGATTGTGGTTCTTTTCTGATTGAGCAGAAAGTTAGCCACCTCATGGGGAACATGTGTTTCGAGGTGTCCAATCTGACCTTTGGCGGCGGCAGTGTGGACCTGTCGCAAAAAACTGACGGCCTGCGATTCGATGCTTTTTACTTTGCCGAGGCCATGACAGTGAGGACATTCACAATAGGCCCCAACGCTTAAAACCGGTTTGATGCGCTGCCGACTCATTTCCATCAGGCCGAACTGGCTGATTCTTCCAATAGAAACCCTGGCTTTATCGTTTTTCAGCGCCTTGCGTAATTCCTGTTCAACTTCGCGGTTATTCTTGCGGTCACGCATGTCGATAAAATCGATGACAATCAAGCCACCCAGGTCACGCAGGCGCAGTTGTCGGCCGATTTCGGCCGCAGCTTCGAGGTTGGTCTTGACTGCCGTTGCTTCGATGCCTTTCTCGCTGGACATCTTGCCGGAATTGACATCGATGGCAACCAGGGCTTCGGTGGGATCAATCACTATGGAGCCACCGGAAGAAAGAGAGACCTGGTTGCGCGACAGGGTGTCGATCTGCTCTTCTATCTGGTAACGCGAAAAAATGGGGCGTCGCTCCCGATGGCGCTTGACCAGACGCACATGTTCGGGCATGACCAGGGCGAAGAAGTCTTTGGTGTCCTGATAGACTTTTTCATTGTCGACCAGGACTTCATCCATGTCGGTTGTGAAGTAATCGCGGATGGAACGAATGGCCAGGTTGGACTCCTGGTAAAGTTGCGCCGGGGCTTTGACTTGTTCCTTGCGCTCGACAATCCCTTCGTAAAGCCGCACCAGATAGTCGAAGTCGCGCTTGAGTTCTTCTTTTTCCTTGCCGATGCCGGCAGTACGAACGATGTATCCCATCTGCTCCGGCAGGTTCAGCTCAGCCATGGTTTTTTTCAGGGCCTTACGCTGTCCTTCCTCGGCAATCTTGCGTGAAACCCCTTTGGTCGTACTGTCCGGCATCAGGACCATGTAGCGACCGGGCAGAGACAGAAAAGTTGTCAGGGCGGCGCCCTTGTTGCCACGTTCTTCCTTGACAACCTGAACCATGATTTCCATTCCGCGGTGAAGGATGTCGGCAATCCGTGGCCGTCCGTTTGTCTCCCCTCTGGCCGGATAGAGACCGGGATGGATTTCACTGATCTGGAGGAAGCCGAGTTTTTCAGCGCCATAATCAACAAAAGCGGCTTGCAGGCCGGTTTCTACCCGGACTACAGCCGCTTTGTAAATATTTCCCCGGGCCTGTTCCTGACCGGCAAGCTCAATATCAAGCTCACTCAAGACCCCATCAACGACAATCGCCACCCGGTTTTCCTCCGGGTGGGAGGCGTTGATCAACATTTTTTTGCTCATTTTTAAAACCTTTCCGGCCGCATCAACACGGCAGTTGTCACCACGTCCCGGTTCCGGACCTCACCGCATTGCGGGGTCGGCAGAACAGTTCTGCAGTTGTAAAGAGTAAAATCGCCGGAAGCTTTTCTGCTGTTGCGTCCGGCTGCTAATAAACCAGGCACCCGGCCTCGACACACCTGTATGGTGCGGAAGCGAGTGAAAATTTCGGGACTATTGTGACGCTCATTTATCTTTCTATCATAACAGATAAATTGACATAAGTAATACCAATTAATTGGCTGGTTTCGACCCGCCGGCAGAGCAAGCGGTGATTGCGTGCGCCGCGTTGCACTGTTGCATCATCTCTTTTCGCATTTCTTTCCAAAAATGTGAATAATCAGTTATAATTATACCAACTTATAACAGGCATTGTGATTGCTATGGTGAGTGGAAGGAGGATTAGATGGTAAAAGACAGCGTCTGGACCCAGCAGATGGAAACAAAACTGCAGGCATGGCACAAGTTGCAGCAGGTAGTAGATGAGAGTAAACCGGCTCCCTGTTTTACCGTGACCAGGGAGTTTGGCTGTCAGGCGTACCCATTTGCTGAGGCGTTGCAAAAACGACTCAATGCCCGGACATCAGGTGAACCCTGGGTGATCGTCGGCCGTCAGGTGATCGACGAGGTGGCGGAACTGTCCGGTTATTCTGTAGAGCAGATTGAAAAATCAGAAAACACGCCTGCTTCCATGAAGGCTATTTTCACCATGTTTCTGGATCATGTCAGCGCCGAAGAAACAGAGATTTTTGGTCACATGCGGCATGTGATCCGTGGCTTTGCCAGACGTGGTAATTGTATTCTGGTCGGTCGGGGCGCCACTCATGTCACCCAGGACCTGTCCAACTGTATCCATTTACGCCTGGTTGCACCGCTGGAGTTCAGGGTGGATAAGATTTCTGCAAAATACCAGATGAGTGCTGCTGAAGCCAGGGAGCATATCAACAGGCTGCAGGCTCAGCGGGAAAAATTCGTTGAACGCTTTGTCAATGAAAAACCTGATAATCCGAACCTTTACCATTTGGTCATGAACAATGCACGGATGGATGTTAATGGGCTTGCGGCATTGGCTGATGATTACATGGTGCGTCTGTACTCCTGAAGTTATTGAGTCAGTAGCTTGGTAGATGAGGGACGAATAAAAGTCATTCCCATTAGTTTTTTCGTACTGCCGTCAAAGTGAGGGCTTTCCATCAGGGGGCCCTCTACTTTTTTGCTGTTAACGGCCATCTTGATATATAAAGAGTGGCCTTTGGTGTTGGTTTGTTTTTTTCTTGAGTTACAGCAACCGTTCAGCGTCGTCTGATCCGAGGCTGATCAACTATGATTTTTTTTCAGGATAATTGTTGATGCTGCAGTTAAAAGAGGTGGATAAATATTTTGCCGATCGCAGGCTTTTTGCGTCAATCGACTGGCACATCAGGCCAACAGACCGGATCGGTTTGTGTGGTGCCAACGGGGCCGGAAAATCAACCCTGCTCAAACTGCTTGCCGGTCTGGTGGAGGCTGACAGTGGGACCGTACAGGTCGCCAAAGGAACGACCTTCGGCTATCTGCCCCAGGAAGGACTCATCCACAAAGGCCGCTCCCTCTTTGCCGAAACACACAGTGCACTGGAATACCTGCAACAGATGGAGAAAGAAATACGCCGCTTGGAAAATTCCTTTTCCGCAACGACACCGGCGTCCCAGATGGAAAACTATGCCCGGCTACAGCAGGAATTTGAGCAACATGGCGGTTATCTGATGGAGGCTGAGGTCGGGCGCGTTCTTAACGGTCTCGGCTTTTCAGCAGAGGATTTTGACAAGCCCTGCGAGCATTTTTCCGGAGGCTGGCAGATGCGCATCGCTCTGGCCAAGCTGTTGTTGCAGCGGCCCAACCTGTTATTGCTGGATGAACCGACCAACCATCTGGATCTTCCCGCCCGGGACTGGCTGGAAGAATATCTCCAGGCTTACCCTTATGCCGTGGTGCTGGTGTCACATGATCGGTTTTTTCTTGATCAGGTCGTCACCCGTATTGTTGAAATATGGAATGGCACACTGACCGAATATCCGGGGAGCTACAGCCATTATATCCAGGCTCGCGACGAGCGTATTGCCGCACTCAAGGCTGCCAAACAGCAGCAGGATGATGAAATTGCCAGGATCGAGGCTTTTATCAATCGTTTCCGCTACCAGGCCAACAAGGCGTCCCAGGTGCAAAGCCGGGTAAAACAACTGGAGAAACTGGAGAGAATTTCCCTGCCGCAGGAACGCAAAAAAATCTCGTTCAATTTTCCACCCCCGCCCAAAGGTGGGCGGATTGCCGTGAGCCTGAGAAATGCTTCACAACGGTATGGAGCATTGCGGGTTCTGGAAGAAATTGACCTTGATATTCTACAGGGTGAACGAGTGGCCCTGATTGGCCCGAACGGCGCCGGCAAATCAACATTGATGCGTCTGCTGGCAGGGGTTGAGGCCCCGGTGTCGGGCCAGCGTGAAGAAGGGCATAATCTGGTTCAGGCATACTTTGCCCAGGATCAGGCCGTTACCCTTGATCCGACGCGAAATGTCTATCATGAGCTGATGGCTGATGCGCCGGTGGCCATAGTTCCCAGGCTGCGAAATATTCTGGGGTCTTTTCTTTTTTCCGGTGATGATATTGAAAAGCCGGTTAAAGTGCTCTCCGGCGGGGAGCGGAATCGACTGGCGCTGGCCAAGCTTCTGTTGCGCCCGGCCAACCTGCTGCTGCTCGATGAGCCAACCAATCACCTTGACCTGCAGTCAAAAGAGGTGCTTCTTGATGCCCTGAAAAAATACAAAGGTACTATCGTCTTTGTCTCTCATGACCGCTATTTTGTTGATTCTCTGGCAACACGCGTGGTTGCTGTTGGTGCCGGCACCATCGATTCTTATCCTGGTAATTACGCGGATTTTCTTGCGGCCAGGCGGCAGTCGGGAGATCTTACCTACAGCGTTAAACGGGTTGAACAGCAGGATCATCATACTGAATCAGGGCTGCCGGATGATAAGGCTGATCGTCTCAGGGCGCATGCTGAACACAAAGAAGAACAGCGTCGTGAGCAGCGGCGCTTGCGTGAGATGAAAAGCCTGGAAGAGAAGATTGAACAGTCTGAAGAGGAACTTGATCAACTCGAAAAAACGATGGCACAACCGGATCTGTATCAAGACCAGGAAAGGTGGCGACAGGTTTCCCAGACGCATCAGCAGCTTAAGCAGAGTCTTGACCATATGTATCTGTCCTGGGAAGAATTGCAGGAATCTTGAGATCAGCATCTTGCGTATAAGAAGTACCGATTTGTACGATTTTTTGTTAGGATGTTGCGCCAGTGGACATGTTAACGGACAGCAGGTTCGTTTTGGAGAAACAGATGCTCTATCTGCCACAAGGAAAACCAGTTCGACAGCCGGTCAACCCGGCCCGCATTAATCTGCCGGAGGCGATGGGGAAATTGCGTGGCAGCAAGTTTACCGGATATTTGCGCTTTGATGCTGAGCAGGGCGCTGGAGTTGTGCTCTTTCAGAGCGGCAAATTGATCAGTACTTTTTTTATCTCCAGCAATAAAGGATCAAAACAGATCGCCTATGATGCTATTGCCCGTATTTTTGAAATTTCTATCCAGGGGCATGCTCGCTTAAATATCTACCAGCTTTCTGCCGACCTGGTTGCCGGGATCCATGTTTTGTTGCAGGGACGTTATCTGCACCAGGGTGAGGATCTTACTCAATTCGATGTTGCCGGCATGCTCGAACAAATTACGTCTGAGATGCTCAGTGTCTGTGTGCGTGTCTACGCCGGTGAGAAGGTGGCGCTGATTTTTTTTGACAGCGGCTATGCGCTGGGATTTTTCCACGACGGTGCAACAGAACTGCAGCCAGGCGCTGATCTGGAAGCTTCTGTCGCGGCACTCCCTGGTGCCCGTCTTGACCTGGTAGAAATTCAAAGTCCCGATCAGATTGTTCTTGCCGATCTGATGGGGTCTGCAGATCTTGGTCCGATCTGGCAGCGTGCCCGCAGGGAGTTGCTGGAAGAACGGCGGCACGCTGAAGAGGGTGCTGTAGTTGCACAGAAATCGGGCTGAATGGCATTCTGCCAACGTTTACAAAGTTGCCCATGGTGGTAAATAATGTCATTTTATGCGTTAATAGTTGACCGTATTAGTCGGTTGGACTATATCTAGAATCATG
>JAWLDI010000101.1:0-8743 GCA_041686715.1 Pelovirga sp.
CAGTTTCTGCGCCGGACTGATCTGACGCTGCTGGTACGAGCCGAAACCGACTGGGTTTATGTCGACAACCGATCGGGCAAACCAAGAAAAATTGACAGTGCTGTCAGTAGCGCGTTTGAACTGGTCACAACTGAAGAACAAGATTAAAGCAATGCCACAAAAAAAAGGCAGGTCGCTCAGCCTGCCTTTTACTATTGCCATACCTCACTGCTGCAACTGAGCACACCGGGTGCCGATCATTTGATTTTTACGTCAACACTCTTCGGCTTGGCCTCCTCGGTTTTGGGAACAACCAGCGTCAACAGCCCATCTTTAAAAGTAGCATCTACGTTATCAATATCAACATTCTCCGGTAAGGTAAAACTCCGGCTGAAGCTGCCGTAAAACCGCTCCACCCGATGCATCTTTTCATCCTTGTCTTCCTTTTCCTGCCGGCTTTCTCCGCGAATGTTCAACACATGATCTTCTATGTTTATTTTCACATCTTCGCGTTTGACTCCGGGCACGTCAGCCTTGATGGTAAAAGCCTTCTCGGTTTCACTGATATCAACCCGAGGTGCCCATTCACTTCCTTCCGCAGCGGTCATGGCTCCGCCACGAAACGGCCAATCCTGACGACTCAATAAACTATCCATCTCCCTGAATGGATCCCATTTTGCCAGTTTCATTCTTGCCTCCTTAAAAATACGCGGGATGTTATGTGCCGAGGCAGATTGCCCGCTTCAACCGACCTCGGCCAGACAGAAACAGACAAACACAAAGAACAAAACCACATAAAATGCCGATGTATATCTTAATGTTAGCATCGGAATGAAAAATTTCAAGCGCTCGCTGAAAATTTCAATACCGGATTGCAGACTCAGCAATGGCAACCAGCAGAATGATCGAACCGCCGATAACAACAGCGATAGAGGGGGCCTCCTGGATAATCATCCAGGCCAGCAGGATGGAAACAACCGGCTGCATGCAGCCAATCAGCGAAACCGTTTTCGCTGCCAGAACCTTAAGACTGGCGGTATACAAGGTGTGCGCAGCAGCCGTCCCCAACAGCCCGAGCATCACCAGCAGCAACCAGTCTGATAGCTGCAATGATCGGGTTGCAGGCAAGTTGACAAAGGGAAGAAACAAAATGGCGACAGCAACCAACTGATGAAACATCAGAGTGCCACTGGGAATCGCCGCAAAAAAGTATTTCTGGCACAGGTTTCTCAACGAAAACAGAAGTGCTGAAAAAACTCCCCAGGCAGTGCCCTGAAGAATATTCCCGGACAATCCCAGTTGGAGATCCTGCCAGACCATGATCAGCAGGCCGACCAGTACCAGCACTCCGGATAACATATCCCGAATTGCCAGTCGCCGATGGGTAAACAAAGGTTCCAGCAGAATCGTTATCATCGGATAGCTGAACAGCGCCAGAATCCCGACGGCAACAGATGAAATCTGCATGGCGTGAAAGAAGGTCCCCCAGTGAACCCCCATCACCAGGCCGAGGCCATAAATTCCGACCAGATAGCGAATATTTATCACCCGCAAGGGCATCCTGTATGCTCGACAGAAAAGATAAAATCCACCGATAGCAATAATGCTGCGTGCCTGGGTCATGGCAAAAGCATCGAGGGGAATCAATTTGGCGAAGAGACCGTTCAGGCTCAGGAGAGTCAAGCCCAGATAAAGAAGAAGAAGACCTTGGGTGGGTTGTCCGGGCGATGAAATCGACATAATTAAAAAAAACCACCAGTTAACTTGAAAGAATGATCATGGCAATGGGAACTCGGCTGACAGGACGACAGCCCTGGTACGAATTACTGGGGACGCTGTTCCAGCTGGATAAGAAGACTTTTCAATTGTTCGATGGTTTCACTCAAAAGCCGGTTCTTTTCTTCAAGTTCAGCAATTGTCTTACGGCCGCTTCGAGCAGAGGCGACCAGATGCACATTTTCGTTCCTGCACTGTTGCAGTTGACGAGCAAAAGCAATCAAGGACTGCACTCTGTCACGGTGAACACCATGAGGATAGTCGGCAAGATACTGATCAAGAACGGCCGGGTCACCGGTGGCAAGAAAAGCGTCTAGAAGCTCGTTAAAGTCCTGGCGATCGGTAACCGGTGCCTGGGGCGGCAGTTCTTTCTGTTCCGGCAGCAGCAGTGTACAACCAGACAACAGCGCTGTGAGCAGCAGCAAAAGAAGCCAACGAGTCATTCTGGTTGTTCCTCCACCATGTACTTGCTGCCATCCTGCAACTTCAGATATTCCTTCAGGCGGGCGCAATCCTGACTGATTGCAAGTCGTGAGGGATACTTGTACCGACTGGACTGAATAACAGCAATGGAAATCGACATCAGCGGAAATTTTCGTTCTACACCATAGCGATCCTTGCCGATAAAGTGCCGGGCTGCTCTGTCCGCTGACGAATAAAATGATGGAACCATTTCTTCAAACCTGGAAATAATTTTTTGCGCCAGGAATTCACCCTTGTCCAGGGTGGTTAACACTACGTAATCATCACCGCCGATATGGCCCACCATATCCTCTGTGTTGCCGAATTCAATAACAACCTGCTGAATCATCTCCCCGACCCGGCTTAACACATCGCTGCCGGCCTTGTAGCCATAGCGGTCGCCATAACTTTTAAAATTATCCAGATCGATATAAAGATGAGAAAAATCGACATTCTGATTGATCCGGGTATCGATAGCACGATCAATAGCCCGGTTGCCCGGCAATTGTGTTAAGGGGTTGGCATCTAGGCGCAGCTGTTCAAGTTCACTGAGTTTCTGACCCATCTGATAAAAATCGCTGGCCAACTGAGAAAACTCGTCATCTCCCGACAGTTCAAGGCGGTGATCAAAACGCCCTGCAGATATTGATTTGGTCGCTCTCTTCAATTCACGGACGGACCGGTGAATACTGATAATAACGGTAACCGTCACGGGCGCCGACAGGCAGATGCCAATCAGGGTTAAAAAAGCGGCGGTTTGAAAGGCATCGCTGGTTTTTTGCGACAACCGGGTCAGGTCAGTATTGATCTGCTGCTGCTGGCGCTCACGATATTCTGACAACAGTCCAACAACCTGCCCGCGCAGCGGAACCATTGTCTGACCCGATATCAGTTCAGCCTGAGCCCAGTCTTGTTTTTTTAACACCTCGGAGAGTTTTTTATCAGCCTGACGATAAGCATCCAGAATTTTCAGCAGAGTCTGGTTCTGATCGCTGGCAGGCAGCCTCTGCAGGGCCAACATATAACGCAACAGCTCATCGATACGGTTCTGACGCAGTCCGGTCAATTCCGGGTCACGCAGAATCAGCAATTGTTTTTCTATATTTTCCAGGGCCAGGAGGTTCTCCTGCAGGTCACGAAACAACTCAAAAGACGAAAATTCGATATTGACGAGACGTTCAGTATGGCGGGTCTGTTGGTGCAGTTGAAAGAGCGAGTAGCCGACCGCACAGACAGTAAAAAGGACGATAGCCAGATAGCCGATGACAACCTGATTGATTACTGTAGAAAACAGTTTGCGCATCTGTTCTTTTTACACCCTGGTGCAAAAATTAACCAGTAAAAGATTAGCGGTTATCCGTCTGATGCCAACAGCTAAAGCAGTAGTGTATCCTGTTCCCCTGGAAGTGCGCCTTTATTGCCGAGGTGGCGGTCATGAACAGGCCGGCGGGCAGCAATCGTGGCCGTTGACACAGAAATTCTGGTCCGGTGCTGACCAGTTTGAAAAGTTAAATGCCGAGATAGGCTTTGCGTACCTCGTCATTAGCGAGGAGACGTGCGGCGGAATCGACCAGAGTAATTTTACCATTTTCCATGACATAACCCCGATTTGCGAGTTTCAGCGCCTGGTTTGCGTTCTGCTCAACAAGAAAAATCGTGGTATTGTTCTCCTTGTTGATCTGGCCAATAATATCAAATATCTGTTTAATGATCAGGGGGGCCAGGCCAAGGGAGGGCTCATCCAGCAATAACACCCGTGGTCTGGCCATTAACGCCCGGGAGATAGCCAGCATCTGTTGTTCGCCGCCTGACAGGGTGCCGCCAAGCTGACTTTTACGTTTTTCAAGGATCGGAAACAGGGTCATGACATAATTCAGATCCTGCTGGATCATCTGCTTGTTGGTACGCAGAAAGGCTCCCATTTCCAGGTTTTCCAGAACAGTCATGTCCGGGAAAATACGCCGGCCCTCCGGCACCTGGACCACACCCTTGCTGACGATATTTTCAGGTCGTAATTGATGGATCGGGTCACCATCGAGATAAACTTCACCGAAGCGTGGCGGGTTAATTCCACAGATCGACATCAGGGTCGTCGTTTTTCCGGCACCGTTGGCACCGATCAGGGCAACGATTTCCCCCTCCTCCACCTCGATACTGACATCTTTTAATGCCTGAATATTCCCGTAGTAGGTCTGAATATTCTGTAAGCTAAGCATCGACTTCCTCTCCCAGGTAGGCTTCAATCACCTTCGGATTATCGCGGATCTCCAGAGGCGAGCCCTGGGCAATTTTTTTTCCGTATTCCATGACGTAGATGGGATCCGATATCTTCATGACCAGTTTCATGTCATGCTCAATCAGCAGAATCGCGACTTGTTTCTCTTCGCTGATGCGACAGATCAGCTGATCGAGTTCAGCTGTTTCATAGGGATTCATACCAGCCGCCGGCTCATCCAGCAACAGCAGAAACGGGTCGGTCGCCAGGGCCCGGGCGATCTCCAGCCGGCGCTGGGCACCGTAAGGAAGGTTTCGGGCGAAGTCGTTAACAAATTGCTCCAGGCCAACGGTTTCCAACAACTGGTAACTGGTTTCAATGATTTCCTGTTCTTCTTCACGAACACTGTGATTCCGGATGATGGAACGGAAAATTCCTGCCCGGGTGCGACAATGACGGCCGATCATGACATTTTCCAGCACTGTCATCCCGGGAAACAACCTGATATTCTGGAAGGTTCTTGCCAGTCCCATCTCCGTGACCCGATTCGGCTTGAGGCCATTCAAACGCCGGGTTTCCATACCGTTGGGATGGAGCAGAATATCACCGGCGGTCGGATTGTACATTCCCGTGACGCAGTTGAAAAAGGTCGTCTTACCGGCCCCGTTGGGACCGATCAGGGCAGCGATTTCCCCTTCATGGACCGTCAGCGAAACACTGTCTACCGCCCGCAGACCACCAAAATCCATGGTCAGCCCTTTGACTTCGAGCAACTTGTGTTTTTTATCCGTCATGAGCTGCTTTATCCTTCGAGCCTTTGTATTGATAGATTTGCCGCAGATTGCTGATCAAACCCTGTGGCCTGAAAATCATCATCAGGGTCATGGCCGCGCCGAATACCAGCATCCGGTATTCTGAAAAGGCACGCAGATATTCCGGCAGCAGCACCAGAATAAAAGCTCCCAGAATCACCCCGAGAATCGACCCCATCCCGCCGAGGACAACAATCGACAGAATAATGGCTGACTGCATGAAGGTAAAACCGGCGGGATTGATAAAGGTGGTTTTAGCCGCGAACAAAACGCCGGCCATCCCCGCCCAGAAAGCACCCAGAGCATAGGCCGACAACTTGGTTCTGGCCATGTCGATACCCATCGCTACACAGGCAACCTCGTCCTCGCGCAGGGCAATCCATGCCCGGCCGACCCGGCTGTTTTTCAGTCGATTGGTAACGATAATGGTCAGCACCACCAGCGCGATCATGATGTAATAGATGTACACTGTGGATTGAGCCAGGGTCATCTCTATACCGAAAAATCCGGGCCGGTCAATATTGGCGATACCGCTTGGGCCCTGGGACAGGGTGCCCCAGTTTTCCATGACCACCTTGAAGATCATGCCGAAGCCTAGCGTAACGATGGCCAGATAGTCCCCACGCAAGCGCAGAATAGGAAAGCCCAGCAGAACACCAAAGAGACAACCCAGAACTCCACCAATGGGCAGTGCGAACCAGAACCCCAGTTCAAAATTGGCGTTTAGAATGGCATAAGTATAGGCACCGATACCAAAAAATGCGACATACCCGAGGTCAAGCAGACCGGCCAGCCCGACACCGATATTCAGGCCCAGACCCAGCACCACAAAGATCAGAGCCGTTACCATAATATTCGTCTGATAGGTATCAAATACCAGCGGAAAAACAACAGCCAGCACCAGCAGTACGGCCATCGCCCGGTTGCGCAACTGCACATTATCCAGGGCCGCCTGCAGCGGACCACGAGTGTCAATGCCCTCTTCCGCCTTTCTGCTCTGACGCTGCCGTCGTGCAAGCATGTACCGCCAACAGTAGGACAGAACAAAAGCGCCGATAGCCACCCAGAGGATATTGTCCCAGCGCCAGACCACGACATTATCAATCGTGTTGACCCGAACCACCATCAATGGAAAGGTCAGAAACACAAACCACAATGCGATCAGAATCGACTGTTTGAACTCGCGCACCATAACCTGAAACCTAGACTTTCTGCTTGCGAACCTTACCGAGAATCCCGGCCGGTCTGACGATAAGGATGACTACCAGCAGAACAAAGGTAAGAACATCCTCGTAATCACCGGAAAAATACCCGGCAGCAAAACTTTCGGACCAGCCGATGATCAACCCTCCCAGTACAGCACCGGGAATCGAGCCAATACCGCCGAGAACCGCCGCGGTAAAGGCTTTTACGCCGGCCAGAAAGCCGATATAGAAGTTGACCTGACCGATATAGGATGCCACCAGCACACCGCCGATAGCTGCCAGAACGGAGCCGATCACAAAGGTCAGAGAAATGACCCGGTCGACATTAATGCCCACCAGACGCGCCATGCTCAGATCCTGCTGAGTCGCCCGCATTGCCTTGCCGACCCGGGTTTTTTTAATCAGTAGCGTCAACAGCACCATCGTCACCAGCGTTGTCGCCAGAATCACCAGCTCCGGGGAACCGATGATATGCGCCACCGGATCCATAAAGGCAAAGTTGGGAATCAATCGTGGAAAGGGCAGAAAGTCAGGGGTCTGGGCAAGGAGGACATAATTCTGCAGGAATATCGACATGCCGATGGCACTGATCAGCGGCGACAGCCGAGGCGATCCGCGCAACGGCCGGTAAGCGATTTTTTCCAGGGTATAACCATAGGCAGCGGCGTAAACTACGGCAACAGCCGCAGCCAGCACAAGAATGGCAAAACCGCTCAGACCATAAATGGTACAGACTCCAGCCACAATCAGAGCAACAAATGCCCCGATCATGTAGATCTCACCATGGGCAAAGTTGATCAACTGAATGATGCCGTACACCATGGTATAGCCGAGGGCAATCAGCGCATAGATGCTTCCCCGGGTCAGACCGCTGAAGAACAGTTCTAAAAAATATTCCATATTGGTACACCACCCGTAGATTCAGGGCTGCCGGCTCGAAACACAGTGCGGGGGGCTGCGGTCACACGCAGCCCCCCCGCGGATATAGAAGAAGACAAATAACAATGAAAGAATATACCAGCTACATCAGCACAGCGAAACTCACTGCACCTCAACAAAGTCACCGTCTTTGACGGTGAAAACGGAGAAACCGACACCCTCTGCGTCACCCTTGTCATCGAACCTGATCTTGCCGACCGGGGTATCTACATATTCGGTGCGCAAGGCCTTGACGACAGCATCATAATCGGTACTGCCGGCCTTTTCGATGGCGTTGAGCAGTGCCAGTGCAGCGGCATAGCCTTCCTGGAAAAATGCGCCCGGCTCGGCCCCGTAGGTATCACGATAAGCATTGGCGGCAGCCTGGTTCAGGGGGAGATTGGACAGGTCCTTCGGGCCGGTCATATAGGCGCCTTCGGCTGCAGTCCCGGCGACATTAAGGAAGCTGTCGTCCTTAACGCCATCATCGGAGACAAAGACCGCATCAACGCGGCGACGCTCAAGTTGCGTCACCAGTTTCGAGGCCTCGGGATGATAACCACCAAAAATCAGGGAGTCGGCCTTCTCACGGCGGACACGCTGGACCACGGAGGAATAATCCATGGCACCCGGGGTGACACCTTCAAACATGACGACTTCAATACCCTTTTCATCCAGTCTCTGTTTGGCAAACTCGGCAAATCCACGGCCGTAGTCGCCACGATCATGGAGAACGGCAACCTTTTTGACACCAAGCTTGTCAACGGCATAATCAACTGCCAGTTTCGCCTGCATGTCATCAGAGGCAATGGTCCGGAAAAAGTTGGGATACTCACCGCTCTGAGTCAGGGGCGGGTTGGTTGCCGAAGGCGACAAGACCGGAATATTCGCTTCACGATAGATACCCAGAGCGGCTCGGGTTGCTCCTGAGCAGATGTGGCCCAGCACCACGTCGGCACCATCGGTGACCAGACTGGTGGCAACATTGGTGGCGATATTGGGATCACACTGTTCATCCTGAATCAGCAACTCTACCTGTTTGCCGAGAATTCCACCCTGGGCGTTAACATCCTTGACCACCAACTGGGCCGCCCGCATGGTCGGAATACCATAGGGAGCAAGGTCACCACTGTGTGGTCCAGCCACCCCGAGCTTGATTGTTTCTGCCGCTACGCCCGGACCTACCGTGGCGAACGCCAGAACCATCGCGAATAATAACGGGAAAACACGTTTCATGATAAAGCCTCCTGATATTCATAGGTTAAAATTCATGCCAGCATGATTCTAGATATAGTCCAACCGACTAATACGGTCAACTATTAACGCATAAAATGACATTATTTACCACCATGGGCAACTTTGTAAACGTTGGCAGA
>JAWLDI010000102.1:0-8740 GCA_041686715.1 Pelovirga sp.
CACCCAGGGTTCACGTAAGACGGTCGCTGCCAAAAACTAAGTCACTTCCATAACTTTTTAAACAGTAACGGGGAGACCGCTATCCGGCAGTCTCCCCGTCGCTGTTTGAGTTGTCTGTCAGGAAGTGGAGTAAACCAGCCATAGACCGTCGGCAATGACCAGCGCACCTCAGGCTGTTTTGACGAAGATGGCCCGATTGTCCGTTCCGAGATTGTAAGCAATGCTACTCTTTGAGATGAGTGACAATCTGCTCGGGTGAGAGGAGCTTGCCTTGTGATACGACTTTACCGTCGATGGCCAGACCGGGGGTGGTCATCACGCCGAAGGTCATGATGTCGTTAAGCTGGGTGATCTTTTCGACCTGGAATTCAAGCCCGGCGCTCTGAGCAGCTTGTTCAGCGTTGGCAGCCAGTTCGTTGCATTTTTTGCATCCGCTTCCGAGAATCTGGATTTTTTTCATCGTTTTACTCCTTGTTTGCTGGCGGGTTTTACGTATTTTCAAGGGAAAAAATGACCATATAGCAAGCCGCTGATCGTTGCCATGATGACCACCAAAATAACGAAAACAGCTGTTTTTTTAATTCCCATCACACTGTTAATGACCAGCATGTTGGGCAGGCTGAGGGCCGGGCCCGCCAGTAACAGGGCCAAGGCCGGGCCGTTCCCCATGCCGGCGCCGATCAACCCTTGAAGGATGGGAACTTCCGTCAGAGTGGCAAAATACATGAAAGCGCCGACAACCGAGGCAAACAGGTTGGCCTGAAGGGAATTTCCTCCGACCAGTTCCGCAACCCAGGCGGAAGGAATCAGTCCCTCATTGCCCGGGCGGCCTAGAAGAGCCCCGGCAATAAGTACCCCAAAAAAAAGCAGGGGCATGATTTTTTTGGCGAAATCCCAGCTTTCTGTTGCCCAATCGCGTAAATCATCAGTTTCACTGCGATCCAGGGTTGTCAGCAGGGTCAGGCCGATCACCCCGACAACAAAGGGGACCAGCGGATTATCCGGCCGGATCAGGGCCGCAATGATGACAGCACCAGCTGTTGCCAGCATTCTTAGTTTATTGACACCGAACCACAGAACCAGAATCACTGCCAGCATGATTGAGAAGAAGCTCGTCAGGTACCATTTGGATGCATAAATCGTTGCCCAGATTCCCTCGCTTTCCCCGGAACTGCCCCAGTTGGCAAACACCAGAATGCCGACCATGCTGCCGAAGTACAGGACGTTCTGCCACAACGGGCGCGGGAGTCCAGCGTCCGGCATGGCAGCAGCATCAATGCGTTCTTGCTCGTCCTTACGGAAGATAAGCTGCATCAGCAGGCCGATGACCACGGCAAAAACGATGGCGCCGATGGCACGGGCAATCCCCATTTGTGGCCCCAGAACAGCCCCTGTTAACACGATGGCGAGGATATTGACGGCCGGGCCGGAGTACAGAAAAGCACAGGCCGGTCCAAGGCCGGCCCCCATACGATAGATACCGGCAAACAGGGGGAGAATGGTGCAGGAGCAGACGGCCAGCAGGGTGCCGGAAACAGACGCCACCCCGTAGGCTGTGGCTTTGTTGGCTTTTGGACCCAGGTATTTCATTACCGCGGCCTGGCTGATAAAGACAGCAACAGCCCCAGCAATAAAAAAGGCCGGAATCAGGCACAGAATCACATGCTCCTGGGCATACCAGCGCACCAAGTAGAGAGCTTCCCATACGGCTGCTTCTACGCGACCGCTACCTCTAAGCCATTCAACCGGCAGGTAAAAGCAGGTGATAAAAACACCGATGATAATCGACAGGATTTTCAGTTCTTTAAAGCGTTTCATTTCACTCAACTTCCCACGTTTTCCTCTTTGGTCAAAAAGCCAAACTTAATACGAAAAAAATAGCGGTCATCATCGACGCAGGGCATCATCGCGTTGCGAGTCGAGAACCGATTCGACACAGCCAAAAAAGTTCAGGATACAGTGGACTTTCAGGCGATAAAAAACCTGATTACGCCGTTTGTCATCTGTGACAATTCCGGCCTGACGTAACACCGACAGATGTTTGGATACGGTAGAGACATCCGCGCCGATCATCGCCGTTAACTCACAGACGCAGCGCTCACCCTTTTCCAGTTCCTCAACAATAAACAGTCGCGTCGGGTGGGCCAGGGCCTTGATCACCCTGGTGCGGGCCAGTAAAGTGTGTTTTTGTTGTTGGAATTTCGTTGACGTTGTTTGCATATTTGGCAATATAGCCAAATATGCGTCGTAGTCAAGCTCTTTTTTTGAGGACACAGGAGCTTGACATTGATCCGTGTGGGCGGATATGGTCAGTTCATGAAAAACGTTGCTCACATTTTCAAAGCACTGTCAGATGAAACCCGTTTACGGATTCTGGCGTTGTTACATGCTGGGGAACTTTGTGTCTGCGATCTGATGGCGGCTCTGGAATTACCGCAGTCGACGGTGTCGCGCCATCTGGCTTATCTGCGTCATGCGGGACTGGTAGAGGATGAACGACGCGGAGTCTGGATGTATTATCGCCTCAAGGAGTCGGGCGCTCTGGGTGATGAACTGCTCCGGTTGTTGCTGGCAAAGCTGAATGAATCAGAACAGGTTCACGCAGACCAAAGAGCTCTGAAGCGTTTGATCAGGGCTTCTGAAAAAAAATGCTGCTGAGTTTTTTTGTAAAATTCATTCGCTTATGCGGATAGCAGAAAGGATTGTTTCAGGGTGAAAAAAGTTCTGTTTTTATGTACCGGCAACTCCTGCCGCAGCCAGATGGCCGAGGGCCTGATCAATCATGACTTTGCCGACCAGATCGAGGCCTTCTCAGCCGGCACCGAGCCGCACGGACTTAATCCCAGGGCAGTTGAAGTGATGGCGGAGGTTGGTATCGATATTTCTGCCAACAGTTCGGATCATATCAGCAAGTATAAAGAGCAGAAGTTTGATTATGTCATTACCTTGTGTGGTGATGCCAACGACAAGTGTCCACTGTTTTTCGGTGGTGTTAAACGCAACCATATCGGTTTTGAGGATCCGCCCAAGGCGAGAGGCAGTCAAACAGAAGTGATGAATGTCTACCGCCGGGTCCGGGATGACATCCGCACGCAGCTTGGTGAATATTTTTGCAATGAACTGGCAGGGAGTTAAGGGATGACGAAGCACAAATTGGAAGGGATCAGTTTTTTTGAGAAAAATCTGACGCTATGGGTTGTCCTGTGCATGGTTGCAGGGGTGCTGATAGGTAAGTTTTTACCGGCAGTACCGGCAACTCTCAGTCGTTTTGAATATGCCAACGTATCGATTCCGATTGCGGTGCTGATCTGGTTGATGATCTACCCGATGATGATGAAGGTTGATTTTGCCAGCGTTAAAAATGTCGGAAAAAATCCCACCGGGCTCTATGTGACCTGGATTGCCAACTGGCTGATCAAGCCTTTCTCCATGTTCGGTATTGCCGCTTTTTTCTTCTATGTCGTGTTCGATGCCTTTATTCCACCGGATCTGGCAAAGCAATACCTGGCCGGTGCGGTGATCCTGGGTGCGGCGCCCTGTACTGCCATGGTCTTTGTCTGGAGTCATCTGACGCGAGGGAATCCGGCTTATACGGTGGTTCAGGTAGCCACCAACGACCTGATCATTCTGATAGCTTTCACCCCCATCGTCGCTCTGCTACTCGGGATCGGTGGTATCAGCATTCCCTGGGATACCCTGTTTCTCTCGGTGGTGCTGTTTGTTGTGATTCCTCTGGCTGGCGGTTCCGCCACCCGCCACTATGTGATCAAGCACAAGGGAAAGGATTATTTTATCAATACATTTCTACCTAAATTCAATAATATTACTATTGGTGGGTTGTTGTTGACCCTGGTGCTGATTTTTTCGTTTCAGGGAGAGGTTATTCTCAGCAACCCCTTTCATATTGTACTGATCGCTGTTCCGTTGATTCTCCAGACGATCTTTATTTTTTTTCTGGCTTATGTCGGTTGCCTTAAATGCCGTCTGAGTCATGATATTGCGGCGCCGGCCGGGATGATCGGCGCCTCCAACTTTTTTGAACTGGCGGTCGCAGTTGCCATTACCCTGTTCGGTGCCGCCTCGCCGGTGGTGCTGGTGACCATAGTCGGGGTGCTGGTGGAAGTGCCGTTGATGCTGGCATTGGTTAAATATGCCAATCGGACCCGCGACTGGTTTCCGGCGTCTTATTGACCAGCGGGGGAGCTTGGAGGAGAAGGGCATCAGGATAAGGGGCTAGAGTGCAAACGTTGCTGGTCGGCCTGGCCTTGACGGCCTGGCCGACCCCCGCCTCCCCGTTTGGAACAATTTATATCAAGCTCAGCGAATGCTGTAGTCTGCTACCAGCCAGGTGCCGCCCTGGTGGCGCAATAAAATGATTTCAGCAGCTTTGTTTTTGTGCAAAGTGCGTGTTTCAAACTGGACAATCAGATAATCACCAT
This sequence comes from Pelovirga sp., assembly GCA_041686715.1. Lineage (GTDB taxonomy): Bacteria > Desulfobacterota > Desulfuromonadia > Desulfuromonadales > Geopsychrobacteraceae > Pelovirga. The sequence continues at coordinate 4,440 of JAWLDI010000102.1, forward strand.
CAGGCAAGCGCGGGTAGCTGCCGATCGAACGCAAGGCAGTGAGCTGCCGTTGCTGAACCGGCCCCAACAACAGATGCGCCCGTTCGATAGCGGATACAAACTCCTGTTCCTTCTGGACCAGCCGCAGCAAGGGCGAGGCCTGGCTGTAGGCAGCACTGCTGTTGCCACTGTCGATTATTCGGGCAAAGCGTTCGGCTGCACTGACGGCATCTGCCGAGAGCAGGTTGCTGGAATGACCGATTGTAACCGATAACAGGATACAAATACCGATAAGTGTAGCTAGCGTTCGTTTTTTCATGCCCTCTTCGTATCCAGCTTGAAACAGGTTGTTTTTAAATATTCCTGAACTATTGTCTGCCATCCAGCCATTGGTGAATTTCGTCCATAGAGGCCGGTTTTTGGAAAATTTTGCAGCCAAGTTGTTGGGCCTGATCGTATTCTTCGCTTGACCAGCTTCCGGAAATGACAGCTCTGCGGTGTTTTGGCAGTTTGCAGCCACGATCGGTAATCCACTGGATTAACTCAAGTCCGCTCATACCGGGCATCTGGTTGTCAGTAATCAGGGCATCGGCGCAGATATTACCGCCGCAGTGATCGCAGCGATTTTTATCAGCCACGTAGCTGGTCGGATCGGCAAAAGCGGTGACCTGGAAGTCCTTTTCCGTCAGTATCTCTGTCATCAGGTCGCGACACAAGTGGTTGTCCTCAAACAACAATGCAACTTTTGGCGGCATTACAGGCTCCTTTGATGTCAGCAGGACAGTATATGGCCCTTATTGTAACGATGATTTCTGAAAAATTTCTGACTGAAGAGGGAAAGAAACATTTTTTATGAAAATTTTTTGCAAATTTTGAATTTATTCCTTGAGAATTACGTCTCACTGTCTGGGGCAAAAAGAAAGGACCTGCTTTTTAGCAACAGGCCCTTCTTATGTGGCGGGGGAGGGGGGAACTCAAATTATTTATTGTTGATAAAGGACTTTGCTGCTAATTTCAGTAGCGCCCTGTTGGTCATCAAGTTCGGTAAGAGTCAGGGACCAGCCTACGCCAGGTTGGACTTTAACGTAATAGCGTTTCCCGGCTTGCGTGGCAATGTTCATATCGGCTTTGGTATTAATTGTCCATGAATTGAAAGTTACATGTACGTGATTGTTTCCAGGAGTTACTTCAATGGGCAGATAGGCATTATTGACCAGTAAGTCCTGTTGTTCACCATCGACGGTGACTTTAAGCATTTCTCCGCGCGCGAAAGCACTGTTGGGACGGAAGACATAAATCATCGCGTTGTCTTGTTCAAAGCTTGCCTGTTGAAATGGCGTGTGGCTGGCGCAGCCTCCCAGCAGGCCAAGTGTCAGTGTCGCCAGTAATAAAAAAAATACTTTGTTTTTTCTCATGTCTCTCTCCTCATTGTTTATGGTTAATTGCTGAGCTTTTGACGATTATACTCAGCAGGTTTTATTGATCAATTAAAAATTACGTTAGCAAAAAAAAACTGCAGGCTTGTTTCCGTTGTGGCAACTGCATTGTGTCTATCCGGAGTTTCCGGGTGGACACGAGCTTGTTTTTCGCTCAGGCGGTGAATTGTTTTGTGTTTCCTGATAGGATCCTTGCTTGATATAGATGTGCAATAAAAAGAGGTGAGACAATGGCAAAAATAGAAAAGCTCTTCCAGATTCTTCAGCAACAAGGTGGTTCCGACCTGCACCTGTCGCCCGGCAATCCGCCGTTAATCAGGGTGTCGGGACAGTTACGGCCGGCCATCAACCAGGTGCTTAACGGTGATCAGAACCGGGCGCTGCTTTACGAGATTATGAATGAGGCACAGCGAACGGATTTCGAGGAGCGCCAGGATCTTGATTTTGCCTATGAGGCAGACTCGATCAAGGCACGTTTTCGTGCCAATGTTTTTTTGGGACGACTTGGTGTCAGTGCGGTATTCCGGATTATCCCAGCCGATATTCTGACGGTTGAGCAATTGGGCCTTCCCCAGGCGGTCCTTGATTTCTGCGATTTTAAAAAAGGGCTGGTCCTGGTGACCGGTCCGACCGGCAGTGGCAAATCAACCACCCTTGCGGCGATGATTGACCACATCAACCGTAACCGTAATGAGCACATTCTCACGGTTGAGGACCCGATAGAATTCGTCCACCATGGACAGAAAAGTCTGATCAATCAGCGCGAAGTCGGGGTTCATACGCGTAGTTTCGCCAGTGCTCTCAAGGCGGCCTTGCGCGAGGATCCGGACATTATCCTGGTCGGAGAGATGCGCGACCTTGAAACTATAGAACTGGCGGTCACGGCGGCGGAGACCGGCCACCTGGTATTTGGCACCCTGCACACCAGCAGTGCGGCCAAAACCGTCGATCGACTGGTCAACGTTTTCCCCACGACTCAGCAGGAGCAGATTCGCACCATGCTGGCGGAATCTCTGCGTGGAGTCGTCGCCCAGCAGTTGTTGCGCACCCTGGATGGAAAGCGCTGTGCGGCACTGGAGATTCTCAAGGTCAACGCGGCGGCGGCTAACCTGATTCGCGAAGGGAAAACCTTCCAGATTCCATCGATCATTCAAACCGGCAGCAAAGACGGTATGCAGTTGATGGATCAGGCGTTGCTTAAACTGGTCAGCGCCGAGAAGGTTGCGGTGGAAGAAGCTGCTCGCTTTGCCGTGAACAAGGCGCAGTTTACCGCCCAGAATACTGTAGCAGGAGGTTGATGATGGATGATCAGCGAATTATTGTCGAAACTTGCGAGGTCAAGCTGACCATGGTGAACGGGTTGGCTATCAGGGGTGAAACCTTTCTGCAGCTGCAGGGAGTTAACCTGACGGGACCACAGCGTGTTGGCGAAATTCTCAATGACGAGGAGATTTTCCTTCCTTTACGTACTAACAATCATATTGAGCTGGTGAATCTGGAGCAGGTGGTCTCGGTTTCATTGCCCGCCGAGCTGGAATTTGATCCTTTGCTGGCCCTGGGAGAGGAGTATCAGGTCCGGGTTGAACCGGTTGCTGGTGATATGGTTGAAGCAAGAATCTTTGTTAATCTTCCCGGCAACAAAAGTCGGGTTAAAGATTTTCTGAATCAAAAAAAGCGCTTTATACCCTTTTTACAAGAAGACCGTGTCATTTATTTCGCCCGCAAAAGAATTTTGCGGGTTACTGACTGAATCTATGTACAATGTCCTGGTTTACTCCAGGGCCTTTTGTCTGGCGTCATTTCCGAACTTCTCCTGGTCGGGAATCCAGACCCTGAGCGATTGAACATACCAGGCCCCCGACCAAGGAAGTCGGCGACAATACATATTATCCACATATTTACAGGGTATTAGAAAAAGAGGTAAAGAAATGATCTTCTGGTTGATTTACGCGCTGACCGGCGCAGTGGTAGGAGTGCTGGCCGGTCTGCTGGGGATTGGCGGTGGCATCGTGATCGTGCCGCTGCTCACGTTCACCTTTGTGGCCCAACAGTTTCCTGAGGCCTATATTCTTCATCTGGCCCTCGGAACCTCACTGGCGACCATTATTTTTACCTCTATTTCCAGCTTTCGTGCTCACCATGCCCGCGGATCGGTCAACTGGGCGGCAGTCAAGGGTCTGGCTCCGGGTATTCTGCTGGGGACCTTTATGGGAACCTGGGTAGCGGCACAGCTCAGCAGCAAGTTCTTGAGTGTGTTCTTTGCCTGTTTTCTTTATTATGTGGCCATTCAGATGTTGCTGAATATCGCTCCGAGACCTTCGCGGAGCCTGCCGGGAAAAGCCGGTATGTTTGGCGTTGGCGGTATTATTGGTGGGGTTTCCAGCCTGGTGGGGATTGGTGGAGGTACGATGACGGTACCATTTTTGGGCTGGTGCAACCAACCGATTCATACCGCGGTTGGCACCTCGGCGGCGGTTGGACTGCCGATTGCCGTGGCCGGTACCATGGGGTATCTGCTGAATGGTTTATATGTTGCTGAGTTGCCGAGCGGTAGCCTCGGTTTCGTCTATTTGCCCGCCCTGCTCGGTGTGGCGGCAGTGAGTTATTTTACTGCCCCCTTTGGAGTGCGCCTCGCTCATGCTCTTCCCGTTGCTCGTTTGAAAAAAATCTTTGCCATCTTTCTATTGCTGATGGGAACACGCATGGTTCTGAGTTTTTTATAAAGGTGCAACTGACAGAGGTTCTTGCAGGATGCTTTCGCGCGAATGACATAGCAACTTGATACAGCGGGATGAGTATGATTTCCCGGTTCTTCTTTTCTTAAAAGGATGTGTAGATGGAAAACTTCTGGCTTGCGCTGGGATTGACGGTTTTTGCCGGTCTGGC
>JAWLDI010000103.1:0-8691 GCA_041686715.1 Pelovirga sp.
TGATCACACCAGGGGGACGCGAAGAGCTTGAAATTGTGCGGGTAGAATATCTGCCTCTTGATTGATTCTTGATACATGCAGGATTACAACATGCAACAGGCAAGCACCAAAGAAATCAGCCTGGTTTTTTATAAGCGTCATTACCTGGCAGATAAATGGCGGCAGATGGTTGATGAGGCCGAGTTGGAGGCCCTTATTGTCGCTCTCGGATCGGAGCTGGCGCCCCTGGGGTTTGATTTCAGACCCACAGCCGAGGCCGCTATGAGCATGGACATCAAGGGTTACGGCGATCTGCTTAACAGTATCCGGTTAAGCTGCCCTGCCCACGGCATTGCTAACATGTGCCTGGGACATGTGATTGGTGTCAGCAACAACCTGAACCTGTCGGAAGATATCCGTCGCGGGGTGAACCGCGTGTGTTTTGCCCCGGAAACAATTGAACCCCAGGGCAGTGATAAAGTCGTCTGCCATAACTGTGGCTGTGGTTGTTGATAAGGCAAACGCCGGCAGATCCAGATCAGTGTGTCGATATTGTTATTCTCACGTGTACTGACAGCTGAATTCTCCCTTTCCCATTGACAAGAGTTTTCTCCAGTGATAGTTACTTTATGGTAACTGTCACTGGAGGTAGACTTGATTGCTCTAACACCACGTCAACAACAGGTTTATTTGTACATCGTCGATTATGTTGATCGTCATGGATCTGCGCCGACACTTAAGGAGATTGCCGCACATCTGGGTGTGAAGGGAAATCTGGGCGTGATACGCCATCTCCAGGCCCTCGAAAACAAGGGATATATTGAACGCACCAGGGCCGGTTCTCGAGGCATCAGGATTACCGGTCGTTCACAGTCCTGTTCTCTGCCGGTGGTTGGAACCATAGCGGCGGGTCCTCTGAGCGAAGCGGTCGAGCAAACAGCAGAAAGTTTTCAGGTCGATGCTGCGCTGACAGGTGGTGAGGGCTCCTTTATTCTGCGGGTTAAGGGCGATTCCATGATCGGCGCCCATATCCTTGATGGCGACCTGGCAGTTGTGCGTCCACAAGCGACGGCCGATAACGGTGATATTGTCGTTGCTGTCCTTGCTGGGGAGGCCACTCTTAAGCGTTTTTTCCATGAGGGCGACAAGGTTCGTCTGCAACCCGAAAACCCTTGTCTTGCTCCGCTCATCCTGTCCAGCGATTCCGGCACCTTCCACCTGGCGGGCAAGGTGACCGGGGTGATTCGTATCTATTGAGGGTCATCATGCAGGAGATTGTTCAGGATATTCGTGTCGGTGTCATTCACGGTCCCAAGGGCCGGGTCCGCCCGGTATGGTTTGATTTGAATCGCCGTCAGCACCGGATTTGCCAGGTGACCAACAGCTGGCGGGAACGTCAGGGGGCGGCTGTCCTTATCCACTTTCATGTAAGTGATGGGGGCGCCCTGTATGAACTGGTGTATTCACCGACAGCGTCAGAATGGTCTCTTCAGCTGATCGAGGTCTTGTGCGAATGAGCAGGATCATCATGCACATTGATATGAATGCGTTTTTTGCCTCGGTTGAGCAGCAGTCCAACCCGGCGTTGCGCGGCCGGCCGGTTGCTGTTGTCGGCAGCCAACAGCGCACCATCATTCTGGCGGCATCCTACGAGGCGCGCCCTTTTGGTGTGAAAACCGGAATGACGTTGCATGAGGCACGGCAACGCTGTCCGCATTTACAGATGGTGTGTGCTAATAATCGTCTTTATACCAACGTATCACAACGTATGATCCAGTTATTCCAGGATTATACACCCCTTGTGGAGGTGTTTTCGGTGGACGAGGCATTTCTCGATGTCACCGGTTCTCTGGGATTATACGGCAGCCCTGTGAAGATTGCCCATCTGATAAAAACACGATTGAAAACACATCTGGGCCTGACCTGTTCCATCGGTATTGCTCCCAACAAGTTACTGGCCAAGCTCGCTTCAGATATGCACAAACCTGACGGGTTGACCCTGATCGACGAATCTGAGGTTGCAGCTGTTCTCGCCGATCTTCCAGTTGGTGAACTCTGTGGTATCGGTAAAAAAACGGAAGAAAAGCTCAAGCGTCTTGGTATAACGACCTGCGGTGCTCTGGGACGAGCCCCTCTGTCGTTGCTCAAGGGACATTTCGGGGTCGTCGGCGAACAGCTGGTGATGATGGGACGAGGGGTTGATGAGCGGCCGGTTATCAGCCCGGATCAGGAGGCGGAGGTGAAAACCGTCAGCCACAGCATGACCTTACGTCAGGATATCAGTGATCGCGAGGCAATATCCCGGTTTTTGTTGCAATTGTCCGAAATGGTTGGTCGGCGGGTGCGACGTTATGGTGTCAGCGGCAGAACCGTTACCCTTGTCCTGCGTTACGCTGATTTTACCACCTTCAGCCGTCAGCAACGGCAAGGACAGGCAATTTTTCGCAGTGACCAGATTTTTAAAGCGGCAATGAACATATTGGAAGGACAGGTCTTGACGCAACCCATCCGCCTGCTTGGTATCCGTTTGGCGGCCCTTGAACGACGTGAGCAGCAGCTGCTATTACTGCCGGAGGACCAGCGTAAAGAGGCATTAACCGCCTCTCTTGACGAGGTCAATGATCGTTTCGGGGAGTTTGCCGTGATGCCGGGCAATCTTCTGCAGCTCAAGGGCAAGGGGAGTCATGTTATCTCGCCGGCCTGGCGCCCCGAGGGGATCCGCAATGTCGGGGTGCAATAACGGCCGTGACATCGCACGGCCCCAAAGCTCAGCGCAGCAGCCTGATAATAGTGTCAACAATCTGTTCAGTTGTTCGATTACTGGTAGCAACCTGAGGGAACTGCTGGTAGACCTTCTCGCGCTCGCGTAAGAGCTCATTGATACGTGCCAGGGGGTTGGGATCTTGCAACAAGGGGCGTATCTGCCCCTGTTTTTTAACGCGCTTGAAAATTTCTTCAGCTGTCGCAGTCAGGCAGAGAATATGGCTGCCGGATTCCAGCACCGACACATTGTCCGGGTTGGTAAAAAAACCACCGCCGGTAGCAATGACAAGGTTGCGTTGTCCGGCCAGTTCTTGGGCGATCTCGCTTTCCATCCGGCGGAACACCGTCTCTCCCTGTTGAGCAAAGATATCCGTAATCAGGCTGCCGGTGCGCTCTTCAATGAGCTGGTCGGTATCAATAAAGATCAATTCGAGACGCTGGGCCAATGCACGGCCGGTAGTGCTTTTGCCGGTACCCATAAAACCGGTGAGGATGATATTTGGTTGCGACATGATGTCTCTGGTTCAGTTTCAGGAGTAATATTCAAGATCGGAACATAAGAACTACCAGCGGGGCTGTCAAGCCATAATAACAACAGATAAAATCAGGCACATTGTCAGTTGGGTGATTTATCTTGGTTTGCTTCTTCTTTTCTGCCATAATCGGCCTCTTTTTTCCAGAAAAACACCATTTGTAAGGGATTTAGAATGATTGAAAATATTCGAAATATTGCCATTATTGCTCACGTTGATCACGGTAAAACCACACTGGTTGATGCCATGCTGGTACAATCGGGAGTCTTTCGTGAACATCAGGTGATCACCGAACGGGTCATGGACAGTAATGATCTTGAAAAAGAACGTGGTATCACCATTCTATCAAAAAACCTGGCAGTGCAGCGCGGGGATCTGAAAATCAATATTGTTGATACCCCCGGACATGCCGATTTTGGCGGTGAAGTTGAACGCATTCTGAAAATGGTTGATTCGGTGTTGCTGCTGGTCGATGCGTTTGACGGACCGATGCCACAGACCCGGTTCGTGCTGAAAAAATCCCTCGATTTGGGGATCAAGCCAATTGTCGTTATCAACAAGATCGATCGGCCCGGGGCACGCCCGGAGGCTGTCGTTGACATGGTGTTCGATCTGTTCTGCGAACTGAATGCCGCTGAGCAGCAGCTCGATTTTCCAATAGTCTATGCCAGTGCCAAATTCGGCATCGCCAAAGCGACACTGGAAGACGAATCAGAAGATTTGCAACCCCTCTTTGATATGATCCGCGATCGCGTTGACCCACCTGCAGGCGATCGGGAAGCGCCATTTCAGATGCTGGTCAGCAGTATTGACTACAATAAATTCATTGGCCGAACTGCCACCGGTAAGATTGCCCACGGTACCCTTCGCTCCGGCCAGATGGTGGCGCGGATTGATCGGGATGGCAATGTGACCAGTGGCCGCGTTACCAAGCTGCTGGGCTACCAGGGGTTACAACAGGTCGAAATCAGCGAGGCCGGTGCGGGTGATATTATTACCCTGGCAGGGCTGGAAGATCTGGGTATCAGCGAAACCCTGGCGGATATCGAGCATCCGGAGCCTTTGCCCTATGTGGCTATTGACGAACCAACCCTGTCGATGAACTTTATCGTCAATAATTCGCCTTTTGCCGGCCGTGAAGGAAAATGGGTCACATCGCGCAATATTCGTGATCGCCTGATGAAAGAGTTGCGGACCAATGTTTCCCTGAGGGTTGAAGATACTGGCAACACCGATACCTTCAAAGTTTCCGGCCGCGGGGAACTGCACCTGTCAATTCTTATTGAAAATATGCGCCGTGAAGGTTTTGAAGTGTCGGTCTCCAAGCCTGAGGTGATTTACCGGGAAATTGACGGAGAACGCTGTGAGCCGATAGAGTATCTGGCTATCGATGTGCCGGAAGAATACCAGGGAACAGTGATCGAAAAGCTCGGCAAACGTAAGGCAGAAATGACATCGATGCAAACGATGGAAGGTACCAATCGTCTCGAATTTCTGATTCCGGCCAGGGGCCTGATCGGCTTTAGGACCGAATTTTTAACTGATACCCGCGGTACCGGGGTGATGAATCACAGTTTTCACAGCTACGCACCATACAAGGGGGCGATTGAAGGGCGTAAAAACGGTGTGTTGATCGCCATGGAGGCTGGTGAAACGGTGGCCTATTCCCTGTTTGGACTGCAGGATCGGGGCATACTCTTTATCGGCCCGGGGACCCAGGTTTATGAAGGAATGATTATCGGTCAGCATTCTCGTGAGAACGATCTGGTAGTAAATGCCTGCAAGGGGAAAAAATTAACCAACGTACGCGCTTCCGGCAGTGATGATGCCGTTCGTCTGACACCGCCCCGAATCCTGTCGCTGGAACAGGCCCTGGAATATATTGATGATGATGAACTGGTGGAAATCACGCCAAAGTCGATTCGTCTGCGCAAACGCTATCTTGATGCCAATGACCGCAAGCGGATGGAGAAGCAGACAGCAAAATAGTTATCAGGGGCTTTCAATGTTCAGGCGTTTGATTTTTTCGACCAGGGTGGTGCGGTTGATATTCAGCAGCGCAGCCGCCCGCGCCTTGACCCCCTGACCGCGTTCGAGGGCCTGACAGATCAGTTGACGTTCAATCTCCGTCATTGTCTGATTCAGATCAATACCCTGCGGGCCGATCTCAGGATGTGCAAGTCTCTCTGCCGAACACTGGGAAGAGATGTCCGGCGGCAGGTCTTGACAGGAGATAACATCGCTGTCAGTCAGGGCAACGGTTCTTTCAATAACATTTTCCAGTTCCCTCACATTGCCCGGCCATGGGTAATTTTCCATGGCTGCCAATGCGTCGGTACTGAGGCTGATCGGATTGCGCTTCATTTCGCGACAGGTTTTTTCGAGGAAATGACGGGTCAATAGTGCAATATCTCCGCTGCGTTCCCGCAAAGGGGGCAGGTGAATGGGGATAACATTGAGGCGATAATACAGGTCTTCGCGGAACAAACCGGCTTTCACCTGTTCCAGCAGATCAGTATTGGTGGCAGAAATAAGGCGGATGTTGAGGTGGATATTTTTGCTCGAGCCGACCCGTTCGAACTCATGTTCCTGCAAAACCCGTAACAGCTTCATTTGCAGTTGCAGCGGCATGTTGCCGATTTCATCAAGAAACAGGGTGCCACCGTTTGCTTTTTCCAGTTTGCCCGGTTTATCGGCAACAGCGCTGGTAAAAGATCCCTTAACATGTCCGAACAGCTCCGACTCGAGCAATTCACCCGGAATAGCACCGCAGTTGATAGCAATAAAGGGTTTTTCACGCCGCGGACTGTTAAAGTGAATAGCCTTGGCGACCAGTTCCTTGCCGGTACCTGAGGCTCCCAGGATCAGGATCGTGGAATCAGTTGCGGTAACCTTCTCCATTCTGGCAAAAACCTGCTGCATGCTCTGACTGCTGCCGATAATGTTGTCAAAACGATACCGCGTGTGGAGTTGCTGGCGTAAATACTGATTTTCCGATACCAGTCGGTTTTTTTCCAGGGCTTTGGCAACCTGGATGCGCAGGCGTTCAAAGTTGAATGGTTTACTGATATAGTCAAGCGCCCCTTCTTTCATCGCTTCCACCGCGGTTTCGGCAGACGCATTGCCGGTAATCAGAATGACAGATGTTTCCGGTGCATCAGTTTTCACCTGTTTAAGGATATCCAGCCCACTGACTCCGGGCAGGAGCAGATCACTGATAATCAGATCAAACTTTACTTTTTTAAGTAATTCAGAGGCCTCATCACCGTTCTGGATATTTTTTACCCTGTAACCGTCTCTGGACAGCAGTTTTGATAAGGAGCGGCTGATTTCAGGATTATCATCAATGAGTAGAATCTGTGCGATCTGGGTCATATCCAGCCCCGAATGTAAGCGTCATTTTGTTGACGTAAGAATACCATGATGTTTTCCGGTCAACAAGCAAGATATGATGAACAGCACTTGGTTCCGGTGGTGATTTGTTGCTGTTAATGATTCTTTTGTGTTAAGATATGTATTCATGGTTCGGTGGAGAGTTCTATGTCTGACCTTTCAGCCAGTCTCGGCACCTATAACGCATATAAATCCATGGCGACAACCGACGTCCCACGGCGTCTTGAGCCGTCAGCAATCGACCGATCCGCCAGCGATCAGGACCAGTCCCGGTCTGTCCAGCAGAATAAAGAGTCGGATAAAATGGATCCGGGCGTCACCGATGAATTGAATCTCAGTCGCGAGGCGCAAGAGGTGCGTGAGTTGCAGATGCGTGATCGGGAAGTTCGTGCTCATGAACTGGCCCACGCCGCTGTCGGCGGCTCATACGCCGGCTCACCCTCATACACGTACGAACGTGGGGCAGACGGACGAAGCTACGCTGTGGGGGGGTCTGTGCGGATTGATGTGTCGCCGATACCTGGTGATCCCCAGGCGACCCTGCAGAAGGCCCGGCAGGTGAGAGCGGCAGCGCTGGCTCCAATACAGCCGAGTGCGCAGGATATGCAGGTAGCTCATAAAGCTCAGTCCATGGCGACACAGGCCCGGAATGAGCTCAGAGTGGAACAGATGGAAGAACGCAAGGAGATGCTTGAACCGCAAAGTGACGATAGGACGGAGATATCTGTCGAGGAGGGTGTCTCGATCTCTTCCCGTCATAGTGTCGATCATGGCCCGGTGCGCTTGGAAATATACAGTTGACGTACCTGATGTCGCCTCACTGCAAGTATCGGCTACCGTGTTGTGCCCCGGATTAAGTGAAAGAGCCGCTGCTTTTTTTTTGCCGTAAGCTTCCCGTCGTATCACATTGAGTAATTATTGAATTGTCTGTATGCCCCTGATTTTTCACATGAAGCTCCTCGCGATAGCTTCCCTGTCTTTAAGATTATACATTTTCTGTTAAATCTAGAACGCTATTCTAGCTTGACAAATACCAGCATTTATTGTTTCTTTGCATCCATCGTTTCTTTACAAGTTATTGAAATATCGTAATAAATTTACTATAGATAAATTTTTTTAGCCATCTCAAAAAATTACAGATCTGATATTTGCACACATTCAAGGAGAGGCAAAAACGATGAGTATAACGAAATTTAAAAAAATCATGGCAGCAAATCGTGGCGAAATAGCGATCCGTATTTTTCGTGCCTGTACTGAACTGGGTATGTCTACCGTTGCCATTTACTCCGAACAGGATCGACTTTCGTTGCACCGTTATAAGGCCGATGAGGCTTATCTGATCGGTAAAGGTAAGGGGGCTATTGATGCCTATCTGGGCATTGATGAAATCATCGACCTGGCACGTAAGAAAAATGTCGATGCCATTCACCCCGGTTATGGCTTTCTGTCGGAAAATCCTGAGTTTTCAGCCGCCTGTGAACGCGCCGGGATCGCCTTTATCGGCCCGACACCGGACATTCAGCAGCGTTTGGGTGACAAGGTCTCAGGGCGCAAGGTAGCCCAGGAAGCCGGCGTTCCTGTTGTTCCGGGGACGACCAATCCGGTTCGTACCGAGGAGGAAGCGTTGATTTTCGCCAAATCCTCCGGTTACCCGATCATTGTCAAAGCCAGCGCCGGTGGCGGTGGCCGCGGTATGCGGGTCGCCAATAATCGCAAGGAACTGCTGGAAGGGCTCAGAAGTGCCGCCTCGGAAGCGCAGGCTTCATTCGGCGATGCCACAATTTTTCTTGAGAAGTATGTACAGAATCCCAAACATGTAGAAGTGCAGATTCTTGGTGATCAACATGGCAATCTGGTTCATTTCTATGAGCGTGACTGCTCGATCCAGCGTCGTCATCAAAAAGTGATAGAAATTGCTCCTTCTTTATACCTGACTCGGAAAAAGCGTGAGGAACTATGTTCCTACGCGCTGAAAATTGCCAGCTCGGTTGGCTATGTCAACGCCGGTACCGTTGAGTTTTTG
>JAWLDI010000104.1:0-8664 GCA_041686715.1 Pelovirga sp.
GTGAGGGGACCCTGACCGGTGTTTTTACTCCGGTATTTTGTGGCAGTGCAACGGCAAATATCGGTGTTCGCCAGCTTCTTGATTATGTTGTTGCCTGCTTGCCGTCTCCCATCGACAAGGGCCTGCAGATCGGCACCAAACCGGGAACTGAAGAACCGGTAGAACGGCAGCCAAGCGTCGATGAGCCCTTTTCGGCAATGGTTTTTAAAACTATCAACGATCCTTACGCCGGCAAGTTGACACTGTTACGGATTTACTCAGGAACCTTGTCAGCCGATACGGTTGTATTGAATCCGAACAAGGATGAAAAAGAACGGATCAGTCATCTGTATAAAATGGAGGGTAAAAAACAGACACCGGTCGATGTCGCTACTGTCGGTGATATTATCGCTGTTCCCAAGCTTAAGGTAACAGCGACCGGTGATACCCTCTGTGACCTTAAAAACCCGACCATGTTTGAACCGCTTGTGCCCCTGAAACCGGTTATCTCTTTCGCTCTGGAAGGTCGCACCAAGGGGGATGAAGACAAAATCTATACCGGTTTACAACGGCTGATGGAAGAAGATCCAACCCTTACCGTGAGCCGTGATGAAGAAACCAAGGAAATGGTTCTCTCGGGTATGGGGCAGATTCATTTAGAGGTTGCGGTAGAACGGCTTAAGCGCAAGTATGGTGCTGATGTTATCCTCAAGGAACCTAAAGTTCCCTATCGCGAGACGATCCGGGCCTCGGCACAGGTCCAAGGGAAGTACAAGAAGCAATCAGGAGGTCGAGGTCAGTACGGCGATGTCTGGATCGAGGTCAAACCTCAGCCCCGTGGTAGTGGCTACGAGTTTGTCGACAAGGTGGTCGGCGGGGTTGTGCCGCGCAATTATATTCCTGCTGTTGACAAGGGGATCGTTGAGGCGATGAAGACCGGCCCCCTGACCAAAAGTCAGGTTGTCGATGTGCAGGTGAGTCTCTACGACGGCTCACACCATTCAGTCGATTCGTCTGAAATGGCGTTCAAGGTGGCCGGTTCCATGGCTTTTAAAAAGGCCATGGAACAGTGCAAGCCGGTTCTGCTTGAACCGATCATGGCCATGGAAATAACCGTGCCCGATGATTGTATGGGGGATGTTATCGGTGATCTGAACTCTCGTCGTGGCAAGGTTGTCGGTGTTGAGCCGCAAGCCAACAGCCAGATTATCAAGGCCGAGGTGCCGATGGCTGAGGTGTTACGTTATGCTCCGGAGCTGCGGTCAATGACTTCTGACCGCGGCATGTTTACCATGGAGTTCAGCAAGTACGAAGAAGTCCCTTCTCATCAGACCGCAAAGATTCTTGAAGAACAGAATCGGGAATCTTAGGATTGACGGCGGGGCTGATATAATGAGCCCCGCCCTCTTTTTCCGGGAGTCAGGCAATGACAGCAGAAAAAGACCGGAATACGTCAGAATCATCAGCATCCGATGATCACCCCAAAATGTCCAGCTCATCAAAAAGTTTGGAAGAACTGCTGGTCGAGGATAAGTCATCCAGGGTCTCTTTCAAGGATCTGACTGAGCAGGAAGTCAGGACCCATAAGGGGCGCAGTCCCTCTATGACCTGGCTGCTGATATTGATGGTCGTGATGTTTGTAATAGCTGCCGCAGCCTGGTATCTGTATCCACGGTTCATGGCCGGTCAGACCGAGGTAGCGGTAGAGGCGGTTCAGGTTGAAAAACGTATGCCGATGCCGGCGCGCCCACAGGAACCTGTCTCCGCTGCTGGAGATGACGTTGATGTCCCTGAGCCGGCAGTTGCCGAGGATCATGAACTAGCAGTTACTGATAACACTGAAGAGACATTTGCTGACAACGCAGATGACACTCTTGCCGGTGGGGGCGGCGATTCGTCGACCAACATGTCGCCGGAACAGTCAGGAAGCTCTGTCGAAGTCGTTCATCTTCCTGTCGCTGAGGTTGAGGTCGAGGTCGAAGAGATGGATACCGGTGAGCAGGTACAGGTCCCGTCTGTAAATGCGGAACTACCGACAGCACAGAACGGTGACCCGGTTACTGAAGATGAACCGCTTTATCGTGTCGAGGTCGGCCCTATTGTCAGCAATGACGAACTCGAGCGGGCAACGGCACTGCTGATTGACAGTGGCTTTCGCCCCCAACCACAGGCGGGCACCGGCACGGTTGATATGATCAGGCTTCTGGAAGGTATTTACCCGTTGGCCGAGGCACAGGAACGTCTTGAGCAATTGCGCGCAGAATTTCCCACGGCCTTTTTACTCCCTGATGGTGATCGCTGGGCTCTTTATATCGGTTCTTTTTCCGATCGTGATCGGGCCCGTAACCAACAGCGTAGCCTGGCTGAGCGTGATATCCAGGTTGCTCAGGTCGATTCGCAATTAACCATGTCAGGCACCCTGCTGATTGTCGCTCATGCAGATGAAAAGACTGCCGAAGGAATAGCCGCGGAAATCAGGTCGTCCGGTCTGCGAGCCAGAATCGAGATAGAACGGTAGGTGAAGAGAGTTGTGAGTAACGAGCAGAAAACAGAAAAAGTCCAGATCAAGCTTCCGGCCGATGTGGCAAAAATCATGAGTAAATGGGGCGGGCACAGTGTCCGTCTAGCTGCTGCACGCGGGGCCTTGCCTATGTCGGGCCCGAACCTGGTCATGGTTCTGTTTGTTTTCTACAATGGCGACAATGAAGAACTTAAAGAGGAAGCTCTCAGCACGTTGCAGACTCTGCCGGCTCAGATTCTATTGACGGCACTGGGGCAGTCTGAACTTCATCCTGCTATTATCGACCTGATCGTCCATCTGCGTTATGACGATGCGGTGATCATGCAGACGGTCATCGCCCATCGCATGACCGGTATAAAAAGCCTGCTTTTCCTGGCTGAGAACAGCACCGGTGACGTGCTGGATATGCTTGCTGACAGTGATGAAATTCTTCATAAAACGGATACTATCCGGCAGGCCATTATCGCCAATCCCAACACTGACAGAATCACTCGCATAAGGCTCGGCTGGGATCCTGAGGAGGAAGCCCGGGCAGAACCATCCTCTCTGCCGGAAGGGGAAGACGACACAGAAACAAAGCGGCAGGCCGGGGAGAAAGAAGCCGATGAAATAGCAGAATCGGATGACGAACAGGCTGAAGACGAATCGCTGTCAAAATACCAGCAGTTGCAGGAGATGACAGTCAATGAAAAAATAAAAATGGCACTTACAGGTGACAAGGAATGGCGCACCCTCTTGATCCGGGAGGCCAACAAACAGGTCAGTACCGCCGTACTGCGCAATCCCCGCATTACCGAAGGTGAAGTGCTGGCCGTGGCGCAAAACCGCAGCAGCAGTGAGGACCTGATGCGAATCATTTTGCTTAATCGTGATTGGGTCAAGTTGTATGATATGAAAAAAGCGCTGGTATATCATCCCCGCACGCCACTGCAGCAGGCAATGCGGTTAATGACATTCTTGTCGGAACGCGATATCAAAGAACTATCGATGAGCCGTAATGTGACACAGCCGATTATCAACAATGCCCGGCGCATGTTAACGACCAGAAAAAAATAGGTGGGTCAGCTAAAGGGAAGGGTGTAACGATGGCAGCAGAAAAATATCAAGTCGGAATTCTCACCTTGTCAGACAAGGGCGCGCGGGGGGAGCGGGATGATGAGAGCGGTCCGCTTTTAACGCGAATGGTATCCGAACTGGGTGACGTTGTTCGTTATCAGATTATTCCTGATGATGCCGACACGTTGATGCTGATGCTGACGCGCTGGGTAGATGATCTGGATCTTGATCTGATTCTGACTACTGGAGGAACCGGCTTGAGCCCTCGAGACCTGACACCACAGGCAACAGAAGCGGTTATTGACTACCAGATTCCAGGTATGGCTGAGGCCATGCGTGCCGCCAGTCTTGCCAAAACCCCTCATGCCATGCTGTCGCGAGCCATGGTTGGTGTGCGCAAACAGGCGTTGATTATTAACCTGCCCGGCAGCCCCAGGGGGGCTGGTGAAAATTTTTCCGTTCTACTGCCGGTGCTGCCCCACGCGTTGGAGAAGCTTAAGGGGGATCCCTCTGACTGTGCCGTGGAGAGTTGACGTTATGCGTATCACTCCGTTGAGCGAATTGACTGCGCGCGCTGACAAGCTTCAGGCGGCCATGCGCAAGCGACAGATTGATGCTGCTATTCTGGTTCAGAACAGCGATCTTTTTTATTTTACCGGTTCAATTCAGCGCGGCCTTTACTATCTGCCTGCCGAAGGGGAACCGATTTACTTTGTTTTTCGCGACCATGGCCGGGCTCGTATGGAGTCGGGACTGTATCATGTTGTGCCCCTTGATCGCCTTGGCAATCTACCGGCAGAGCTGGGCAATTACGGCCTGGCTGTTCCCGAACGAACAGGTCTGGAGTTTGATGTTTTGCCGGTAAGTGAGGCAGAGCGTTACGGCCAGGTTTTTCCCGCCGCGCAGTTCGTCAATGTCACTCCTCTGGTGCGTGATGTGCGCTCAATAAAAAGTTCCTATGAACTTGAAATTATGAAGGATTGCGCCCTGATTGCGGACCGTGTCTATGAACAGGCCAAAAGCCTCATCAGAGTCGGCCGGACGGATCACGAAGTGATGGCTGAATTGTTCGGTTTTGCTCTCAAGGAAGGGCATCAGGGATTGATCCGCATGCGCAGGTTCAATGCTGAAATGTTTTTCGGTCATGTTTTTTCCGGTGTTGATGGCGCCGTTCCTGCCCATCTCGATGCGCCGCTGGGAGGGCTGGGTACAACTCCGGCAGTCGGTCAGGGGGCGGGGCATAAAAAAATAGCTGCGCATGAACCGATTATCGTTGATTTTATTGTCGCCTACGACGGCTACCTGGTCGATCAGACCCGAACCCTGTCCATCGGTTCACTGTCCGACAAGTTACAACAGGCTTACGCTGATATGCTGGACATCCAGAAGTTGATGTATGAACTGGCCGGACCTGGAGTGGGCTGGTCAGAAATCTATCATCGTTGCCTTGAGCGCGCCTGTGAGATGGGTTATGGGGAGCATTTTATGGGATCCGGGGGGTCCCAGGTGCGGTTTATCGGACACGGTATCGGTATTGAGGTAGATGAGTATCCTTTTATCGCTCAGGGGTTTAACGAGCAGGTGCTGTCACCCGGCATGACCTTTGCCTTTGAACCCAAGGCGGTTTTTCCGGGTCTGGGCGCGGTCGGTATTGAAAATACCTGGCGTGTTGCAGAAACGGGAATTAAGCGTTTGACCTATTCCCAGGAGAATTTGTGGCAACTGCCGCAGGAGATTTAGCTGCCGCAGATCTTACGCTTTGGTGCAGCCGCGCCAACGGACTGCGCGTTTGACCCTGGCTTGCAGGCGTATGGGATTGATAGGTTTGGCAATAAAATCATAAAAACCCATCTCCAGCAATTTGTACTCATCTTCAGCGGTTGATTTGCCAGAGTAGGCGATGACCAGAATATCTTCAAGCGTCGGGTTGTCCCGCAGCGATTTGAACAATTCGATCCCATCCATACGTGGCAGAGCAATTTCAGTAATGATCAGGTTGGGCATGTGCTGCACTGCCATCTTCAGGCCTTCTACCCCGTTTCTGGCCTGATGAACCGTAAACCCTTCCTTGACCAGAGCCGCTTGTGCCGCATTCAACGCCGGCTCCTGGTTGTCCACAATAAGAATATTCCAGCTGCGGTCTTCATGTGCTGGTGATCTGACATCCTTATAGTGCTTTTCGATGGCGGCTTTAATGTCTGTCGGTGTTGAAACACAAGGAGCAATACGCAGATTAAGCTTGAACGCCAGGTTGCTCTGCAGGGTCATGTTGAGAGGGTTGGCCATCGCCAGATAAAGAGTTTTGCCGTCAAGTTTTACCGGAAAAACCAGATGCGCCAAAGCCGTTTCCGCGTCAATGATATCAAGAATCGATTGTGGAAATTTGTGCCTGGCAATCTGTCTGGCAAAGGGAAAGCCGAACTGTCTGGAAAGGGCTTTGGCAATGTCCTCTTCGAGAATGATATCCATCTCTTCGAGAATTTTGCCCAGAGGTTTCTTTGACAGTTTCTGTCGTTCCAGGGCATCGTTCAGTTGATTGCTGTTAATCAGTTGATCTTCCAGCAGGATTTCGCCGAACTTTTTTCGTGACATGATGCCCTCGACAGAAAAGTTTGATCAGACAAGTACAGATCTTGTCGCTTCTATGAATAGAAAATCAAAATAATTGACTCGTAATGTTATTATGTCCCTTCTTTTATATCGATGCAACCCTTTATTATCATGTTAATAAAATATCTGAAATAATTTGTTCACGGTTAAATGTGAATAGATTTAGGTATTGATGGGGGTCAGTTGTCGAGGGTGCGTTGCAGGGTCGAAAGGGTTTCGACGGCGCCGCCTCCAAACGAAAAGTGTTTTCCTTGTATCTGC
Source organism: Pelovirga sp. (assembly GCA_041686715.1). Taxonomy (GTDB): domain Bacteria; phylum Desulfobacterota; class Desulfuromonadia; order Desulfuromonadales; family Geopsychrobacteraceae; genus Pelovirga. Next base: position 6,428 of record JAWLDI010000104.1, read on the forward strand.
GGTTCACGTGGATTGATGCGCAGGACGCTCGTCCCTGCATGCTGTCCCAGCCGCTCACTTAAATGGCGTATGGTTGGAATGGCAGTGCCGGCACCAATTTCAATGACGACCATGGCGCCATCCTGGTAGCGCTTGAGGAAACGGTCAAAGCGTTCCTCCTGTTGCGCTGTGCGTTGATGCAGCCAGGCATAATCACCGAACATGAGAATATTTGGTCTGGCTACCCGCCGGCATTGCGGGCAGCAAGGGGTTGCACGCGCCCTCATGGTTGTTTCATCAATATCGAATGTTTCGCGATTGAGCCAGATCTCTCGACAGCAAGGGGTGGTGCATTGCAGATAATGGATGGAGCCATGAACTTCAAGGACCTGTTCATCGGCAAAACCGGCTTTCTGAAATTGACCATCAACGTTGGAGGTGACAACGAATGTCGGCAGGTTGAGCTGCTCCCCCCAGTTTTTCAATATATGAAAGCCGCGGTGAGGGACTGTGCTGCGGTACAGGTTGGTACGGTGTCCGTAGAATCCCCAGCCGAAGTGCGGATCCTCTTCAAAATGTTCGGGATTGGCGGCCTGGATAAAACTCAGTCCCAGGCGCTCATACATGGGGTAGGCATGCCAGAACCCATGGTTGCCGCGAAAATCGGGGAGGCCGGAATCGACCCCCATGCCGGCGCCACTGGTGATAACGAGGGCTTCGGCACGAAGAAGACACTGAGCTGCTTCAGAAAAACGTCCGCTTAACGTCATTGCTGTTCTCCTTGGTCAGATGGCCACGGAGACCCTGACCGGCTGTAATGTTCGTATCAGATCTGCCGGCGTGATTTCAACCAGCAGGCCACGCTTGCCACCGTTAATCCAGATTTTTTCAAGATGTTCAATGGAGGCTTCCAGGTATACCGGTAATGTCTGGCGGGTGCCGAAAGGGGATATCCCGCCAGTCTGATAGCCGGTTATCCGTTCCGCCTTTTCGATACTGCAGGGACTGATTTTTTTAACTTTCAGTTGTCTGGCAAGATGCTTTTCTGAAACGTCGCAGCTGCCATGCATGAGAATGATCAGCGGGTGTTGTTGGTCGTCTTCCATGATCAGTGTTTTGATTATGGAGAATTCATCGATATGCAATGCCCGGGCACCGGCTCTGGTGCCCCCTTTGTCTTCATAAGGGTAAGGGCAGGGGGTGAATTTGACTTTGTGTTGTTTGAGAAACCTGATGGCTGTTGTTGCCGGAGTTTTTGGTTTGCCCATGAACAGCTCTCCATCCAGACAAGGGCCAGGCTATATGCTACCGTACAACCCAGGACAGGGGGATACAGAGAATACTGATGATGATGGCAGCGGTAAAAAAAATACCACCGATTTTGAAGAAACGATCAGTCTGGCGCATGGCACGGATACTGACGGGCATCCACCAGCCCATCGCGGCTCCTGAAAGCAGTCCCCCCAGGTGGGCGGCGTTGTCGGCCCCGATCATGATACCAAAAATAAACGCCAGTACTGCCCACTGAAACATGAAGTTGCGACGCTGCAGTCCGATATGACCGCCAATACGGTGATAATAGCTGACGGAAAAGCCGATCAGGCCGAAAATGGCACCAGAAGCCCCCACTGTGACGACATTGGGGTGCCAGAACAGGCCGGCGATGGTCGCAACGAGGGTGGTAACAGAGTAGACCGACAGAAACCGGTTCCAGCCGATTTCGGACTCCAGCAAGGGGCCAACCTGATAAAGGACGATCATGTTAAAACCAAGATGAATCAGCCCGCCGTGAGTAAAGGCATAGGTAAAACTGCGCCACCATTGTCCACCTTCAAGAACCAGGGGCCAGTACTGGCCACCCCAGTGCACCAGCAGGTTGGTGGAGGGTCGGAACATGACCTGCATGCCCAGGCCAAGAATCGTGCCGTGCAGAACCATCAGGGTAAAGAGGCCAAGATTGGTATAGATGAGAATCTGGACCAAAGACCGGCCACGCAGGGAGTTTTTGATAAAAAACAGGTGACGTGATGAATTGTGACTCATTCAAAACTCCTGAAGAGGATAATAGGTCATATTAAAAGAGGTTTTTCATCCAGCCCAAGGCGAAAAAAGTGCCGATAGATGATCCCAGGGATGAAAGCAGGAAGACCAGCAGCACACGAGCCAGCCGGTTGTGCCACCATCCTTTAAGGCTGAGAAGATCTTCGCCGACCTTTTTCATATCTGAAACCAGGGGCGGGGCAACAAAAGACTGTACC
>JAWLDI010000105.1:0-8575 GCA_041686715.1 Pelovirga sp.
GCAATGCTCTGGGGAACAACCGGCACCGCCCAGGCTTTTGCGCCGGCAGGCTATGACAGTGCCGCCATTGGCGCCCTGCGCCTGCTGATCGGCGGTATTACCCTCCTGCTTCTCGCTGTTTCGCGCAACGAACTTGGTTCCCTGCGCAGCTGGAAACTCCGGCCGCTGCTGCTGGCAGCATTTTTCACTGCCATGTATCAGTTGACATTTTTCAGCGCTGTTGCCAAAACCGGCGTAGCCGTGGGCACCGTTGTCGGTATCGGCAGCGCTCCCATCGCCGGTGGACTGCTGGGGCTGCTTTTTCGTGGCGAAAAGCCGGGACGCCGCTGGTATATCGCCACCCTGCTGGCGGTTATCGGCTGTACCCTGCTGGGTTTCAGCGGTGGCGAAGTCACTGTTGATCCTCTGGGAATCGTTCTCGCCATTGCTGCCGGAGCCGCCTATTCCGCATACACTCTGATGATCAAAGGACTGCTGGAACATCAGAGTCCCAATGCGGTAATGGCCATCGTCGTTTGCCTGGGCGCCCTGATGCTGTCCCCTGCCCTGCTCAGAATTGAACCGGGATGGCTGCTGCAACCCGGCTCTGTAGTCGTTGCCCTGCACCTGGGGCTGGCGACCATGGCCCTGTCTTACTGGCTGTTTGCCCGCGGCTTGCAGACGGTGGCCGTCGGCACTGCCGTCACTCTCTCCCTGGCCGAACCGATGACAGCAGCATTGCTCGGTATTTTTGTGCTTGGCGAAATCCTCAACCTGCAAGCCGCAAGCGGCATTGTCCTGATTTTTTCCGGGTTGGCGGTGCTGGTGATCCGGCAGCGCTCACCAAGGCGGGAAGCATCTCATGAACCAACAGCGTAAAGCTCTGCTGTTCGGCCTGGCGGCAGTGCTGCTGTGGTCGACGGTGGCAACCGCCTTTAAGCTCTCCTTGCGCCATTTCACCCCGATTGAGCTGCTGCTCTACTCGGGATCTTTTTCGACCCTGCTGCTCGGTGCAATTCTCTTGTATCAAGGCACATTCCATCAGGTATTTGCCTGCAGCCGACGGGAATATCTGCTGTCTGTTTTCCTGGGTTTTTTAAGCCCCTTTCTCTATTACCTGATTCTGTTCAAGGCCTACGATCTACTCCCGGCGCAACAGGCCCAGCCGCTGAATTACACCTGGGCTATTGTCCTGTCATTACTGGCCGTTCCCCTGCTGGGGCAACAGGTCCGCTGGCAGCAGTGGCTCGCCCTGGTGGTCAGCTATAGCGGTGTGGTCGTTATTTCCACCGAAGGCAACATCCTCAGCCTCAATTTCACCAGCCCCCTGGGTGTTGCCCTGGCTCTGGTCAGTACGGTCGTCTGGGCTCTCTACTGGATCTACAACACCCGCGATCAGCGTGATCCGGTCGTTGCCCTGTTCGTTAATTTTGTCTTCAGCTTCCCCTTTGTTCTGGGATACTACCTGCTGAGTAGTGATTTCCGCCGGCCACCCCTGGAAGGCTTACTGGGGGCCGCCTATGTCGGCACCTTTGAGATGGGGGCCTGTTTTGTGTTGTGGCTGATGGCAATGAAACTGACTGACAATACCGCCCGCATCAGCAACCTCATTTTTCTGGCCCCCTTTTTATCGCTGGTATTCATTTATTTTCTCGTCGGCGAACACATATTACCCGCCACCTTCATCGGCCTGCTGTTGATTATTGGCGGACTGTTCTGCCAACGGCTACGCTGATGAAATCCTTACCCAAAAAATAGCCATATCACCATTTTTTTATCCTGATTTTTATTTTTTTAAGCGAAATCACCAGCAGCCTATCCAGGGCCTCCGGTAAGCGGCTGAATAAAAAACACTTTATTTGATAGCTTTGATGGTCTGTTTATTGCATAATTCGACCTGCGAAATGATTCTTGTTTTATTGATTTAATGTATTTTTTTTCAAATTCTATATTCGTGCTGCCACCACGAATCCTGCATGTACTAATTTAATGAGGAGGCTGCATGTTCAACCATCATCCTGCTGTCAAGCCTATTTTGATCTTTCTTCTGTCAGTAGCACTGTTCTATGCTTTTGCTGCTACGGTATCTGCTCAAACCCTTACCGTTGACGATTGCGTTAAATGCCACGCTCTGGAAACCCGCCAGATTGCCGAAGAGGGGGCAGCACACAAACTTGCAGTCAACTGTCTCGACTGCCACAGTCAGCACCGCCCCATGAATGCAAACAACATCCCCTCCTGTGCTGATTGTCATGTAGGAACTGATCACTACGCTTTAAACACCTGCAATGAATGCCATAACCCCCATCAGCCCCTTGAGGTTACCTTAACCGGCGAACTGAAAATGGAATGCCTTACCTGTCACAGCCAGCAGGGCGAGGAAATGGACGCCAACCCCAGCGTCCATAGCCAGGTTTCCTGTAACTACTGTCACGCCGATACGCATGGCTACACACCGGACTGCATGACCTGCCATGCCTCACATTCACCCGAAATGGCAGTAACTGACTGCGCTACCTGTCACGCCGCTCACCAGCCGACACTGCTGGAGTACCCGGCAACAACCGCCAACGATTTGTGCGCAGCCTGTCATGCCACCGCTTTCAATGAGCTACAGGCAACGACAACAAAACACAGCACGACAAACTGCGTGGACTGCCACGTTAATCAGCATGCTACCATCGCATCCTGTACTGACTGTCATGGTGAGCCGCATGCTGCCGGTATTCACAGTAAATTTCCAAACTGCGGCGACTGCCACAATACAGCACATGATCTCGATAATTTACTGTAGTCTGAAATCTACATAGTTTGAGTCGCCAGCATTAGCGCCAAAACGATATCTGTATCTGGTCCGACAAAAGCAAACCCGAAGCGATTCGGGGACGCAAAACCACGGGTCCCAAAGGGACAGCCGGGTTGCCGAAGACATAAGAACCCCCACTTCGGCACGAGGAGGGGGTTTTTTTAGGATCAGAAGAACATGATCGACGCCTCTTGTAGGCCGATTGAGACAATACTAAAGGCAACTGTACAGCATTTGACGTTTGCTGATCTGGAAATAATTGATGAGAAAAGTCACAACATTCGCTTTTTTCTGCATTGTGCTAACTATCGTGCTGATTGGTTACAATCTCCAGTTGCAGAAAAAACTTGTGTTCAAGGAAAACGAGACGGCCATGGCTGGCATATTGGGATCGGTTGAAGCAGACATCAAGCGTGCCGTCTTCGGACTAGATCAGGTTTTTCACGGCCTGCAAAACTATCTTGGTGTCTGCACTCAATCAAACCTTCGAAATCAACCGGAAATGACTTCCATTCTGGATGGTCTGGTGGCGCATAACAACTACCTGGTCGGACTCAACATTGTTGATTCCAATGGCGATGTTCTCCACGGCAACGGGGATATTGTCAGACCGAATCTGAAGCAACGCAATTTTTTTGCTATACATACAGCAGAAATGACAGAAGGTCTTTATATCAGCCCTCCCCAACCATCCCTGATTTTCGACGATCAGTGGACAACAGGCATCAGCAAAGCGATCCGCCATCCTGACGGATCACTTGATCGGGTACTGGCAGGGATCATTGATCTGAAATACTTTTTTCATTCCTATGCAGAACTCATCACCGAGCCGGGATACTCCCTGACTATCCTCTCCCCACAAGGATTGGTATATTCAAGAATACCCGACCACAATTCCTCAGTGGGTCGGCACTATCTCGAACTCAGCAGTGACGGGGACATGTTGGCCAGGGCGCAGCAGTCAGAGGTGACATACCTGAACAGCAATGACATCGTCGGCGAGGCAGTCATGTTCAAAAAACTCGGGGAATTGCCTATCGTCATACGGATTGCCAGATCAAAAAGTGCAATGCTGGCACCATGGCAGGCAACTGGCCGCACCCTGACGTTACTGGGGGGATTCATTTGCCTGGCACTTTTTTATTTTGCTGTTTTTGCTATTGATGCCCAAAAAAAACAGCTGGCAACCATGGAGGCACTTCGTATCCAGTCCTCCACCGATGAGCTTACCAGACTCAGTAACCGCCGCCATTTTCTTGAAGAAGCACAGCTTGAAACAAAAAAAGCCCTGCGTACCAATCTTCCGCTGTCATTGATCATGATTGATCTCGACCACTTCAAAGACATCAACGATCAATTCGGTCACCATACCGGCGATATGGTATTGCGGGAATGTGCGGATTTGTTAAAAAAATCCTGTCGGGAAACCGATCTGGTCGGCCGCTTTGGTGGTGAAGAATTTGTTCTGCTCCTGCCGGCAACAGACCAGAAGGGAGCCCTGTCAATTGCCGAGAAAGTCCGCCGCATCATTGCCGACCACCCACTCTACCATCAGCAGCATGAATTGAATATCACCGCCAGCTTCGGTGTTACACAGGTGCACAGGGGCGAAAATGGACTCGATTACGCCCTGAAAAAAGCTGACAGCTTTCTTTATGCGGCCAAGAATGCCGGACGCAACACCATCCGCCCCACGCTGGACAGAAGGGATGTGACTAGATGAAGGAAAACGCTTTGTCCCTGGACGTGACAGACTCTTTCAGGATACTGATCGCTGATGACCAACATTCACAGTTGAAGAGCGTCCAGCTGATGCTGCAGATAAACGGCTATGAAGATGTCGACCTGGCATCAGATGGTGAAGAAGCGATCAGAAAGCTGCAGTGCGGGCACTACCAGCTCCTGCTTCTCGATTTGCAGATGCCGGGCACAAGCGGCCTGAGTGTGCTGGAGTACATCAATCAGTCAGGCCATGCGACCGAAACCATTGTCCTTAGCGGCGAGTCATCGTTTGAGTGGGTCAAAGAAGCCATGCGCCTGGGAGCCCATGATTATCTCCGCAAGCCCTACAAACCCACAGAAATTCTCAACGCCATTGCCAGCGCCCGGGATAAATATCACGAAAAGCAGCAGCAGCACAAACAACAAAAAAACATCCAGTACCTGGCATATCATGATCTGCTGACAGGGCTTCCCAACCGCACCCTCTTCATAGACAGGGTTAACCAGTCCATCGCCCGTGCTCAGCGCCATGACCAACAGTTTGCCCTGTTGTTCATCGACATGGATCGCTTCAAATCCATCAATGACGCCTTGGGCCACCTGATTGGTGATCGCGTCCTGCAACTGGTCGCCAACAGAGTCCTCGGTTGCCTGAGAGCCGAAGATACCCTGTGTCGTTTCGGTGGTGACGAATTTGCCTTATTGCTGCCCGATATCTCCAGTCAGGACAGTAGTGCCACGGTAGCGAAAAAAATTCTTGATGAAATACGTAAACCTTTTATTGTCGATCAGCATAAGTTGCATCTGCGCGCCAGCCTTGGGGTTGCCGTTTATCCCACCACCGGCACGACTTGGGAAGCCCTGCTCCACAACGCCGATGTTGCCATGTACCACGTCAAATCAAGCAGCAGAGACAACTACTCTTTTTATAACGACACCATGAAAGAAGAGACGATCTCCAACACGGCTGAACGAGACCTGCGTCAGGCCCTGGAAGATAACGAGTTCAAGGTTTTTTTCCAACCGCAGTTCAATCCCCACACCAAGGCAGTTATCGGTCTGGAAGCCTTATTGCGCCGGCAACACCCGCGCCGTGGAATCATCTACCCTGAGGAATTTTTAGCAACCGCGCAAGAAGCGAAACTACTGCTGACCATCGAGTCATTGGCCCTGCGTCAGGTATGTGAGTCTCTGTCACAGTGGCATCAGCAGGGCTTTCGCAACGTTCCGGTATCCCTGAACATTTCACCGACCCAGCTGAAGCAGGAAGGTTTTGCCGATAGTTTCCTTGGAACCCTGACAGAATTCAACCTCGCCCCTGAACTGTTTGATCTGGAAATCACCGAGGCAAGCCTGCTGAAAGGGCAAAAGCTGGTCAAAAACAACATAAAAACCCTGCGCGACAGTGGCATTGCCATCACCGTCGACGACTTCGGTCGCGGCTTTTTACCCTTAAGTTATCTGCAATCCATACCGGTCAGCGCCCTGAAAATCGATCGCACATTTGTCCGCGAAATCGGCAACGCAACGCAGAGTTCACGCCTGATTGATGGTATTGCGATGATGGCCAAAGGAATGAACCTCAATCTGGCCGCCGACGGTGTCGAGGATATGGAACAGCTTAACTATCTCGGTCGGCTAGGCTGCGAAAAGGTCCAGGGGTATTTTTTCAGTGAAGCCTTGCCGCAGGAAAAAATCTCTCCCCTGCTCGGCGGTAGATCAGGAGAGGCAATTCCATCCTCTTGAACTGTGTTCGCCTGTGTTAATCATGGTTTGTTTTTTAGGAGAAGAAAATGATTTTACCCCTTATTCTATCGGGCGGAGGGGGCAGTCGCCTTTGGCCTCTCTCGAGAGAACTTCAACCTAAGCAATTGCTTTCACTTGTCGGCAATCAAACCATGCTACAACAGACAATCAGCCGGGTGCGTGGACTGCAAAACGTCCATCCGCCGTTGATCATTTGCAATGAAGCCCACCGTTTCATGGTTGCCGAGCAAGCTCGATTGCTTGATGTTGTCCCCGAAGACATTATTCTTGAGCCTTGTGGGCGCAATACTGCACCTGCAACAGCAATAGCCGCTCTTTATGCATTGGAAAAAAGAGATGACCCCCTCTTACTGGTTCTCCCTTCCGATCATCTGATTAAAGATGTCAGGGCGTTTGAAGATGCAGTATCTGTCGCTGCAGAATTTGCTGATCGGGGCAATTTAGTCACGTTTGGCATACCAGCAACCCATCCGGAAACCGGCTATGGCTATATTCGTGCCGACGAAAACACCCTCAACGAATGTCATCCCGTTTATCGCGTAGCGGAATTTGTCGAGAAACCGGACCTCAAAACAGCCAGACAATATGTTGAATCGGGGCAATATTACTGGAACAGCGGTATGTTTTTGTTCCGAGCCAGCCGCTTTATCGATCAGTTGCGCTCTTTCGAACCAGAAATACTTGCATGTTGCCGTCGAGCCTTCGTTGAAACAAAAAAAGATTTTGATTTTTTACGACTTAACACGAATAGCTTCAAAGCCAGCCCGGCTAAGTCTATTGACTATGCTGTTATGGAAAAAACCAAAGGCGCCGTAGTGGTACCCTTGCAGGCAGGCTGGAGTGATATCGGCTCATGGTCGGCACTCTATGAAGTGCAGGAACGGGATGAAAATGACAATGTGCTGACAGGAGATATCTGCACTCGGGACACAACGAGATCCTACCTGCACGCAACCCATCGTTTAGTCGCTGCTATAGGCATAAAAGACATGGTCATAGTCGAAACTGCAGACGCCATTCTGGTTGCCCCAATAAGCCAAACACAAGAGGTGAAAGCCTTAGTTGAACAACTCAAGCTACAAAAGCGCAATGAATCCCTTTTTCACCGTCGTGTCAATCGCCCTTGGGGTTTTTATGAAAGTATTGACAGCGGAAAGCGGTTCCAAGTTAAGCGTATCAGTGTAAATCCGGGTGCAAGCTTATCGCTTCAAAAGCATCAACACCGTGCTGAACATTGGGTTGTCGTAAGCGGCACAGCCCAGATTACTTGTGGTGACAAAGAAATGTTGTTGGGGGAAAACCAATCAACCTATATACCTTCCGGACAGATACACCGACTGGCAAATCCGGGGAGTGCACCTCTGGAAATGATCGAAATCCAGTCCGGCAGTTATCTTAGTGAAGATGACATCATCCGTTACGAGGACAATTATGGTCGCTGACGATGGTGCTCTGCATTGTTTTAAAGCCTATGATATTCGTGGACGGCTTCCGCAGCAACTGAACGAGAAGGTTGTCTGGCGAATCGGCAGATCTTATGCCGACATGCTACGACCTGAACTGGTAGTTGTCGGTCATGATGCCAGGTTATCGAGCCCGGCTCTGAGGGGGGCTCTCGTCCGTGGACTGACAGAAGGAGGCGCTGACGTATTCGATCTGGGTCTATGCGGCACGGAAGAAGTCTATCACGGCACTGTATACAGTAATGCCGATGGTGGAATCATGGTTACTGCCAGCCACAACCCGATTGATTTCAATGGCCTTAAGCTGATTCGGCGGGGAGCTGTACCCATCAGTGGCGATAGTGGTTTGAAAGATATGCAGAAACAAGCCGAGGCTCAAATGTTTCAGTCAGCTGTCGTCAACGGCTCGGTCCAGCACAAATGCTATCGCACTGAATATGTTAAAAAACTGTTGACCTTTGTGGATATCCAGCGAATAAAACCCCTCAAGGTTGTTGTCAACGCCGGCAACGGTTGTGCCGGACCGGTACTGGATCAGCTTGAAACTTGTTTACCCATAGAGATGATCAAGATCTGCCATCAGCCCGATGGTACCTTTCCCCACGGTATTCCCAATCCCCTCTTGTCTCAAAACCGCAAAATTAGCCGCGATGCGGTTATGCTTCACCGTGCCGATCTGGGGGTGGCGTGGGACGGTGATTTTGACCGGTGCTTTTTTTTTGACGAGCGTGGCACTTTCATTGAGGGCTACTACCTGGTCGGATTGTTGGCCAATATGTTACTGAAAAAAAGACCCCCCGGTGAAAAAATCATTCATGATCCCAGGCTGATCTGGAAC
>JAWLDI010000106.1:0-8574 GCA_041686715.1 Pelovirga sp.
CCGGGGCCATTTCCCAGTGATGTTATGGTGGCTTTTAGCCTGGTTGATGTGTTTTTTTCGGGGACCGTTTTTTCTTGTGGTTTCTTCTTTTGCGGCGTGCTGGAGCAGGGGGGTGACCGCTGCGGTTCTGAAGGCTGGCTTGCCATTCCTTCAGCAGCGGTTTCAGGTCGTCGCGGACTTCCGACCAGAGACTGAAAAGCTCCAGCGCTTCAGCGGTTGCAGGGTGGTGCAGAAATTTCTGTTCACCGCGCTGACCGCGACCACGGGCCAGCCGGAAACAGCCGACGAGCAGATCGCGGGCGCGTATGCGAATGCCGGCAGCAATGCTGAAGTAGCGGCAGTGAGTTGTCAGGATATCGTTCGCGCATTGCAGGGCAACAGGGATGGGGGTGCTGCGTTGTGGTGGACAGTTGTCCATGAACAGGCGCAGATAGAGGGCGGCCAGGGCGAAGCTTTCATCAATATCGATACCACGACGGGTACGATCATCAACCTGGCTGAGCATGGCGATGCCTTCATCGGTGCCGGGATAGCCGGCAAGAAGATAAGGCAGCATGCCGAGTTGGCGGCAGTGACGTAATACCGGGGCGGCAATACCGTGGCGGAACAGGGCCATGATTTCTTCACGAACGCGGGCCGGGGCCGCCGTCGTCAGTCGCTCCTTGTGCGTATCGATCGCCGGGTAGATAGTGTCGCAGAGGCTGAAATCGAGACGGGCGGCAAACTCGAGTGCCCGCAGCATACGCACCGGATCTTCGACAAAACGAACCAGCGGGTCACCGATGACACGAATTTGCCGCTGCTTGAGATCAGCAAGTCCGCCGACATGGTCGATAACAGTGAAGTCCTTGATGTTATAGAAGAGCGCATTGATAGTAAAATCGCGGCGAAAAGCATCTTCGCGGGGGGTGCCGAAAAGGTTCTGGACAACATGCAGATGGTCGCCTGGATCATCCGGGAGATCGTCTTCTGTGGCTTCGCGGCGAAAGGTGGCGACTTCGATCAGCTTGTTGCCGGCAAAGCGGATATGGGCAAGGCGAAAGCGGCGTCCTACCAGAAAACAGTTGCGAAACAGGCGTTTGACCTGGTTTGGTGTGGCATCTGTGGCGATGTCAAAATCTTTTGGTGAGCGTTCCAGGAGCAGATCACGCACACTGCCACCCACCAGGTAGCTTTTGAAACCATTGCGGTGTAATCGATACAACACTTTGAGGCAGTCGTGGTCGATCTGTTTACGTGAAATCGGGTGCTCGTTGCGCTTGCGGATAACAGGAGAGTCTGGGATCATGTCGGTTCACTGTCAGAAACTGTTAGAAATCAGCCGGACTATAACAACTCCGCCGCTGAAAAAAAACCGTTTTGATTGGGCAAGCGGGCTTGTTTTGATTATGCTGCAGAAAACAGGCAGGATTGATGGTGAGATTAAATGAATTTTGGCTATCCATTTCGCTTCAATTGCGACACTCAGTGTCTTTATTTGCTGGAGTCGGGCAGATCATCAGAACATGAATAAGTCAATCGACGCATTAGTTATACTGGGCGCTACCGCAGGTGGGAAAACTTCCCTGGCGGTCGCGGCAGCGCGCCGCTTTGATGGTGAAATCATTTCCGCTGATTCGCGTCAGGTTTACCGCGGGATGGATTTGGGAACCGGCAAAGACCTGTCAGAATATGGAGATATTCCCTATCACCTGATTGATATCGCCGCGGCCGGCAGTGAGTACAATCTCTATCAGTTTCAGCGGGACTGTTACGCCGCTATAAGCGCTGTTCGTTCAGGCCAACGGGTGCCGATTATCTGTGGCGGCACCGGTCTCTACCTGGATGCGGTGTTAAGGGGCTATGACCTGGTTGAGGTGCCCTGTAATCCACAGCTGCGTCAGCAGGTTGCCGCATGGAGTGACGAGCAGTTGCGTCAACAGCTGCTGAAAATCAAGCCACAGCAACATAACCGTACTGATCTGAACGAACGTAACCGGCTGGTGCGTGCCTATGAAATTGCCTGCGGCGAACAAACGGCTGAACCTGAAGCGCCTTTTGTCTGGCATCCTCTGGTGTTTGGCTTGCGCTGGCCGCGGGAGGTCCTGCGCCAGCGGATTGGTGCGCGGTTACGGGCGCGGCTGGAACAGGGGCTGATCGAAGAAGTTCAGGCCCTTCATGAGGCCGGCATGACCTGGCAGCAGCTTGAATTTTACGGCTTGGAGTACCGTTTTGTCGCCCGTTTTCTGCAAGGAGAGCTGTCACGTCAAGACATGGTAGAGAAACTGGCACAGGCTATCGGCCAGTTTGCCAAGCGTCAGGAAACTTTTTTTCGCCGCATGGAAAGACAGGGGATAAAAATCAACTGGCTTGACGCACAGCAGGAGCCCTTCGTTCAGCTCTGTCGTATCATGGAGTCGTATCGGCTGGTATGAACAGATATTCCCAGCTGAAAAAGTACCTGACCAGCAGAGCCGTGCTGGCGCCCTGGACTCTGGATGGAGACAGGGATGGAGGCGGTGCCGCTGCCATTGTCATTCCGGCGCTGGCGGAGTCGACCAGCCTGCCCGCAACCCTGAAGTCCATCGCTGTGAATGATCCCCGGCTTCTGTCTCGCACCCTGGTGATTGTTGTCGTTAATAACCGTTCGGATGCCAGTGACGAAGTGCGCCGTGACAATGAGCATACCCTGGATTGGCTAGCTTCCCGGCCCTTCCCGGGGCTCAGGCTGGTCTGGATCAATGCTGCGGCAGCGGGACTGGAACTGCATGCCGGACAGGGGGTCGGACTGGCCCGAAAAATCGGTTTTGATGCCGCGTTGCAGCGCCTTGACTGGAATAGCGTGCCGATCCTCATTTCCCTTGATGCCGATACCCTGGTCGAGCCGCACTATCTCGCGGCGGTGTTCCGGCACTTTGCCGCAGCTACCGCAACCGGGGCCGTGATTCCCTTTCGCCACCAGCAAGGGATTGACCTGCTGCAGGAAGAAGCAATTCGTGCCTATGAACTCTATTTGCGCAGCTACCAGTTCGGCTTGCAACAGGCCGGATCGCATTATGCTTATCACAGTATCGGCAGCGCTTTTGCCTGCCGGGCACAGGGCTACATTGAAGCCGGTGGGATGAATCGACGATTGGCCGGGGAGGATTTTTATTTTCTCCAGCAGTTGCACAAGGTTGGGGGGATTTCGTTGCTGCGTGGGACCGTGGTCTGCCCGGCAGCACGTTCCTCTGCCCGGGTTCCTTTCGGTACCGGTCGCATTGTTGAGCGGCATCAGCAGGGGACCCGGCCCGGATATCAATTTATTGACCAGCACTCTTTTTGCCTGCTGCGCCAATGGTTAAGGGAGGTTGAAGGGGCTTCTGCCGCATCTGCTGCCGTCCTGCTTGGCCGGGCCCGGCAGTTGTCGACAGTCTTGGCAGAATTTCTGGAGGAGCGCAACTTTTCTGTGATCTGGGGTCGCCTGCAGGATAATTACCGGCACGAACAACAGCGTATCAGTGCTTTTCATCACTGGTTTGATGCCCTGCGAACCCGCCAATTACTGACACGGTTGAGCGGTGTAACGGTCGAACCAGTTGCGCTGGTAGCTGAGTTGCTCGAGTGGGGTGGTTATCCCGGCCGACTGACCCGGAGTGAACAGTTGGCGTTGCTCGAAAGAGCCCAGGGCGCTGGCACAGCGAGTGCTCCACAAGGATTTAACGGTTTGTAACTGTTCAGCTCCATTCCTGCCACCGACCCGGTGCCGAACAGATACAGTGAATCAAAGCAAGGTTTTGCTTGGCGGCACCGGCCCAATGATGGCAAAATGTTTCGCATCTCAGCACAGGGACTGCGGATCCTATGCCAAGGGCTGTGATTGTGCCGGGCAGGGCGTCCTCAGTGGCAGGCCCCTTTGTTACAGGATCCCGCGACCCTGCAGCAACGATGAAGCTGAATAGCTACAAAACTTGTTTTATTGTTTCTGGTTCAACAGGCGACTTGTGACAGCCACGAGTCGGCGCAAGACAATGGTCGAATCGTTCGCCATTACTGTTATTCTAACAGCTGACAACCCGTTTCGAAGTACAGGTTATCTTATGACACCCTTGTATCGTGCTCTGTTATTGTTGCTTATTTTACCAACCCTGGCCGTGGCCCAGTTACCGGATCGGCTGAAACGGGATTTTGCCCCCGTTGACGGAATTATTCTGATGGCCATGGATGATTCCTACCTGGTTGACCTGGATGCCAATCAGGATTTGCGTCCCGGCGATATTCTTTCCATCATGGCCCCTGGTGAAACCATCATTCACCCGGAAACCCGCGATATTGTTGGTAGAATTGATCATGCTGTCGGTTATCTGGAGGTGACCAGGGTCATGTCCGGCTATTCCTATGCCGAGCTACTGACTGCGGGGTTGAGCCTGCAGCCGGGCGATCAGGTGCGCCGTTTTGAGCGTGTGTCCGCTTATATTGACGATTCCATCCCGGACACCCTGGGGCAAGAACTCAGGCGCGGGCTGGATCATTTTGAGTGGATCGATACTCCCCTTGAAGAGGGTACTCCCGGTCTTTATTTCAGCTTGCAGGATGATCGACTCAGTGTTGCCGACAGTGCCGGGGCCTCGATCGGCAGTTATCGCTACAGCGACGGGCAGCTTCAGGCCCCGCTGGCACCCGATATGCGGGAAACAGGACCGACAGTGGCAGACCGGGATCGTAGTCTACTGAATCGGAGCGTCGATTCGCTGCTGGGTACCGTTGGTATCGCCCGTGGCGATACCCGTCTCGAAACCCCGGGGATGGCCCGGCAGCAACAGTCCGGCGGAGTCTGGATGAGTCCGCCCCTTGACGATAACCCGGTGGGACTGACGACAGGTGATCTGACCGGTGACGGACAGATGGAGATCGCCGTCGCCCTGACTAATGAATTACAAATCATGCGCCTGGAGGAAGGACAGTTTGTCACCATAGCGGTGGTGGATTTTCCGGCCGGCACGCGACTGCTGACCCTTGATGCCCATGATATGAACCAGGACGGCCAGTCAGAACTGTATATTACTGCCGCTATTGACACCAACCTGCGCAGTCAGGTGGTCGAGTTTCAAAACGGCCGATTTGAGCGTGTTATTACCATGGTCAACTGGTTCATGCGCGTTGTCGATCTGCCGGAAGAAGGGCCGGTCCTTCTTGGTCAGCGCATGAGTCGCAGCAATGAACCCTTCCGGCCACCGGTATTCCGCATTGAGCGTAACCGTGATCGTCTTTCCCGCGGCGCGGCATTGGATCTGCCTGACCGCGTCAATCTGTTCAGCATGATTCCCCTGGCAGGGGTAACGACTGCTCCTGTGTTTGCTTCGCTGTCTGCTGATGACCGGTTGCAGTTGGTCAATGCCGACAATGACCGACTCTGGCGTTCAAGCGACTATTTTGGTGGATCGGATATCTCTTTTTACAATCAACCTGATTCTGATGCCGTGATGCGTGAACCGGTAGCGATGCAGAAGCGGCTGGTGCGCCTTCCCTCCGGTGAGATTGTGACGATCCAGAATAAGGGCTCACGCTTACTGCAGGGCTTGCGTTCCTTTACGGATACTCAGCTGGTAGCTTTTACCTGGGACAGCAGCAGCCTGCAGCTGCGTGAACGTTGGCGTACGCCGTTACAGAAAGGCTATATGGCCGACTTTACTGTCGCCGATATTGACGGTAACGGTGAACTTGAGCTGATTATTGCCATGCGGTTCCAGGAGAAGAACCTGCTCCAGCGCGGACACTCCGCCCTGATGGTGTACAAGCTGCAGCAATGATCTGACTCATGACCTCTGCCGGATCAATCTGTTCTCATTGATCCGGCAGCTTTTCTTTGACTCGCTTAATTCCCCTGGATTGCTAGATACCCTATGAATATCCTTTCACTCCACCAGGTCAGTCTGGCGTTCGGTGGTCCTGAGCTGCTTGATGCCGTCAACCTGCAGATCGAGACCGGCGACCGGATCTGCCTGCTCGGGCGTAACGGTGCCGGCAAGTCGTCACTGATGCGTCTTCTCAATGGTGATATCCCGGCCGATTCCGGTGAGATTCAATACCGGCAAGGTCTGCGTACGGCTTACGTCCCTCAGGATTTTCCCGGCTGCTGGCCGGCAACGACCGGCGACTATCTGCGTCGGTGCGGAGCGGCAAACGGCATCGATGAGCTGAATCTTCAGGTGCGTATCGATCAGACTGCCGAACGCCTGGAGCTGGTGCTGGACGAACCGCCCGTTGATCTCTCCGGGGGCCAGCAGCGGCGTGCCCTGCTGGCGGCAGCGTTGATTCTCGACCCTGATCTGATTCTTCTTGATGAACCGACCAACCACCTTGATATCGAGGCGATCATCAAGCTGGAAGAACTGCTGTTGCGCCTGGGGAAGACCCTGGTTTTTGTCAGTCACGACCGTGCTTTTACCCGGCGTCTGGCAACGCGGATTGTTGAACTCGACCGCGGACAGCTACATGATTACCGCTGTGATTACGACACCTTCCTGTCACGTCGTCTGGATGTTATCAATGCGGAAGAAAAAGCCCGGGAGCGCTTTGATCAGAAACTGGCCGAAGAAGAGGTGTGGATTCGCAAGGGCATCAAGGCCCGCCGTACCCGTAACATGGGGCGGGTGCGTGATCTATTGAAGTTGCGGGAGGAGCGACGCCAGCGGCGTGAGCGAGTCGGCACGGTGCGCCTTGCCATCGACCCGGCACGACGCAGTGGCCACATGGTTATTGAGGCGGAAAACGTGAGCTTTCGCTATGGCGACGATCCGCCTCTGATTGAGAACCTTGATCTGCGCATCATGCGCGGTGACCGGGTCGGCCTGCTTGGTCCTAATGGCTGTGGTAAAACGACACTGCTCAGGCTGCTGACCGGTGAGTTGCAGCCGACCTCGGGGACATTACGGTTGGGAACCAACCTGGAAATTGCTTACTTTGACCAGCTGCGTGAACAGCTTGATGGCGACAAAAGCGTCAAGCAGAATCTTGCCGATGATCATGACCAGGTGCTGATTGGCGGTAAGCCGCGGCACGTTTATGGTTACCTGCAGGATTTTCTCTTCACCCCTGATCGTGCCCGCACCCCGGTACGGATTCTATCGGGCGGGGAAAAAAATCGACTGCTGCTGGCCAAGCTGTTCAGCCGTCCGGCCAATCTGTTGATTCTTGATGAGCCGACCAATGATCTCGATATGGAGACGCTGGAATTGCTGGAGGAATTACTGCTCGATTTTCAGGGGACCGTATTGCTGGTCAGCCATGACCGCAATTTTGTCAATAACCTGGTGACCAGCTCGCTGGTATTCAGTGGCAACGGGAAGGTCGAAGAGATTATCGGTGGTTACGACGACTGGCTCGTACAGAAACAGACGCAACCAGCGATTGCAGCAAAAAAATCAAAATCCACTGCCAGCAGCCGTAAAGATCGGCCGCGCAAACAGACGTTCAAGGAAAAAAAAGAACTGGCAGCGTTGCCCCTCATCATCGAAACGCTGGAGGCAGAGCAGGCGGATCTCCATCAGACCATGGCCGATCCGGCCTTCTATCAGCAGGGGGACAGTGAAAAGATTACCGCGGCCCAGCAGCGTCTGGCCCGGGTGGAAGAAGAGCTTGAAGCAAGCTATCAGCGCTGGCAGAAGCTTGAGCAGATCCCTGAGTGACAGCGTGTGTCAGAATACTGAAGCCGCAACACGAAAAAGAAAATAATCTTCTGCTGAAATCTGCCTGCCGGGTTCAGTTTTGTTCCGGCTGACACTGGCAGATTTCAGTCAACACGCCACCGGTGACCTTGGGGTGCAGAAAGGCAATCAGGCTGTTGTGTGCTCCCTTGCGCGGTGTTTCGTCGATGAGGCGGATGCCATCGGCTTTGAGGCGCGCCAGGGTGGCGATAATATCGTCAACCTCATAAGCCATATGGTGGATGCCTTCGCCGTTTTTAGCGAGAAACCCGGCAACAGGTGAGTCGTCGGCAGTGGCTTCGAGCAGCTCGATACGACTTTCCCCGACTAGAAAAAAAGCGACCTTGACCTTCTGTTCAGTGACCACCTCGGTCCCCTCAAAGGTCATGCCGAGTTGGTCGCGGTAAAAAGGGATGGCAGCGTCGAGGCTGTGAACGGCGATGCCGATATGGTTGATTTTGGTAAGCATGGGTAGTTCTCCTGTCGGGCTGAGTACCGGGTTGTCTGTTCGTTAATGTCTTCTGAACGCTTCCAGCAGTCGTCTGGCCGCGGCGCCGGGGGTGGTGGTGCCGGTGCTGACAGCGGTCTGCAGTGATTCGATCATGGGGGCGACCTTTTTATCATTCATAAACTGGCTTTTCAGTTCATCCATGACCTGCGCCCACATCCAGTCGCTGGCCTGGAGACGGCGCTTCTGCTCGAATTCACCATGCTCACGCATGGTTTCAACAAAGTCGAGAACGGTCTGCCAGGTTTCATCTATCCCCTGTTGTTTCAGGGCACTGCACAGCAGGACCGGCACAATCCAGTGAGGACTTTTGGGTTTGAGCAGGTGCAGGGCATTCTGGTACTGTTTGCGCGCCAGTTCGGCTCGCGGACGGTTATCCCCCTCGGCTTTATTGATGAGGAT
>JAWLDI010000107.1:0-8307 GCA_041686715.1 Pelovirga sp.
AGTGCGGATCGGCAGCAAGGATATCAACAGTAAAAAACTACCTGAGCTCAACAATAAAATAATTAATAGATTCATCTAAATACTCCGACATTCCCCCTGATGGCAAGAAGATCTATTAAATTCTGCAAATACTGTCAACTGTTTTGCCGCATATTGCAACGTTTCACCCTCCCTCTTGCTGACATGATATGCTAATAAGGATAAAATCAACATTTGCTTTTCACCAAGGCTTCAACCATGGAAAAAATTTACCAGGCAACCATCGCCTGCTGGGGTGCTGATGCTCAATATGACCAGGCCATTGAAGAATGCGCGGAACTGATTGCCGCCCTCAAACACTTCAAACGCGGCAAGATATCAGAACAAGCAGTTATCGATGAACTGGCTGATGCCACCCTGATGCTTGGGCAACTACGCTGGATGTTCGGTAACGATCAGGTCGAGATAGCAATCAATAACAAACTGGAAAAACTCAAACAGCTGCTGGCCCGGGCAGACGAAGAACAGAAAGGATAAGTTGATGACAATAGAGCAAGGACAGACAGCTCCCGATTTTTGCCTGCAAGGGAGCGATGGTAAAGAGCACCGACTCGCTGACTATGCCGGCAGCAGACTCATTATTTACTTCTACCCCAAAGACAATACCCCCGGATGCACCAAGGAGTCCTGCGCTTTTGCTCAGATGCATGAACAGCTGTTACAGATGAATGTCAGACTGCTCGGCGTCAGCAAAGACAGCCTGGCATCCCACGACAAATTCATCAGCCAGTTTCATCTGCCGTTTACCCTGCTCAGCGACCCGGAGACAACTATGATGCAAAACTATCAGGCCTGGGGCGAAAAAACCATGTACGGAAAAACCAGTATCGGCTGCATCCGTTCGACGGTACTTATCGATGAGCAGGGAATTGTTATCAAGCATTGGCCCAGGGTAACAAAAGCCGCTGAACATCCCCAGCAGGTTCTCGATTTTCTACTAACGCTTTAAGACATCGAGGGCCAGCGGCCAAAGCTGTGGCTACATGCTCTGGCAGTTGGCGCTGTTTTTTAGTCCGCGGCAACGATGCCGCGCAAAGAGCGTGAGGATCAACACCCTGAGCTGCAGCAGAACAAAAAAACGACCAGAGAAGTCTTTTAAGGCCTGTCCATGACAGTGTAGTCTCATACTGAATGAGCGTCGGCAGAAGGTAGCAGCAATAGTGACCGGCAGGTTATCACCATAGGTTCAACAAAGGTAAATTTATTTCAGGTAAATTTATTTCAGATTCGCTTTAGGGTACCGCCGCAAGGAGGATGAATATAGCGCCCCTTCTGGTTCAAGCGCCGCGCCCGACGTATCTCGGCACCACACCCCTGACAGACCGCCACCAGTTTTTGGCGCTGCTGATGCAGGGCGGTAACAGCCTTGCTGCTGCCTGCTGAACGGGGCGCAGCTCCCAGGATTTGTGCCCACCGGCGCCACTGCTCGCCATGGCCGAAGCGTCGCCGCGGCCTCCAGCCCCGGTACAAATGATCACAGGCGTGTGCAAGCTCATGCAGAAAGGTGCGGCATAGACTCTCCGGTTCCTGGGCAAGTTGAAGTCTGATACAAACCGGGTCCTTCCCGCGAAAAGTATAACTGCCCAGGCGGCTGGTTGCCCTGCTGCCCAGCACCCGGATGGCTGCGATCTGGGGCAACAGGACAGTAGCGCGATCACCGCAACACCGGGAGCTTACTCCAGCGCTGATCTGCTCCCAAAGGCCGAGGCTTTCAGCCAAATGTCTGACAGATATCCCCTCTTTCGGTATAGTTATGGGCATAGATAAAGAAGACCTCCCCCGGATATTACTGAAGGTTGCACTTGACTGCTGACTGGGTCAATCCGGTTATCTGCCTGAACCAGTCAATCAAGGGCTTGAGTGGTGCCTATGCATGCCACCCAGACAAGGAACCAGATTGACGCAGCCACGGCGAAAAAGAACCGTTTCCGGACGACGAACAGCAGACAGATAAAATGGTCGCCCGTAAAGGGTGATTTCTGTCATCATGGGCCATGGACGAAAAACCTGTACCGGAAATTGAACAACAACAGTGGATTGCTGTCCCGGCACAGTTGCAGGACGGGCTGTCGCGGCGTCCTTTGAGCAAACGCCAGTTGCGACTCTGGTCACTGGTACTACAAGCCCGCCACATTCCCTGTCGCACTGAAAACAGCGACGGTCAGCGCCAGCTTATGGTGCCGGCTGAACATTTTCATGAGGCCCTGGACGAACTGATTGCCTACGAAAAGGAAAACTGCAACTGGCCACCCCCGCCACCCGCTCATATCCCTCTTAAAAACAATCAGATAACAACCTTCTGGGTCGTCATCAGCCTGATAATTTTCCACAACATCAGCACCCATCAACTGCAGCTGTTGGGCTCTGGAGGTATCGACTGGTTGCTGGCGGGTCATGCCGATGTCGGCCATATCCGTAACGGACAATGGTGGCGCACGATCACCGCTCTTACCCTGCATTCCGGCTCCCTGCACCTGCTCAGCAATCTTACCATCGGTGGCGTGCTGATGCTGCAACTGTGCCGTACCCTTGGTTCCGGGCTGGCTTTTTTTCTGGTCCTCAGTGCAGGAATCCTCGGCAACATCATCAATGCCCTGCTGCAATCTCCGGATCACCGCTCAATCGGCGCCTCTACAGCGGTTTTTGGCGCCCTGGGGCTGCTTGCGGTGTACAATATGCTGCGTTACCGTGCAAGCTTGTGGCGGCGCTGGCCGCTACCACTGGCTGCCGCCCTGGGGCTGCTTGCCATATTGGGGGTTGGAGATGACAATACCGATGTCGGTGCCCACCTGTTCGGGTTTGTCAGCGGCGCTGCCATGGCGTATATCTCCTTGCGGCTGCCGATAGCCTTCAAGGTTTCCAGCTGCAGAAACCTGTTATGGGGTGCTGTTGCCTTTGTTCTGATTGCTGGTGCCTGGTGGCTGGCTATCAGGAACCTGCCGGTCTGAGCTCAAGTGGAGCGCACACCAACAAAAAGCCCGGCACTTCCGGTGCCGGGCTTTTTTCTACGACAATGTCATATCACTGACCGTTATTCAACGTCGACAACTTCCAGATCAAAATTCAAGGCCTTGC
The DNA here is from genome assembly GCA_041686715.1 of Pelovirga sp. Lineage (GTDB taxonomy): Bacteria > Desulfobacterota > Desulfuromonadia > Desulfuromonadales > Geopsychrobacteraceae > Pelovirga. The sequence goes on from JAWLDI010000107.1 coordinate 3,115, forward strand.
CAGCCATGGGGTGATTAGCATCAAGGGTGATCTTTTCGTCTTTCACTTCTTTAACCGTGAGCAGCAGGGGGGTTCCATCCTGCATCTGGGTCTGGAATTGCTGGCCGACCTGAGGTTGCAACCCTTCTTCAAACTGACTGGGGTTGGCATCAAAAATCATATCGGTATTGTACGGGCCGTACGCTTCTTCTTCTGTCAGGCGAATCTGTTTACTATCGCCGGCCTTCATTCCAACCACAGCATTGTCGAACCCAGGGATCACCTGACCGGAACCAACTTCAAACTCGAATGGCTGCTCTGCCTGACGTGAACTGTCAAAAACTTCACCATCATCAAATGTACCGGTATAGTGAACTTTTACTTTACTCCCTGTTTTTACTTCTGTCATGTCATCTCCTGTCATTTTTTTTGAGTCATAAATAGGCGCCGCCAAACACCTTTGCGACACCCTTATCCCCGTAGGGTGTCATTTCCTCGACAGAAAATCAACCCCCCGGAACGACAAAAATCCGGGAGATTGCATCGAAAATTACCGGCGAGAGCGGCCGGAATGGCGAATTATAGTCTTCGAATCTTTTCATGGCGCAATGAACTGAAAGGATGGCCGGCTTTTTCTTCGTCTGCATAACCGATAGCAATTGCGACCGGGACCTCCTGACCTTCCGGCAGACCAACTAACTGGCGCACATATTCCGAGGCACTGCTGGAATCTCCATGCAGGCGCAGCCGTAATTGTGCCCAGCAGCTTTTCAGACCGATATCCTCGGCAGCAAGCTGCGCAATGGTTGCAGCAACAGCTGCGTCTTCGATCCAGACGTCAGAAACAGAAGGGTCCGCCACGATCAACACGGCTACAGGGGCCGTGGCAAAAAATGCGGTGCCATGGGGCTTTGCTGTTGCCAGCTGGGCTAGAATCTGCCGGTCTTCCACCAGGATAAAGCTGCAGGGCTGGAGATTTCTTGATGTCGGCGCCCGCAACAAAGCCTCACATAAACTGTCCAGCTTTTCCGGTTCAACTGGTGTGGCTGAAAACCTGCGAATACTGCGTCGCTGGCGTAAAAGATCAAGCATAAAAGCTCCTTACGGGGGCAAATGTTATCAGTCGGCACAAAAGATCAGGATTGACCAGTTGTCACCCTCCCTACCAGACGATAAATTTCATCAAGCATGGTCGCCTGATCCTCTTGTGACTGGGCCACAACACCGAGCAGATATCGGTCGATCGGAAAGACAAAAAAATGCTGCTGGCCAAGGCAACCGAAATTAATACAGCGACAGTTACTGGCCCCGATATAATCCGAAATATCGCGCGCCAGACTGCCGCTGATCTGCATCAGAATGGTATAGTTTTCAGGATCGTCAATCGCCCGACCCACCAGCGTGCCATCCTGTTTAATTAACAGACACCCCGAAACCCCTGCTACCTTGCTGACCCGGACAATAAAATCTTTTGCTGTTGCCATTTTTTTTAACCTCCCACAACCGCAAGCCGGTCAATTTCCTCCTGCATGAGGCCAAGCGACATGACCACTATATTGAGATTATACGCAGGGTCACAGACAACAAAGCATAAGGTGTCCGCAGCAAACGACCTGGCAACAATGATGGATTCATCAAAGTGGAGACAGAGCCCATCAATAACGTCAAAACTCGTCATGCCAGCCGCGTACATTTTATTCAGGTGATTACCGATCATCTGCAGTCGCTCCGTTTTAAACACGGCAGGCAGATTGGCAACCTTGACCCCTTCATCAGAATGAAACAAACAGGCACCGAGCACTCCTGGGATCACTTTCAATTCATTAATGAGATAAGTCATACTCTTCACTTTCTTCCGGGTCCCCGTCGAGTAACTGACAGGGGGCAGCAGTTGACCTTTAGAGTTCAGTTACCCGCTCGATTTCCTTCAGCACTGGAGCGGCCTGGGCTCCCGGTTTGAGTTTAAGTACCACGTGCTGCTGGTGATGATTGAACAGTACATAACGATTACGTCCAGTTGTTCCAAGAACCATCGAGCGATACCCACCCCAGTCGAATTCCGCGGCAACCTCTGACAGGACCTCTTCGAATGCCGTAATGTCAAATCCCTGCAGTGAACAGGGGCCGTTATTAAAACCACTCAGACCTTTTTCAGACTCAAAAAGGGCAAACTCCTGGACATTGGTGATACCGTTCAACACCCGGGCCAGCGGTGATTCGCTCTTCTGCGCCGGCTCAGGGGACGAAGGAGGTATCTCGTCATCAGCAGAGGCCGGTACGACTCCACCCTTTTTCTGCTCCTCGGCGGCTTCGTCCTTAATCCTGAAGGCCTCAATCAGCAGATGGCTCAAAGGCATATTGACAACATCTTCCTGCCGACGGCAGATTCCATCCATCTCAATTTCAGCGTCATCCCAGCTGACAATCTCCAAAGCGGCATCAAGCCCCTTCAAGCTGCCGTATTCGGCGTCAATCAGTTCGCCGTTAGCGACAAAAAGGTAGGCCGGGCCTTCAGGTGCTGCGATTTTTAATGTACAGTTTTTCTTCTCGACATTCATCAACTGCAGAAATGTAGCTAGAGTAATGCCGCGAATATAACTCTTGCCACCCGCCTTAAGGCCGTTGAATATGGCTTTTTCCAGCACCGGCAGATCGACCGGTTTTTCAATGAACTGGAGGGTATCCATTTTTTTGAGACGGTCTTCAATCTCCGGAGTACCAAATGCTGACATCGCCACCACCGGCAACTGCGGCTGGTGCCGGCTCGTCCATGCCAGCAATTCGAACCCGTTCATCTCAGGCATGCGCAGGTCGGTTACCAGCAGGTCAACAGGTGTATCGCGCAGTATTTTGACAGCAGCATCACCGTTTTCCGCAGTGAGAATCTCAAATTTATCCTGGTGAACCTTCAGAACATCTTGCAATGACAACAAGAAAGAGCCTTCGTCGTCGACAATCAGAACCTTCTTCATTTCATACCTACCTGACCTGTCAATTTGTGATGGAGGATGGAACGTCCACAGCAGGTGACGCTCCTTTTTCTGCTTCGGCCAACGGCAGACTGACCCTTACTTCGGTTCCCCGCTGTGGCCAACTGTCAATAGCAATATCGCCATTCATCATGGCCAGAAGCTTTCTGGTGATGACCAGCCCCAGTCCGTTGCCTTGCGGCTTACTGGTATTAAAGGGTTGAAACAGGTGTTTTTTCTGTTCGCTGTTGATGCCGGGACCGTTATCCCTGATAGTCAACCACACCAGTTGACCACGTACTTGCGCGGAAATATTAATTTCAGGATTTTCTCGTCCCTTTAATACCTCAGCGGCATTGTTGAAGATATTCAATAATGCCTGATGGAGCGCCCGTTCGTCTATTCTCACAGAATCAATGGTGAGAGGAATTCTGGTTTTGATCCTGATACCGCAGGCATGAAAGTCATGTTCGATCAGCGCAATGAATTTTTCCATGAACTCGATCAGCGACATCTCGCTCAACTCAACGCGCTCGTACAAACTGAAGGCTTTTAATGATTTCAGCAGGTATTCCATCCGTGCGGCATCAGCCAGGGCCCGTTCGATATATTCATTCTGCCTTGCGGGACTTGCGTCACCAGTGCTTTTTTTTAATGCCGTCAGGGCCATCTTCAGTGAATTGAGGGGATTGCCGATTTCATGGCGAATTCCGGAAAAGATAAACCCGAGATTATCCATAGCGTTGATCGCCTGGGCGATAGATTCCAGACGGTTCTTTTCGGTAATATCACGAACAAAAATACAACAGTAGCGCGGCGCGGCGCGGTAGATTGTATACCCGTAGAGACGATCCTGAAAGGTCACCTGGTGCGAACTGCGAGGGGTAGAAGAAATATCCGCTGCGGCTTCAGAACTGACAACAAAAAGCTCGTAAAGCCGCTCATAGCTCCGGCACAGGGACATGTCGCGCATGACATCAAAAAGAGCGGCGTTACAATAGTCGACCTGTTGCTGAGCCAGATCGAGGACTAGAATCCCAATATCGATCTGTTCGAGCAACTGGGCAAAACCCCAGGGGCTTTTCAATTGTTCATTAAAAGCGTCAGCCGTGTTCCAACCCATCACTACATCCTTGTCGCTTGCTGCCTTTCTGACCTGGCGCAGGCGCATTATAGCAAGGCTGACAAATTATTCAAGAAAACTAATAAAAGCCCTGCTTTTTCTCATGCAGGGCCGGCGGAATGGTCAATAAAAATAACCAAGGTCAGCACCAGTGGCTGCTGTGACCATTGACTGAGCAGTGTTGATTTGGCGATACGGCAGCTACAGCCGGACCTGTTTTGGTCAGAGCTTGCCCTGATTCATCCCATGATGGGACAATAACTGTTCAACCTGCGTTTGCAGCTCAGGATCCAGTTCGGGACCGTTGGCAAGCCGGGTCAGCAACTGCATTCCATCTTTATGCCACTGACGGGCGAAGCATGTCTGAGCCAGGCGCAATGTCCAACGTGGATTGGCAGGTTCCTGCTTCACCGCAGCATTGAAACTGGCGAAAGCCTGCTCAAGGTTACGATTGTTCCGCAGATAGAACTCAGCCAGGTGCAAATTGGTTTTGCCGCGGCAACCTCCGCCTGTGGACAGTTGCGCAAATAAAGACTCTGCTTCATCGAGGCGACGATTTTTTTCCATTACCAGGGCGGCCAGAGAAATAAATGCGGGGTCATTATAACCGCCCTCCACAGCCGGTCGGACATGCTCGGCGGCTTCTTGCCAGGCTTCTTGCCGGGCATAAATCGTTACCAGCAACGCATGACTCTGCGAAGCAGTTTCTGCTCCATCCTTGATTCTCTGTTGCATCCACTCCAGTGCCGCATCGGCCTGTCCGAGCTCTAATAAAACCTCGACCTGGGCTTCAACTGCAGGCATCATTTGCGGATTCTGCTGTAACGCTCGCTCAAGGGCCTGCCTGGCTTGTGCCATTTCCCCCAGGCGAGCCAGCAAAGAGCCGACCTCGAACCAGTAGATTTCGTCACGACCGGGTTCTTCGACTTGTTTAAACAATTGATACGCCTGCGCACTGTCACCTTCTTGCGAGGCTAAAAAGGCTTTGACAAAAACCCCTCCCCGATTTTCATAGCATTTTTTCAGGGATGGTGGGTAGGTGGACAGAATCAGCTCAAAGCGAATGGCGTCATCGGCAAGAGACTCCCCGGACTCCTCCACTGACGCTGGAACGACCGGAGC
>JAWLDI010000108.1:0-8302 GCA_041686715.1 Pelovirga sp.
GCCGAATTGCAATTGAATGAAGAAGAAACCGAAACAATCTGTTCGGCCGCCATGTTGCACGATATCGGCAAGATCGGATTACCGGAACATCTGCTCGGCGTACCCCAGGTGCAGATGACCGATGAAGACCTCGCTGCCTATCGTCTTCACCCGATTCGTGGCCAGGCGGCCATTGATATGGTCCCGGCTTTGCGTGAAGTGGGCGAGATCATCCGTCATCACCATGAACATATGGATGGTAGCGGCTTCCCCGATGAGCTGCGCGGACGTCGAATTCCCCCTGGTTCGCGGATAATCTGCGTGGCCGACACTTTTGAGCGGGCACTTCTCCATTACCCGGAACGGATCGCCCTGGAGTCAGCCTTGCTGGATCTGTCTCCCTTGTGGGGAAAGATTCTCGATCCGAAGTTACAAAAAGTGCTTGAAACAGTAGCGTCAACCGTATTCAGCCATCTAGATATGTCCGCCGAAGTGATACAACTCAATGTTAAACCGAAAGATTTAAAACCGGGAATGCAGCTGTTACGCGACCTGTACAGCGGCAGTGGCATCATGCTGCTGAACAAGGGAGCGATTTTCGACGAAACAGCTATCACATTAGTCAGGCGGCGCTACCAGATCGATCCGTTTGACAAGGATATTCCGGTACAGATACCTTCAAAGTGAGTATAAAATGACCCCGATCGACATCCTCATCGCTGAAGACGAGCCGGCGCATGTCGCTTTCATCCGTCGTTCCCTGCGCAGTGACACGCAGGCCTTCCGTTTCCGTATTGCCGCTGACCTGGGCTCTTGTCGTCATGAGCTGCGCCAGTGCCCACCGGCGATCCTGCTCCTCGATCTTAATCTGCCGGATGGTAGCGCCCTGGACCTGCTTAAGGAACTCGGCACCGAAACGCCCTACCCGATTCTGGTGATGACCGCTGGTGGCAGTGAAACCCTCGCGGTCGAAGCACTGAAATCGGGGGCCCTTGATTACATTGTCAAATCCCCTGAAATTTATGACGATTTGGGACGCATTATTCAACGCGCTCTGCGCGAACGCCGTACCCGTGAAGAACACCGGGAAGCCGTACGGGCGCTGCGCGCCAGTGAAGAGAAGTACCGCCTGTTGTTTCAGGAGTTCAACGGACTGCTCAATGCTGTCTCCGACAGTTTGATGCTGCTTGATCCGGACATGAAGGTACTGTGGAGCAACCGTGCTGCAGCGACCAGCCTCGACATCGAGCCGGAACAGATGGTCGGCCACACCTGCTACAGCCTGATCAGAAAACGTGACACCCAGTGCGATGCCTGTGTTGTTGCCAAAACCATCGCCACCCGCCAAAACCAGCACGCTGTCGACACTCGGGAAGCAGGCCAGATATGGGACAATCGCACCTTTCCCCTGCTCGACGACAAGGGCGAGGTTATCAAGATTATCATCATGAAACGCAACATCACCGAACAGAAACGCCTCCAGGACGAAGCGGCCCGGGCCACGCGCCTGGCGGTGCTGGGTGAACTTTCTGCCGGAATAGCCCACGAAATTAACAACCCCAACGCCCTGATCCGCTACAACAGCGACATGCTGCACGGTTTTTTCAGTGACCTGCTACCTTATGTGGAGGAATCCATCTCGCCAGAGGCCGGCCTGACCTTTGGCGGCCTGAGCTGTGCTGATCTGATCGAAGAAGTACCGCAGATGCTGACCTCTATCCAGGACTCATCAAAACGGATTAAACAGATTGTTGATGACTTACGCGATTTTGCCCGTAAGGATCTGTACAACGAAGACGCCTTTATCGACATAAACAAGGTTGCTGAAACCTCGGTCCGTCTGGCCGGCAATGTCGTTGCCCGTGCCACGGACCACTTTGTTGTTGATCTGGCCGAAGATCTGCCACCATTGAGCGGGGTGCAGGGTCGCCTGGAACAGGTAGTGCTCAACCTACTGATCAATGCGTGTCAGGCCCTTACCGACCGTTCACAAAAAATCACCCTGACAACCCACTGTTCAGACCAGCGTGACCAGCTTTTTCTGACGGTAAGTGACGAAGGCAAGGGCATTCCGGCTGACATTATCGACCATATTTTCGAGCCCTTTGTCACCACCAAAAGACAGCAAGGAGGAACCGGCCTCGGCCTGTCGGTTTCTGCGCGGATTGTCAAGGAACACCATGGCACCCTCAACTACAGTTCGCCCCCCGGCCAGGGAACAACAGCCACCCTGATACTTCCGGCAGTAAAGGAGTCTTTCCATGACGAATAAAGGCCTCTATCCCGATCTGCCGATCCTGATGGTCGATGATGAGCCGGCATGGCTTCACAGCATGGCCCTGTCCCTCAAAGTGTCCGCCGGCATCAACCACGTCATCCGCTGCAGCGACAGCCGCAAGGTGCTGGATCTGCTGCAACAGAACGCCTGCAGCCTGGTTCTGCTCGACCTGAATATGCCCTACATTGATGGTGAAACCCTGCTGGCACAGGTAAAGGAACACTACCCCGATATCCCGGTTATCATCATCAGCGGCATGAACCAGATTGAGACGGCAATCCGTTGTGTCAGGGCCGGAGCGGAAGATTTTTACATCAAAACCGACGAACGCGAACGGGTCGTGTCGGGCATCCTTCGTACCCTCAAGCAGAGCGAGGTGCGGCGACAGAACCGCGAACTGGCCGAACAGTTGCTGCGGCGTGAAGACAGTGAACACCCGGCCTTTGCTTCTATTCATACCCGCAGCAGTAAAATGCGCGGTATCTTCTCCTATATCAGGGCCATCGCACGGGGCTATGAACCGGTTCTGATTATTGGCGAAAGTGGAACAGGCAAAGAACTGATTGCCCGTGCCTTGCATCAAATTCGCTGCCCCGACAAACCCTGGATCGCCGTCAACGCCGCCGGTCTTGACGACATGGTGTTCAGTGACACCCTCTTCGGGCATGTCAAAGGGGCTTTTACCGGCGCCGATCAGCCCCGCAAGGGGATGATCGAAGAAGCGGCCGACGGCATTCTCTTTCTCGATGAAATCGGCGATCTGGCACCGGCATCCCAGGTAAAGCTGCTGCGCCTGCTGCAGGAAGGAGAATACTATCCCCTGGGGAGTGACAAGCAGCGTCGAGTCCGGGCCCGTTTTCTGTTCGCGACCAACCAGAACCTCAAAGAGAAAGTTGACCAGGGAGCTTTCCGCAAGGATCTTTATTATCGGCTCTGTGCCCACCTGATTGAAATTCCCCCGCTGCGCGAACGCCGCGAAGACCTGCCCCTGCTTCTTGATGCCCTTGTCACAGAAGCGGCGCAGAGCTTTTCGAGCCCCAAACCGGAGATTGACAACGACCTGATTGACCTGCTCAGAGGCTATGCCTTCCCCGGTAATATCCGCGAACTCAGGGCCATGGTATTCGATGCCGTCAGCCTCAATGAGGCTGATACCCTGTCGCCGGAACGATTCAGGAATGTCGTCTCGGTGCCTTGCCCGGCACCACCGATAGCCGCTACGAATAGCAGCAGCGATAACACAGCAGACACGTTGATCAGTTTTGGGCAGGAACTGCCAACCATCAGGCAGGCTACAGAGAAACTGATTGAGGAGGCCCTGCAACGAAGTTCGGGAAATCAGTCACAGGCGGCAAAATTACTCGGCATCAGTCCTCAGGCCTTGAGCAAACGCCTGAAAGCACCCTGACATCGAACAGCCCCCCGGTAAAAAAAATCTCTTCGCCACCAGGTTATCGAAGTCACAAGAAATTATTCCGCTCCATTACAATCATCGGGTCGGCAGATCTATGACAGGGGTGTATGTCACCATGGAGGGTGTAAAACGCTCCTTGGCATTGGTCCTCCGACCCGGCGCTGAATAATTATGCAGAATACAGCCTAAAGAGTGTAATTATTTGCTTAATAAATATCGCGGTCCACAGCAAAAAAATCTGCATCAGATAAAATTTCAGCATGACACCGCTCAATCAGTAGAAAAAAGTCAAAATCCCGCGTTAATGACCCGCCACAATCGAACGGCAAAGCAACCACAGCCTTAATTGTATATTTTTTATGCAGAAGGCATGATTTTTGCTTAAAAATGGTGCTCAAACAAGGTCTCGATAGCTTTAGAGCAGATACCACCTCTTGCAGGAAACACTTTCTGCCTAACTTTTAATCATCCCATACAAGGAGGTATAACCATGATGGTACAACTCGACGAAAAGATTGAGCCGATCTATCAGGAAGTTCTGTCCCGCAACCCCGGTGAAGTCGAATTTCACCAGGCTGTTCGCGAGGTACTGGAGTCCCTCGGTCCGGTGCTGGTAAAAAATCCGGCCTTTGCTCATCACAAGATCATTGAGCGCATCTGTGAACCGGAGCGCCAGATCATTTTCCGGGTTCCCTGGATGGACACCCACGGCAGGGTGCAGATCAATCGCGGCTTCCGCGTCCAGTTCAACAGCGCCCTCGGGCCGTTCAAAGGCGGATTGCGCTTTCACCCTTCGGTCTATCTGGGCATCATCAAATTTCTGGGTTTCGAGCAGATCTTTAAAAACGCCCTGACCGGACTGCCTATCGGCGGTGGCAAGGGCGGGTCCGACTTTGACCCCAAGGGCAAGACTGACGGCGAAATCATGCGCTTCTGTCAGAGCTTTATGACCGAACTGCAGCGTCATATCGGCGAACACACCGATATCCCTGCCGGTGACATCGGCGTCGGTGGACGTGAAATCGGCTATATGTTCGGCCAGTACAAGCGCCTTAATAACCGCTGGGAAGCCGGCGTACTGACCGGCAAGGGCCTGAACTGGGGCGGTTCCCTGGTACGCACGGAAGCCACCGGCTATGGCACCGTCTTTTTTGTCGACGAGATGCTCAAGGCACGCAAAGACAGCTTTGACGGCAAAACCTGTGTCGTCTCCGGCAGCGGCAACGTGGCCATCTACGCCATCGAAAAAATCAATCAATTGGGGGGAAAAGTCGTTGCCTGCTCCGACTCCAATGGCTACATCCACGATGAAAAGGGCATTGATCTGGAGTTGGTTCAACAGCTTAAAGAAATTGAGCGGCGGCGCATCAAGGACTACACCAACCACCACAAACACGCTCGCTACGTAGAACAGGGGAGCATCTGGGACATCCCCTGCCAGGTCGCCATGCCCTGTGCCACTGAAAACGAGCTCAACGGCAAGGATGCCAAAACCCTGGTCAAAAACGGCTGTATCGCAATTGGCGAAGGGGCCAACATGCCGACCACTCCGGATGGCATCAAGGTTTTCCTGGAGTCCGGCATCGCTTACGGACCCGGCAAAGCCGCCAACGCCGGTGGTGTTGCCACCAGCGCCCTGGAAATGCAGCAGAATGCCTGCCGCGATTCCTGGTCTTTCGAGTACACCGAAGAACGCCTGCAGGATATTATGGAAAATATCCACCGGGATTGTTTTGAAACCGCTGAGGAGTATGGTTCACCGGGCAACTATGTTCTCGGTGCCAATATTGCCGGATTCATCAAAGTAGCCAGAGCGATGCTGGCCATGGGGCTGGTATAAAGGTCAAAATTCAGAAGATAGAATGCCGCAAAAAGCCCGGTCTTGACGCCGGGCTTTTTGCGGACTTACCTACTCCTCCCCGTCCTCAAAACACACCAGCTCCTGAGCCACCACATCGGCCATCAATCGCACTCCCGTTTCCGGCACCCGGCAGACCTTGACAACCGATTTGAAATGACTGCAGGAAGGAATCAGTCCGTCCAGGGCGTTGGGACGATCACGCAGCCAGGCGTCGTTGAGGATACAGCCTTTGTTCTCGGGAAACAGCGCCAGATAAAAAATATTGGCCTCTACCAGATCCTGGAAAAAGTGTGACCCGTAAGAAAGCTCCGGCATCAGACCTCCGGACGGGAAGGCCACCTCGACCAGAGCCGTCAGGTTGCTGATTTCAGCAAAGGACACCGGCACCCCGAGGGAAGGGGTGCTGGTCCCCCAGCGCCCGGGACCGATGAGCATGGTCCGTCCCTGTTCACGATTGGCAATACGCCGGTTAAGCCGGCCGATGAGCCGAGCGACCTCATATTTTTCTGCGAGCGGCAGCCGCAGGTACTCGGCCGGCTCAATCCAGACAATCCAGTCCAGATCGTGGGAAACATTTCCGCCCATGAAATTACCGGCGGAACGGAACAGCAGCTTGTCATCAGCAATATCCGTGGGCATCACCAGACTGGATTCGGCACCGCTGGTCTGCAGTGGCCGACACTGAACCACATCGATCTTAACCGCCCGGTCGGCAGTAAAATTGGCAGTAAACTCCACATCCACCGGGTAACCGTAAGCCTTTTCAATGGTCTTGAGCAGCCGTCGCATCAAGGGGGCAAAATCGGTCTGCTCAAGAAAATCGTCAAAGGTCAGCATCCAGACGTTAGCTACGTTGCGACCACGCTCCTGCAGCAACCGAATGGTTTCTTCGTCGCGGACAGCGTAGGTTTCCCAGGGGATCCCGAGATCTTCCTGGGCCAGATTATAAAGCGACACGGTCTGAAGGCAGTTGTCGTTAATATTGAGCAGGTCGATGTCGCGCTGGGAAAATTTGCGTACATCTTCAAACCCTTTATGTTGACGCCGGGCCGGCGCATCCAGGGCGACTACCCGCGGATAGTCAACCTCGGAGCGATCCACCGCCCGTGTCCCCATACCCAGCACCAGACGCAGCATACCGGCCTGAGGATCCATCTCCTTATCCCAGACAAAGGTATTGTAGGAGACACCGACCCCGGCCAGCTCCGGCAGGTAATAATGCTGACGATAGGATCCGGAAACGCGCTGAATAAGCAGGGCCATCTGCTCGTCTTTTTTGTCGAGTCCGCGCTGCAACCGGTAGGCCAGCGCATCCTCACTCATGGCACTGGCAAAGACCTTGCGAATAGCATTTTCCAGCTCTTCGAGACGTTCCTCCGGGCTGCCCTGGTTAACACAGAAAAAACTGTCATACTTGCCCGCAAAGGCATTGCCGAAACCATCCTCCAGCAGGGAACTGGAGCGGATGATAATCGGATACTGGCCAAAATACTCGAGCATCTGCTGAAATTCCTCGCGGATCTCCGTGGGGAAGGTGCCGTTCAGCATGTTTTCGCGCAGCTCGCTTGCCGCACTGAAGTAACCCTCATCAGACTTCTGGCGCATAAACAGATGCCACAGATCATTATGGACAATATACGAATAGTAGACATTGGAGCCGACGTAAAAGGAATCATGCTTTTCAAGATGATAATCCCAGTCAAAGCTTTCATCAGCGCGTAAGATATTGTGGGCCAGCAGCATGCCGACCGCCTTGCCGCCGATGAACCCGGTGCCGATGATCCGTGATTTGATATCCAGCAATTCAGGCAGCGTAAAATACTCCCGCACCAGCGCCAGCATCCGCTCCTCGCGGGCGAGGATGTGCCGACACAGATGCCGCACCATATTGTCACGATCGTAGCCGCTGCCATTGTCCCGGCACAGATCTTCAGCATCAATGAACAGGCGGTGCCAGTGATCAATCTGCCGGCGACTGCCGTTGGCGGTCCGTTCCGCCAGAGACTTGTAAAGCCGGGTTGATTCAAAGCTGTTGGTCAGGGGAATAAAGCGTTCACCGATCTTGTGATGGGGAAGAAACATGGTCGGCGAACGACGCTGCCAGACCTTGAGGGGCTGAATGTGAAAATGGTCTTCATGGCTGAAAACATCAATGAGCACCTGGGTGGTATTACGGATCTGCTCAACTGTGCGAAACGAGTGGCGACTGCGGATCAGGGCGAAATAGGCAACAGTGTCAAGGTCAAACAGATAAGGACAGGTTACCCGGAAGAAATTGCCGATCATGTGATCGGTAGCCCAGGCTGAAAGCAGCTCGGAGAGGCAATCAAAAACGTAGAAAGCGCCCTCCCCCTGTTCGCTGATGATACGGTAGACCTGGCTGGCAAAAGGCTCAAAACCCTGTTTCGGGTCGATCTGGTGAACCTTGATCTGCGGCGTTTTACCCAGCAGGGGCAGATGATCACCAAAGCGCATATAATTGATCTGACGACCATCACTTAACGCCTGATCGACAAAAGGCTGAACAAAATAGCGATAATCATCGATCGATTCGACCTTGAGCACAACATTATCGCCGATACGCAAACCATCAAGAATGGCGTCCAGTTCGGCATAACCCGTCGACACCCGCTGCAACTTACTCATAAATCTGTCTCCTCTTGTGGTAATCATATGATGGCGTCGCAAAACTCACCAACTGCTGCGCCCGATGACAAACAGTCGCGCTTGCTTCACTGCTTCGACGTACATAAGTACGCCTCATTACTCA
>JAWLDI010000109.1:0-8266 GCA_041686715.1 Pelovirga sp.
AGGCATGGATGGCCGCTCACCAGAGGACGGATAGTGTCAGTTGTGCGTCCCAGCTGGAGCAATTGACCGGCCTGATCACCATAACAGCGATTGAGATAGGTTGCGGTTTCTACATCCAGTGCAAAAAGTTCAGCCAGTTCGGTGCCGCCGAGCAGATCAAAATCACTGCTGCCCACCAGCGGCAGATCGGTAGTGCGGCACGTTGCTGTTACCGGTACCAGGGCAAAACTTTTTATGGCGTAGTCAACCGTGTCCTCTGCCATTTTGCGGTAGGTTGTCCATTTCCCCCCGGCCAGGGTGACCAGCCCTGTCTTGCTGGCAGCAAGAAGATGGTCGCGGGTGAGACCGGCGGTGTCATTTGCCGCTGGTGTGGCGACCAGTGGCCGCAATCCCGACCAGGTGGCTTTGATGTCTGTGCGATCGATGTGCAGGTCGAAATAACTGCGGGCGTGACGCAGAAGGTAATCGATTTCTGTTTCCAGCGGTGGCGGGTGTTCGGTCAAGGGGGCGGGTTCATCGGTTGTACCGATAAGGGCATGTCCTTCCCAGGGGAGGATGAACAGAACCCGGCCATCCTCGGTTTCAGGGATCATCAGGCCGGTATCCGGTGGCGCAAAGTGTTGATCGAGGACAATGTGAACGCCGCTGCTGGTAGTGAGGAGTTCTTTCGCCTGCGAGTCGTCAAGCTTTCTGATGTTATCGACAAAGGGGCCGGTGGCATTGATCACCCCTCTGCAGGTCAGGGACAAGGTTTTTCGGGTCAGCTGGTCGGTCACTTGTACGCCATCGATCATGCCGCCTGAATAAGTGAATCCGGTTGCCGCCATATGATTGATAATGGTTGCTCCCTGCTGTTGTGCTGTCAGGGCAATCGCAAGATTCATCCGGGCATCGTGAAACTGGCCATCATGATACTGGACTCCGGCTTTAAGACCGGCAGCCTTGAGCATGGGAAAACGTCTGAGAGCTTCGGTACGGCTGAGCAGACGGCTGTGACCGATATGGTTTTTGCCGGAGAGCAGGTCGTAGAGTTTGAGGCCGGCGAACACATAAGGGACCTCCAACCAGTGATAAATAGGGGTGACCAGAGTCAGGCGGTTGGACAGATGGCGGGCGTTCTGTAATATCAGGGCACGTTCGCGCAGACCGTCGCGGACCAGCCTGTACTGATCGCGATCAAGCTTTTTGACGGCTTTTTCCAGGTAGCGAACCCCCCCGTGAAGCAACTTGGTGCTGCGGCCGCTGGTGCCTTCGGCAAAGTCGTTCTTTTCTACCAGTGCAACCTTGAGCCCACGACTGGCAGCATCGAGAGCGACTCCGCAACCACTGGCACCACCGCCGATGATCACCAGGTCATAAAGGGGCTGTTGCTGCAAATCCGTCAGTATTTCTTCTCTTTTCATCCTGTTTTTTACCTTGTCTGTAAGCATGGCCGCGCCATGGAAATGGACAGGGACTGGTGCACTATCAGCTGCAATGCTATACACTACACAAAATCTGATCATTTTTCACGGTCAACTGTTTTCAGACGGGCAGGGCGCCGATAAATTTTATGCCGACCTGCCATGGAAAAAATGGAGGTGATGATGGCTGCAGACCATATCCTTGCTATTGATCAGGGAACAACCAGTACCCGGGCAATGCTTTTTTCTGCTACCGGTGACTGTGACATCGTTGCTCAGCAGGAGTTTGAACAGTTCTACCCGGAAGATGGTTGGGTCGAACATGATCCTGAAGAAATCTGGCAGGCGGTGGTCAATGTCTGTCGGCAGGTGCTGGCCCAGGCAGCCCAAAAAGGAATTCAGGTTGCCGGCATTGGGATAACCAACCAGCGTGAAACGACAGTAGTCTGGGACCGCGCGACGTCGGAGCCGATTTACCGGGCGATAGTCTGGCAGGATCGGCGTACTGCTGACTTCTGTGATGAATTACGTCGGTCCTGCGGCGATGAGCCGGTTACTGCCGCCACCGGCCTGCTCATCGATCCCTATTTCTCCGCCACCAAGTTGCGCTGGATTCTCGACCATGTACCTGCTGCCAGAAAACGGGCCGAGGCCGGCGATCTGGCCTTCGGGACGATCGATTCCTTCCTCTTGTGGCGCTTGACAGGCGGTCGGATCCACGCTACCGATGTTACCAATGCCTCACGGACCATGCTTTATAATATCCACCGCCTGGAGTGGGACCGGGACATGCTCACGCTGCTCGATATTCCCCCGGCGTTGCTGCCGGAGGTGAAGGATTGCGCTGCTGATTACGGGCGAACCGAGCCGGAACTGTTTGGCACCGCCTTGCCGATTGGCGGGGTCGCCGGTGATCAGCAGGCGGCAGCTATCGGCCAGGGGTGTGTCGCCCCGGGGATGATCAAAAGTACCTACGGTACCGGCTGTTTCATGCTGCTCAACACCGGCACAGAACCCTGTGTCTCTCGTCAGCGACTCTTGACTACGGTTGCCTACCGGGTCAAAGGGCAGACCAGCTATGCTCTTGAAGGTTCCATCTTTGTTGCCGGGTCAGCGATTCAGTGGTTACGGGACGGGCTGAAACTGATCAAGAAGACCCGGGACATTGAAGATCTGGCAGCAGCGCTGCCATCCAACCGGGGAGTTTACATGGTGCCGGCTTTCACCGGACTGGGCGCTCCGCACTGGGACCCTCATGCGCGCGGGGCGATCTTCGGTCTGACCCGTGATACCGGTATAGCGGAAATAGCCCGGGCCACACTCGAGTCGGTCGGTTATCAGACGGTTGATCTGATGACAGCGATGAAAGAGGATATTGAAGCCGCTTCATGGACCTTGCGAGTTGATGGAGGAATGGCAGAGAACGACTGGTTTCTGCAGTTTCTGGCTGACCTTCTGGATATGCCGGTTGAGCGACCCCACAACACTGAAACCACTGCTCTTGGTGCAGCCTGGCTGGCGGCGGTACAGTTCGATCTGCTCCCCTCGCTGGAAGTGGCAGGGCGCCACTGGCAACGTGAAGCCGGATTTGCCGCGCAAATTGATGCAGATACCCGCGCAGAATTGTTGCAGGGCTGGCAGAATGCGGTGTCGCGCGTGGCAAGTGAAAGAAATTAGGGAGTGGGAAAGTGGAGTTATCCCTTCCGGGCGGCCAGGACGATCTTGCTTGAAAAGGCGCGCTTTGCCTGTCTGCTAAGATGCATGGTGACAGGGATGAGGCCGCAGTCGCGCAGTAACCCGGTGATCTGGGAGCGGGTGAATATCTGTTTGTGCCCGTAACGGATACACGAGTAAAAGTGCGGCAGAAATAATAGCAGTTTGCCGGCGGTCCACTGACAGACGATCCGGCTCAACTGGTAACTGAAAACATCCCGGTCAGGGGTGTCGAGATAAAGCCATCCGCCGGGTTTGAGCAGAGCGGTTGCTGCCGCCACGGTTGAACATGGATCGTCGACGTGTTCAATGACATCCCACAGGGTAATCAGGTCAAAGGCCTGGGGATACCCGGTCTGCCAGTAGTCATCCTCTGCCAGCCGGTGGCTCAGCTCCAATCCGGAGGCTTCAAGGGCATAAGCGCGGCGCAATGCGCTCGGTTCGATGCCCAGCGCCATTGCTCCGTGCTGCTGCACCAGCTGGACAAACTGGCCGAGACCGGCACCGATATCAAGGGTCATGGCATTGGCAATTGAGCAATGTTGTTGCACCAGCTGCAGGCGCAAAGGGTGAAGATGTTTTCCCTCTGCAACGCGGGATTCAATATAACGGCGACCGGCGGCACTTAACCCGGTATCTTCTGCGTCGGCGCTGCCATCAAGCTGGTTGAGAAAATGAAAATCGCAATGGGGGCAGCGGTAGATTGAGCCTTTGCCCAGGTGCCAGGTCGGGGTACTGCCGTCCCGCCTACACAGTTTGCAGCGGCTGAAGGGGTCTTGGTGTGTTGACACAGGTATCATCCTGAAAACGGCTTGCGGATCCATAAAAAAACACGAAAAAACCCGGAAAAACCAATACCTGAGAGTAAAAAAGGTATTCAACAAACAGGTTACGCAATGACGCTGCCTGTCTTTTTATGATGTTGTTCGTGTTTTTTTTCACTTTTTCCGTGGATAACTGCTTTTTCCAGTTGTGTCAATTGGTAAAGTCGAATCAGGGGAGTCGGTGTGATTCTAGGTGTAACAGGCAATATCGCCTCGGGTAAAAGTTCGGTCTGCCGTGAGCTGGCGCGGCGCGGGGCGCTGGTGGTGGATGCCGATCAACTGGCACGTGAGGTGGTGGAGCCCGGCAGCCCGGTACTGGAACAGCTGGTAAGCGGCTTTGGTGAAGACATTCTCAAAACCGACGGCAGTCTGGATCGCGAATTTCTTGGTGATCTGGTTTTTTCCGACCCTGTCGCCCGCCGGCGCCTGAACGCCATTATCCATCCGGCGATTGCTGCATTATCAAGACAACGCCTGCAGCAACTGCGTGATACCACCCCGCTGGTTATTTATGAAGCGCCTTTGCTCTATGAGGTGGGTGCCGAAGCGCGGGTTGATAAGGTACTGCTGGTGACCATTGACCCTGAGGTACAACTGACCCGCTTGATGGAGCGGGATGGCCTCGATAAAAAGAGTGCGCGACAGCGAATCGCTGCCCAGATGCCGCAGGAGCAAAAGGCTGCCCGCGCTGATTACCTGATCGACAACTCCGCCAGTCACAAAGAGACTGTCGCTCAGATTGAACGGCTCTGGCCAGTGTTGATGGGGGAGCTGCTGAACTCCTGATTCATGAAATCAAGGCAGCGCTGCAGAACATCATCGAGTTGGGAGTTTTCTGTGGTTGTAAGAACATGGGGGACATTATTACCGTAGGTATGAAGTATTTTATGCGGGGTACCAAGGCGCTCATAAAGTTTCAGGGCGGTGCCGGGAGCAATAGTCGCATCGCCAGTGGAGGTCAGCACCAGTGTCACTGCCTTGATCTGTGGCAGAATACGGGGCATGTCTCGCAGGAGACGATTGATCTGGGCAATCGCCTTTAACGGGCGTTGGCTGTAATAGAAGTCGCTCTCGGTCTGGCCGACAAGGCTCTTCTGGTAGGGGACAAAAAAGCTTAAAAAACCGGCATAGGGGGCAAGATGATGACGCAATTGCAGAAAAGGGGAGAATAACAGCAGTTTCTGCAGTGGCCGTTGTGAGGCCAGGGTCAGGGCAACCAGGGCGCCGGTGCTTAAACCGCCACTACTGACCTTGAGGCCGTCGTTAGCAAGGGCATCATAGGCTGAGCGAGCCGCCGCGATCCATTCAGTTGCCTTGCGCTGCTTCAGGTCGTCAGGGCTGGTACCATGGCCGGGGAGCCGCACTCCGGCAACAGTGTAGTGCTCCTGGTAAAGGGCTTCGGCAACCGGAAAAATTGACCTGGGGGTAGCGCCAAATCCGTGGATCAATACTACCGCCTGACCATTGGGGCGCTCCGGAGTCAGCAGAAAAGGAAAATTTTCACGATGGTTTACGCCGTCGCTACGGGCCCGTTCCTTTTCTTCTTCAATCCAGCTCATGGGGCTTTCCCTCATAAAAAAAGGCCCCTGTGGTTAAGGGGCCTTTGGTTTGTTATTGCCGAGATAAGTCAGCCCGGGAAGCCGAGGCGGGTGGACAACTCTCTGGCAGATTCAAGTATCAGCGGGGTCAGTTCGCTTTGAATGCGCTCGTTGGAGACCCTCATGGTTGGCCCGGAGACGCTGATGGCACCAACAATGCGCCGGGTATAGTCACGAATAGGGGCCGCCAGACAGCGAACACTCTGATCAAGTTCCTCGTCGTCAAAAGCATAACCCTGTTCGCGAATCTGCTGCAGTTCTTTACGCATGGCTTCAGGGCTGGTGATGGTGGTGGGAGTGTGCTGAACATATTCGATCTTTGGCAGCAGCTCATCCAGCTCTTCGTCAGTCATGTAGGCCATGTGAATCTTGCCGGCAGCAGTACAGTAGGCGGGCAGGCGTGAACCGACCCGTGAAACAACCCGCACTGTCAGGTTGGTCTCCACAACATCCAGATAGACAACGTGGTAGTCTTTATAGATGACCACGTAAGAGGTCTCATTGCTCTGCTCGACCATCTGTTCGAGAATCGGTTTGGCCTGACGCAGCAGCCCCATCTGCCTGATGAAGGTCTGGCCCAGTTCGAGGGCTTTGAGGCCGAGGCGATAATTCTCCGTCGCTTTGTTCTGTTCTATGTAGCCACGTGATTCGAGTGTGGCCAGAAGCCGAAAGACGTTGTTCTTGTGCAGTTTGAGTCGTTTGCTCAACTCGGTAACACCGAGCTCATCGACGTCATCATGAAACTGCTCAAGCAGGTCAAGAGCGTGGGAGACCGCCTGGATGATATATTCCGATTTATCTTTTCTGACCATGGTTGAATACCCCTGTTTTTTTTGTGTCAGTGCATAAACAGCCTGAGGATTCTAGACCCGCACAAAAAAACTGTCAACGACTATCGAATCGTTTTAAAAATACCATGCGTGTGAAGGGCAATTATAGAATGCTGTTTTACTTTTGTCTACAGGGAACATGGCCTTATGAGGATTCTTGTACGGGTTTCATCAGCTCCAGCAGGAGACTGGTGGCATAACTGCCTTTGGGCAGTGTAAATGCAATCGTCAGGCTGTTGTCGCTCGCTGATATGATTTTTGGTAACTCCAGTGGCACCCGCAGTGGTCGCCGTTCGCCCGGCATTGACAGTCCGCGGCGAGATTTCCAGGTGTCCAGGGTCAGCTGATGAGCTGCCAGCAGATTTCTTTCCGTCATTCCCGGTTGCTGTTCCGCGAGCATGACTTTGTACCCAAACAGGGGAGCCGTCGGGCTGATTTCAAAACTATCGGCGCGGGGTTGCTCCATCGCTGCAGCTTCTACCCGGAAGCAGGCGCGATTGACATGTTTGTAGGCAATATCACCACTTTCAAGCTTTCCCGGATCAAGGAGCCGGGCATCTAAAAGCTGATCAAAGTAACTGGATTGAAGCGCCGACAGAAAAAAACGCAGGCGCTGCTTTGACAGACCGTATACTGCCTGTTCACAGGTTTTTCCCCGTAGCAGATCGCGCAGCAGTCGCTGCTCAGTACGCATGTTGCCGGGCAGTTGCCCCAGGGCTTGTTCAATATCCTGTTGTCGATAGGCCAAGGCGGCCTTTTTCCAGCCGGGATGGGAGATTTTTTGCGGATCACCGATCAGTTCGCGGCAAAATTCTTTATGATTGTTACTCAACAGCAGATAACCCAAGCGGGCTGAGTTTCCCAGCACGCCATAGCGCTGTTCACCAAAGCGGTTGGGAACCCCGCTATGCTGGAGCCTGTCGAAAATCGCTTCAGCCCGGGCGGTCGCATTGCCTTGCAGTTTGCGCACACAGATGGTGAAACGATTCCCGCTCAGATGACCAGGACGGAGCTTGTTGCGGTGACGCTGCACATCAAGAATGCGGGCCTGCTGGAGGTGAAGATGATCGATTCTGACCTGTTTTGCCACCGGTATGCTGAGCCATTGGCGAGTCAGTGCACGACTGTCCTTGAGCCCGGCATAACCGATCTCTTTTTCGTTCAATTGCAGTCCACGGGCCAGCTGACTGATCAGCTCAGGCGTACTGACGCCGCTCTTCTCAATCCACAGGTACAGGTGTTCTCCGACACCGGAGCAGGGATAAAGAGCTATTTCCTCAACCTCAAAATCGGCGGGCGTTTCTTTGTAGCTGCCACCGATACCGGGCAGTTCGGTGGTGACAAACTTCATCCTTCCTCCTGTGGCCAGGGAATGCGAAACCCCTTACTGATGACAGGTGCCGGGATATCCAGTCCGGCCTTTTTGCGATACCGACAGAGATAAATCGGCTGCTGTTGATCGAGAAAACGGCGCATATATTTGGATGTCGGATAGCTTCCCAACGTATTTGTGAAAGGGCTGGGGTTCAGGTTGACCAGACGGGTGTCATTGCAAAGAAGACTTGCAACCTCTTCTCCATAGTCGGTGAAATCAGTAGTAAAACTGAACTCACCATGATCTTCAAGACAGTAAAGGGTCAGATTGATAAATTCAGCATTGACCAGACGGCGTTTACGATGACGTTTTTTCGGCCAGGGGTCCGGACAGTTGACGTACAGTGCCCGCAGACTGTCATGGCCGAGATACTGGTGCATCAGGTAGCGGGCTTCAATGCGGATGACACGGATATTGTCCAGACCGGAATCCTCGACACGGGAACAGGTTGCCCGGCACCCCTGATTGAAGATATCAATCGCAAGAAAGTTATGCTCAGGCCTTTCGGCTGCAATCTGAACAA
>JAWLDI010000110.1:0-8197 GCA_041686715.1 Pelovirga sp.
CTGACCGAAGGCGATCGGGAAACCACCCGCGAAATTGCGGCGTTCAACCTGGATCTGTTTCTTGATCTGGACGTCGACGCGATCGTGACCGATTGTGCCGGCTGCGGGGCGGCACTGAAGGAATACGAAGAGATCCTGGCCGAGCGCGATGACCACGATCGTCTCCACCTCTTCCGTCAGAAAATCAAGGATATCAGTGAATTCTTATGCGAACAGGGGATACGTACCGAGGGGCTTAAGCCGGTTGAGAAGAGCGTCACCTACCACGAGCCTTGTCATTTGTGCCATGCTCAAGGAATCAGCATGCAGCCGCGCGCATTGATTCAAGCTATTCCAGGGGTGGAATTCCTGGAAATGAAAGAGGCCTCCTGGTGTTGTGGGTCGGCGGCAACCTTCAGCCTCAAATTTACTGATGAGAGTCAGAAAATTCTCGATCGCAAACTGGACAACGTCAGACAAACCGGCGCCGAAGTCCTGGTGACCGGCAATCCCGGCTGTCATCTGCAACTCGCCTGGGGATTACAGCAGGCGCAGATGCCGCAACCGGTGCTGCACATTACTGAATTACTGGGACTGGCAACACCAGACTGAGGATGCGGCACCCGCCAGGCTTTTGATTAGCGTTCAGTGCCTGATCATGCCGGGAACCGGGCCGAGAGTCGGATGGTTACACAACAGGGCAAAGGTGAGATCGGCGGAAACCGCTTCACCGTAGAGATAACCTTGAACTTCATTGCAACCCAGCTGGCGCAGGCGCTCCAGCTGGGTCAGGTTTTCAACGCCCTTTGCCATCAGACTTAAATTCAACCCGCGGGCCATCATGGCGATACCTTCAACAATCCGGGACTGCTCGAGATCCTGCGTGATATCTCGAACAAAAGAACGGTCAATCATCAAGGTATTGATGGGGTAGTCGCGCAGATAGTTCAGAGACGAGTGGCCACAACCGAAATCATCGATAGCGACGGAAACGCCGATCCGGCTCAGTGCTCGTAAAGCTTTGGTCACCCTGCCGGACCCATCAATCATCCCCTGCTCGGTAATCTGCAACTCGAACAGCTCCGCAGCCAGTCCCGCCCCTTTGATGGTGGTGGTAAATTTGTCGACATAGTCTACCTGTTCAAGTTGAATCACCGAAAGATTCAAGGACATCCTGATCTGCGGCAGACCCTGGCGGCGCCAGCGCAACATTTCGTCGCAGACCTGTTGCAACACCCAGTCACCGATCGGAAGAATCTGTCGCGTTTTTTCAGCCACATGAATGAAATCTACAGGATAGAGCAGACCGCGGTGCGGGTGCTGCCAGCGCAGCAAGGCCTCCATACCGACAATGTTGCTGCTTCCCGGGTCAACCTTGGGCTGAAAAAACACCTGCAGCTGGTGGCGTTCCAGAGCGTTTCTCAATTCATGCTCAAGGGTGACAGAACCAGGGGCCCTGTCCATTCCCCGATCGTAGACGCCATAACCATCTTTTCCTGTTCCCTTGACGTGGTACATGGCGGTGTCGGCACTATGGAGCAGTGATTCAATTGTCTCTCCGGCTTCAGGATGAAGGGCAATTCCCATGCTCGCACTCAAATGCAATTTTTGATCGTCGATGGTCAGCGGCAATCGCACCGCCGCGAGAATTTTCTCGGCGACGACAGTGGCATCCTCGAGCGACTCAATATTTGTCAGCAACAACGAAAATTCGTCGCCTCCGAAACGGCTGACCGTATCTTCGGCACGGACACATTTAAGAATGCGTTTTGCTACCTGCTGGAGAACCCGATCGCCAATCACATGACCATAGGTGTCGTTGATTTCCTTGAAAAGATCCAGGTCGATAAAGATGACCGCAACCCTCGTTTTATTGCGCGCCGCATGAGCAAGAGCCTGGGTCATGCGGTCAGCAAAAAGCAGACGATTCGGCAGACGGGTCAACAGATCATGGTAAGCCTGATAGCTGATCCGTTCTTCTGAGCGTTTTCTTTCAGTGATGTCGCGGGCGCTGCCAAGGGTGCCGATAAATTCTTTTTGATCGGCCTCGTTCTGTGTATATACCCCCATGGCATTGAGCTCAACCAGCACTTCTCCCCGTCCTTCGGAGCGGATGCTGTCGAGATTTGTCTGCAGACGGATCTCAATGCTACGGGCGGCCCGCTCACCAGTTCGCTGCTCACTGAAAAATCGGTGGGCCGCATCAGCGTTGTTAGGATGAATCAAGCAGGAAAAATGTCGTCCGAGCACCTCATGCCGCTTGTATCCCAGCAACTCTTCGACCAGATCGTTAACGAAAGTAAAAACGCCATCGGCATCGAGCATGTAGATAAAATCGGGCGAATTGTTGACGATAAAACGATGCATCCGCTCCGACTCCGCCAGAGCCAGTTCGGTACGGCGCAACTGGTGCTTGTATTGCTGTCGCTCCAGTCCACGACTGACACTCACCAGCAGATCTTCAGGCCGGTACGGCTTGCGTACGAAATCATAGGCGCCCAGCCGCAGCGCTTCTTTGATTGAGACTACAGAGTTGTCAGAGACCAGCACAACGGTTTCAACATCGAGGCGGGATTGCTGCACACGCTCCAGCAGATTACAACTGTCCCGGCCGGAAATCTGCAGATCAAGCAAAAGCAGACCATAGCGACCCTGCTTGAGTTTTTTCAACGCATCGTCACAGCTGGATGACAGATCAGTACGATAACCGTTAATCCGCAACAGCGCCTGCAGGCTGTACAACAGGGGCAGTTGCTCACCAACAATCAGGATTCCCGCTGAAGGATTCTCCCATGTCGTTGTACGTCCCTGTTGCATAGCCCCCCCTAGATTATTTAAAAAGACTGAAATCATCTACCAGCGGCAATTGCAGGTAAAAACTGGTGCCTGCTTCGGAGCTGCTGTGACAACTGATCCGTCCGCCGAGATCCTCGACCATGCCTTTAACGATACTTAACCCGGAGCCACTGTGTCCGGCCCCCTTGGTACTGACGACGGGGCGAAACAGTCGATCCCTGACAGCAGACGAGATACCCGGTCCGTTATCGGCAACACATATTTCCACGTAACGGCCACGGTCAGAACAGAAACCTTCGCGGGTCGCAAGAGTGATGCGTCCTCCATCAGCCAGGGCTTCTGCCGCGTTTTTCACCAGATTAACAAGGATCTGTCGAATCAGTACCGCCATGGTTGAAACGCGCGGCAGATCTTTTTGTGTTTGATATTCGACCTCGATATTACGGGGTGCAAGTTCGGCGTCACAAAGAGTTTCGACCGTTTCCTGCACCAGCTGGTTGAGATCAACCTGCTGGTCAGGAAACTCGAACATATCCTGCTGGTTGAGGTAATAGTGAACAATTTCGTCGACCCGCTGAGACTCCTGTTTGATTGCTTCAACAAGCTCCCGGGTGGACTTATCGGAAAGGTTGTGTTTGAGAACCTCGGCATAATTGCCGATGATCGTCAGCGGACTGCTGATTTCGTGATTAACCCGCCGCAACAGAAGGTTGCCATCGGCGACACGATTGAATTCACCGATCGACACCTGCGCCAGGGCGGCACTGATGATCGGGTGTAAAATGGTCACCGCCTGCGACTGAAGGCCACCAACATCCTGTTGACGGTCCAAAGCAAACACCACGACAGCCATCGGATGACCATTGGCATGTAACGGATGGCAGACAAACCCGTGACCACCACACAGGCGCACGAGCAGGCGGTCCGTTACAGTCAGGGTCTGTTCTGCGGCAAAGCTGTTGACAGCAACCTCGCCGGACAGGGCCCGTGCCGCCAGACTCGCCTCCCTGACCAGTGGAATTTTAAGTTCCCGCGACAGCCGCGAACCATCTTTGGATGAGATCCCAACCAATTCCTGCCGCCGCTGATCAAGCAGAAAAAAATAGACCCTGCGTGCCGGGCTGTTCTCGAGGTAAAGGCTGCCGGCAATTTCTGCAATTTCTTCGGGTGTTGTTCCTTTTGTCAGGCGTGCCCGAGCCGCCTCCTGACTGGCAATCAGAAAAATCTGCCGGGTCAATCTCTGACAGGACGTATTGAAGTTGTTCACTGCAACAACAGCATCATGCTTGTTTTTAGACAGGGGTGCAGACAAACCATTGACCCAGTCGAACAGATAATCAGTCTCCGCCGAACGTAAATTGAAAAACAATTCTCCCAGACGACCGGCTTCCGCGTTGAGTTCAGGACCACTGGCGGCAAACAGCTGCGCCAGTCTGGCGATACGGAAGAGGGGATTGGCAGACTGTAACTGCCGGCTGTCCACCGTCAGAAAACGCACCGCATCCGACAGAAATGAATCGAGGCGCCAGCTTTCAATTTTTTCCGCAGCCAGCTGCAGATGATCGGTGTGAAAGTGCTGTTGTTCCCATGCTACCTGGGCGTCGCAACTCCAGGGGGAAGGATCCGCTTCCAGGAACAGATCGCCATGCTGAATCAGTTGCTGGTACAGGCCAAGATTTTGCAGCAACCCCGCTAGCTGTGCTTCTTCAATATAGGGGTAATTCACCGACGGAGCGATACAGCGCGCCGCCTGCCCGGTAAAACGTGATGTTCGCCAGAGTTGCTGCAGAAATGTTATTTCCTCGGCACACATCTTGCGCTCAAGGACCTGCCGCGCAGATTGCAGAACCAGACTGACGATCATCGGGTACCCTAATGACTGTACCGCGGTGGTAACAGGCTCAGTCGTGTTGAGCGCGGCAGGGTTCCACTTTGTCGCGATATCGATCAGTTCGGCAGTAAAGGGAGCATCCTGCAGAATAATCTCGGAGACTACCTGGGGACTGGCATTTTCAAGGCAGGCAGAGAGCAGGTCGGCGAGAACATCGGGCATCGAAGGAAGGGCACAAGCCTGTCCTGCACACGGGTCAACGGTCGACTCCGGCAACGCTGCTTTTTTGTTAAGTGAAACAACTCCCATACAATAACTACCCCCACTTCAATGCCCGAGCAGGCTCTTACATTATTCACCAGATACCTGCAACGGGCAAGCAGAAAAAAAGGAAAGCGCTTGATATTCAAGTATTTAGATACTTGGACACGAGGAAAAAATTTCATAATAATAAGCTCATAATCTTTCCTGTTTTCTCATTCTTCCTGAACAAGGTGCCGAAACAAAAGCGCATTCAGTAATTCCCAGATATGCATCCACGGCTAAAAGATTAAAAAAATATGTCCTGAATGCCGGAATTCGGGAAGCAAAAAATACCGCAGAATCTTTTTGACAGCGGTCCGCAATCCCACTACCCTGCCGAGTGAGCAGCAAATAACACAGCGGAGAAACTCAATGCACACACACATGCAAAAACAGATCGACCAAGTGATCTTAAGTCTGCACGAATACGGCAAAGAAAATCTTCTCGAAATCCTGCGCCGTATTACTCAAGGGGTGCAAACACTCTCCGGCGGCGGCCAATGTCGCATCTACCTTGAAGATCTTACCATGGGCTCTCTTAGTTGCGCGGCCGCAGAAAACGACAACCTGCACAGTATCAGCGAAGCAAACTTTCCTATTAACGACAGTTTTTTTCCGATACCGCAGGTGTATCAGCAAAAACGCGAAATGGCGGTTGTCAGCCTCTCACGCCATCCCAAAAGTGCGGCTGCCACTTCTTCTACGCAGGAATCCTACTACCTGCTGCCGATTCTTCATCTCGGTCGCGCCATTGGTGTCGTCAGCCTGGATCGCGACCGTCAGGAGCAAACACCGTCGGAACCGCTTTTGCGGCAACTGCGCAAACTTCTGAGTGAAGCCGCACCGATTCTGAATCGGGCGCGTAAGTACCAGCAACAACTTCAGCTGGCGCGGCGGGTCGATGAAGCCAAAAAACGCGAAGCGGCCCTGTTCATGGTAAAATCTGCGGCGCAACTGATTGATCGCGTGGCTCTGGCCTCGGTACTTATTCCTGTTCCATCGGACATTGATGGTGAGCGTACCCTTGAGATCCTCGCTTCCTACTCTAAAGAACGCGAGGCACGGCGCCTTTATGAAGAGGAAAAACTGATCAACCTGGCACCGGGTGAATCCCTCGTCTCGCGTTTCATTGATCGTGCCGGCGTCATCGTTGATGACAGCCTGCTGGCCCCTCTGTATATTGAAGATCTGGCCGCCGAAACCCTGCAGAAACGATATCTCACTGAGAATCTCGGTCTAAAATCCCTTTACATGGTCCCCCGTTACGATAAAAACAACCGCCGGGTCATCTGTCTGGTCAACTATTACACCAAGGACCGTTACCAGTTCAGCTCCTTTGAGCGCGATCTTCTTGATGCTCATGCCGAAATGGCGCAGCGGGTAGTGCAGGAAATCGGCGACGAACACCTGGAAATCCAGATCCTTTCGGAAATCGGTGACCTGCTGCAACAATCCGGAGATGGGTTGCGACCTTTCCTGCACCGGGTACTGTCCAAAGCGACCCAGCTGATCGGGGCCGACACCGGCAGCCTGGCCCTGGTGCGTGAGTTTCAGGGGGAGCGCTGGCTGCTCGTGGAAGACGATCAAGGCAATCTGATCGGCGCCAAAAACAAGGAGTGGATGAAAAAATATATCCCACCGATTCGCGTCGGAGGCAAAGAGCTGCCGGCTGATCAGCGCAGTCTCACCGGACTCGCTGCCGCTACCCGGCAACCACAGACCCTCGATGATTGTCATGACGACAGTGACGAAGATAAATTTTACCGACCGGTGACCGAGGCGATCCGCAGTGAAATAGCCGTACCGGTTGTCTATAATGATGAAGTTCTTGCGGCTATCTGTCTTGACAGCTTAAGACCGCATTATTTTACCCATGAACATGAGCGGATTCTGCAGATTATCGCGCGCATGATCGGCCATCATCTGTCTATCCTGCAGAAGATTGACCAACTCACCAGTGAAATCGACCGTCTTCGCCAGGATGTCGGCTACAAGGATCCACAGATCACTTCGTACCGGCTCGGCAACATTATTGGTAATTCCACTAAAACCCAGGAGATCATCACCAGCATCCAGCGAATCAGTCCGCCCTTATGTGAACGGATCATCCAGTGGCACAAGCAGGGCGTTCCGGATCAGGGCGAATTTCTCGGACTGCCCTCGATCCTCATCACTGGAGCAACCGGTGCCGGCAAGGAATTCCTGTTCAACAACTTCTACACTGAGCTCAATCGGATTTTCCGACAGCTGTTACCAAGTCGGAGCAGCCTGCCGCTGAAGAAAACCAATATTGCCGCCTACAGCGGTGAGCTCACCTATTCGGAACTCTTTGGCCACAAACGCGGGGCCTTCACCGGTGCCCACAGCGACCGGCGCGGCATTCTCGAAGAAGCCCATGGCGGCGTGGTCTTTCTCGATGAGATCGGGGACGCAGACCCCAAAACCCAGGTTCAGCTGTTGCGTTTTCTCGACAGCGGCGAATTTATTCGTCTCGGTGAAAACATTACTCGCCATTCACAGGTGCTGCTGGTTGCCGGCACCAACCGCGACCTGCGCCAGTTGATCGCTGACGGGGTCTTTCGTGAAGACCTCTACCATCGCCTCTCTGAGCTGATCATTGAAGTTCCCTCACTGAACCAGCGTCGCGAAGACATTCCTGACCTTGCTGTACATCTTCTTGGCCGTCTGTTTCAGGCTTACCACAAACAGGAAACCAACAGTGATATGCCGATACTCAGCCAGAAAGCGAAAAACCTCCTCAGCCGTCACCATTATACCGGGAATATTCGTGAACTGCGCAGCATTCTGTTACGGGCCATGCTGTTACGGAGCGGCAAGATTATCGATACCCCGGAGATCACCAACGCCCTGCAACCCCAGGCCTTCAGTCGTTCTGACAGCGCCGACCAGAACAGGGCGCTGACGGAACAACTGGCCGAAGACCTTCTGCAGAAAATTCTGCAACAGGAAGAAGATTTCTGGTCCGCCCTCTATGAGCCTTACACTCGTCAGGAGATTACCCGTGATCTGGTGCTGAAAGTGGTGGAAAGAGCACGCAGTGAAGGGGGGACCAATATGCCCCGCCTGGCGCGCCTGCTCCACGCCTGTGATCCATCGTCGAAAAAGGGGGATGAGCGGAAGCGCTTCTATCGCTTTAAAAATTTCTTTTATAAAACAGTCAAAATAAGCTGGTAACAATCACAACGGATCGACATGGAGCAGTCTCTCAACCTGACATCGGTCATGCTCACTCCAGGGACCGACAACCGCCAGGTTCAGCACCGCCGG
>JAWLDI010000111.1:0-8152 GCA_041686715.1 Pelovirga sp.
CCCATTGTACCAGCTACGAACCTCATCCCGGTCGGCTCCCTCCAGGTGCGCAGCAAAGGTGGTATTGAGATCATGTTCGGTATAGCCGCAGAGGGTGGCATAGTCCGGGCTTAAACTAATATCCTCCAGGTTGTTCAGGCCACTAAAGACCGACATTTTGCTGAATTTACTGACGCCGGTGAGAAAGGCAAACTTGATGTAAGCATCGCTGTCTTTGATAACGGAGTAAAGGTCACGCAAGACATCCCTTCCCTGCCTGGCGACCTCAATTTGATCGAGGTTATCAACGATAAACTTGTCGTACTCATCGACCAGGATGACGACCTCCTGCCCTGTCTTTTTGTAAACTGCTTCGATGAGTTCCTTAAAACAGACGCCGCCATGTTCAGGATGGGCACACTCAACACCGAGATGCGCCTGATTTGAACGCAGAACCGAACCCACAATGCGTTGCATCGATTCCAGGTTACGAGCCGTACCGCCACCAAAGCTGATTTTGATTACCGGGTAAGTCGTCTCCCAGTCCCACTTGTCTTCAATATCCAGCCCTTTGAACAGATCCCTACGCCCCTCAAATAAATCCTGCATGGTCGAAACCAGTAGACTCTTGCCAAAACGCCGGGGACGGGAGAGAAAGTAGTAGCTCCCCTCTGTGACCAAACGATTGATCAGGGGGGTTTTATCAACGTAGGCGTAGTCACCTTCCCGGATTTTGGAGAAGGTTTGGATCCCTATCGGGAGCTTGGCGAGTTGTGTCATGTAAGGCCTCCTGATGATCGCCGTGCCGGAGCCAAGGTGCTCCAGCATGGCATTCATACGATTATCATACCTGTTTACTTAATCAAATCAAAGCGCTACCAACCGGACCAGCCAGACGATATCTCGCTGCTTTCTCTGCGGCTCAAAGCTCATGCCGAGGTGAACGCCGCCTGTCATATTTTAGCGGCAGTGCCTGCCGTCTTAACCTGTGAAGAGATCGTGCTGTCGGGCATCTCGACGAAACAGTAACCGGCCGAAGAGATACAGGCAAAGGCTTGAACACCATAGAAATCCCCGTCCTTCAGGGTGGGGAGCAGGTCAATTGCCCCCAGCCGATTTCAGCAAGACAGTAAATTGAGCCGCTTCAGAGGATTGAGGGATGACCGACAACGTGGTAAAAAGAGATTCAGTGACTCTGAAATAAAGGGTGTTTTGCGCCTCTATCCCATCCAATAACATCCGAAGAAAGATGCTACGGTTGTGCAACTGACTCTCAATCCCTCCGGTCATCTGGTGATGGTCGAAACCTCCGATTGCGACTTATCGGAGCCTCGTTATTCCCCTATTGTTCGTTCCTTCGCTGATTCTTCCGCAGCTGGGATCATGGCTTTGGCAGGGGGAAAAGCTGCTCCGGACTGGCCCGTTGTCTGGATGTACTGGCGCGATTTCGGCACGCGCTATCTGCTGCAACTCTGTCAAAACCCGTCAACTGCCAAAAAGCTTGAGCCGTCACTACCTCTTGATGCCGCCACGTTGTCCGCTCTTTATTTAAGCATTCCTCCCATGCCGGGTGCAGAGTACTGTAGTCCCGATGTGCTTGCCGCCATCTGGCAGGATCTGGACACCTGGACGTTGGCATCGATTGCTCACGATCCCGATGGCTTGGCTGGGTTTCTGCAACGGTACGCCCCGGCCTGGCGGCAGGTCGGCCGGGTCTGTTTCCATCTGGCCGAAAACCGGCACGACGGTGAATTTCCGTTCGCCTTTATGGCGAGCTATATTCCCCGACTGGGTAAAAACGCCCGCGCCCAGCATCTTCCATTAAGTCAGGCCTTACGCGAGTACGCCGGAGCCAACAATAAAGAGGCACTGTTGCGCCTGATGGAACCGGTTTACGAAGCAGGCACTCGTTGTCCTTGGGTGAAAGATCTGCTGGAGAGCAACGATATTTACCATCCGCTGGCGTGGACCCCCGAGGAAGCTTATCCTTTTTTAAAAGAGGTTCAGGCCCTTGAAGAAAGTGGGCTGGTCGTACGGCTGCCGGATTGGTGGAAGAAGCGTCCCCGCCCCAGAGCCCAGATCACCGTCGGCACCAAAGTCGAACATACTCTTTCGGCTCAGGCTCTGCTCGATTTTCAAGTCCAGCTGACCCTGGATGGAGTTCCGTTGACCCCGGATGAAGTCGCCACTTTGACCGCCTCCGGTCAAGGATTGGCCATGATCCGTGGGCAGTGGGTCGAGGTGGATGGCGCTAAGCTGCGGGACGCGCTCGAACAATGGCAAAAGGTAAAAGCCGAGGTCGGAGATGACGGACTTTCGTTTATTGAAGGGATGCGTTTGCTGGCTGGAGCTCAGCGCGATCTCTCCGGCCAGGACGTCATGCTGGAAGAGACGGGTTGGGCCTACGTGGAGGCCGGTGACCGCTTGAGTGAATTGCTGGCCGGGCTGCGGGATCCCGCCCGACTGAATGCTGTTCAGGATCTTCCCGGATTGCAGACGCAGCTGCGACCCTATCAACAGACCGGCTTGAACTGGCTTTGGTTTCTGTCGGAACTGGGACTCGGTGCCTGTCTGGCCGATGACATGGGTCTGGGCAAAACCATTCAGGTCATTTCTTTGTTGCTGGCCAAAAAAGAACACGGCGGAAAACAGCCCTCCAGCCTGCTGGTTCTGCCGGCCTCGCTGCTTTCCAACTGGAAAAGTGAATTGGAACGATTTGCCCCATCCCTCAAGGTCGCCTGTTTGCATCCATCGGAGATTGAACGTCGAGAACTTGAACAAATTGCTACTGCTCCGGAACAAACTTTGGCATCTGTCGATGTGGTGCTGACGACCTACGGTATGCTGCAGCGTCAGGATTGGCTCATTAAACAGACCTGGAACCTGATTGTCCTGGATGAAGCCCAGGCGATCAAAAATCCCGGCACGCGACAGACCAAAGCGGTCAAAACCCTTTCAGGAAAGACACGGATCGTTTTAACTGGAACCCCGGTGGAAAATCGACTTTCCGACCTCTGGTCGCTCTTTGATTTTATCTGTCCGGGGCTACTGGGTTCGGCGACGCGATTCAAGCGCTTCATCACTGATCTGGAACGGCATGATCCCCCTTCTTACGCACCGTTACGCGCCCTCGTGCAGCCCTATATCCTGCGGCGCCTCAAGACCGATAAAAGCGTCATCAGTGATCTCCCCGACAAGGTTGAGATGGCGGCATGGTGCGGTCTCAGCAAGTTTCAGACGCGGCTTTACGGTCAGGCGGTGAAGGATCTGGCCACTGCCCTGAAAGAACAGCAGGAGGGTATGAAGCGTCGCGGCCTGATCCTGTCGTCACTGATGCGTTTCAAACAGATTTGCAATCATCCTGATCAGGCCCTCGGTGACGGTGATTTTGCCGAAGAACGTAGCGGCAAATTTGCACGATTGCGGGAACTTGTCGAGGAGATCGCTTCTCGGCAGGAAAAGGTCTTGATCTTTACCCAGTTCCGGGAGATGACTACACCGCTGGCGACATTTTTGGCCCAGGTGTATGGTCGTTCCGGCCTGGTTCTGCACGGCGGGACCCCGGTGTCAGAACGAAAGAAATTGGTCGATCGGTTTCAACGTGACGAAGGACCGCCTTTTTTTGTGCTGTCCCTTAAGGCCGGGGGGACAGGTCTTAACCTGACGGCCGCCAGTCATGTCATCCATTTTGACCGCTGGTGGAATCCGGCGGTGGAGAATCAAGCGACCGATCGAGCTTTTCGGATTGGTCAAAAAAAGAATGTGGTGGTACATAAATTTATCTGTAAAGGTACGGTAGAAGAGAAAATCGATGCGTTGATCGCGGCCAAAGCCAACCTGGCGACTGAACTGCTGGAAGGTGCCGAAACGCTGCTGACGGAGATGAACGACGAAGCCTTGCTGCGTTTGGTGTCACTCGATTTGGAAAAGGCAAGACTATGATCGCTGGAGATATGTAGTATGAGTTATTATGGTCGGACACCCTACGTCACAGTGGCACAGCGTCGGGCCAAAGCCAAAAAACATCTTGAGAAGATGAAAAAGAAGGGACTTGCTGTTCAACCGGTGGAACTGAGCGGCCGTAAGATTGCAACTTCTTTCTGGGGCAAAGGATGGTGTGATCACATGGAGTCCTTCAGCGATTATGACAACCGTCTGCCTCGGGGCCGAAGTTACGTCAGAAACGGTTCTGTCTGCCACCTCGACATCGCAAGCGGTCTGATCAATGCTATCGTCAGTGGTTCCGCATTGTACAACGTCAAGATTACCATCGCACCGTTGAAGAAAAATAAGTGGGACGCTGTCAGGCGGTCGTGCTCCGGTAAGATTGCCTCTTTGATCGATCTGTTGCGAGGAAAACTGGACAAAGGGGTTATGGAAATCGTCTCGGATCGAAAGGAAGGTCTTTTCCCCTTGCCCGGCGAGATGACGTTTGACTGTGATTGTCCGGACTGGGCTGGCATGTGCAAGCATGTTGCGGCAGTTCTTTACGGAGTCGGGGCCAGGCTCGACCATGCCCCTGAAATGCTCTTTGTGCTCCGCGGGGTCAATCATGAAGAGTTGGTCGATGTTTCCGCCGCACTGGCCGATACAACTCAAAAAGGCAGCTCACGACGGCGCATTGCCGCGACCGGCATTGCCGATGTTTTCGGTATTGATCTGGCCGAAACCGAAGCGGTGAATGAAGAAAGCGCGGTCGCAGTTCCCGGCCAGATTCCCTTCCCCGACCCACTCACCGGTGCTGCCATATTTGCCTGGAGGTCATCCCTTGGTGAGACCCAGGCTCAGTTTGCTTTACGCCTGAAAATAAGTGCCGGCACAATTTCCGGGTGGGAAAAAAAGAAAGAAAAGACCCTCGGTATACAAAGACGGACTCTCGTGGCACTGCGAAAAGCCTGGAATCAGACCCATGGAGGGCGATGAACTTTTCCGAAAAGTGAAATGGATATCCACTGCGCCCTGAACGACGGAGTTTGCCGCATATTTTCGATAAAAGGATCAAGAGGGTAGTGGTGAATCTATACGGTTGCCGTACAAAATATGACTTATTGAGGTGCCAAGACGGTGTAGTACACCCTGTGGACACGGTGTGGGGGGCGGTCTCTGAGGCGTAAAATTGCAAATACGCCTCACATGAGGTTGGCAACCAGAATATTGGTGGGCGAGTTCTTTTTGCTCCCCATGGAGGGATAGTTGTCACCCGAAGCAGTGGTATCACTTCGCATTAAAAATGCTTTATCGGCACGCCAGAAGAGCTCTGGGTTCGCTTTCGTCACGCAATCAGGTCATTGGGTGTTCCTGGCAAATAGTGGCCTTGTGGCGCCAGGGTAGGGCATTGAGACTCAATCACCGCGATAGCGGCTGGCAAAGGACAAAGGACACCGCGCGGCGGAAGACGCTGGTTGCATTTTGTGAACGTGTCCGGTATTGTTAATCGTACTGTTTACCGTTCTATAAGGAGTGCGTTTATGTCGATTACTGCCAATGAATTAAAGACCCGTGGCGTGGCCACGATTCACGAGGCACTTAAAGATCAGGACGAAGTGATGATCTCGGTTCGTGGCCGGGAACGTTATGTGGTGATGGATATTGACACCTATAACCAGCTTCGTGTTTGCGAATTGGAAGCTGCCTATTATCAGGCACAACGTGAGTTTGCAGAGGGACAGGAGATTGTTGAGTCGGTTGCTGACCACATGGCGCGTATCCGTCAGCAGGACGTATGAATTATCGAATTATCTATACCCCGGGCTATAATAGACGTGCAGCTCGTTTCCTGAAAAAACATCCGGATCTGGCCCTTCAGTACGAAAAAACGCTTCAATTGCTTGAAGTGGATCCTTTTCACCCGTCATTGCGCCTGCATCGGCTTAAGGGCGCCCTCGCCGGAATGCATTCGGTCTCGATTAATATGAGTTATCGCATCACCCTCGAAATGATAGTTCAGGAAAAATCACTTTTGCTGGTGGATGTCGGCAGCCATGATGATGTTTATCGGTAAGCCGGGAGATTACCGTAAAATCGATATTGTCCACAGAAAACACACGGAAAACTGACGCAAATCGTCTTACACTGAGCGTGGTACACCTTGTCGACACCCTGTGGTTGACGGGCAATGAGGTGTAAAAGTTTTTCTTATTTCCCAAAAAATCAAAATTATCCTTTTATACAGACCATTAATTCAATAGAATGGCTTGAAAGGATTCCACTATGCCCACTTTTTTAGATGATCTTCCCGAAGTTTTTGTCTCAACCACAGCCATCTCTGCGCTGGTTCATCAGGCTGTTAAAGATGGCAAACTCAGAAAACTCGGATCGCGTCTATACACCAAGGATCCGTCATCCCCGCCAGAAGATATTGTCAAAAGAAACTGGTACTTCCTTTTACGAGATTACTATCCGGATGGACTCATCGCAGATCGAACAGCTATTGAGAACAAACCGGCTGCCGATGGTTCAGTATTCATTGTGTCATCCAAGAAACGCGAAACCGTGCTGCCGGGAATTACCTTCAAACCAAGGCAGGGAATTGGTGCTCTGGAGACCGACAAGGTTTTTGTTGGTGGTTGCTTCTTATCGTCCACCGCACGGGCGTATTTGGAGAATATGCGTGTATCACGAGGACGAGGGGGAAGTGTGCCGCGTACCCTTAGTCGCAGGGAAATGGAAGAGCAACTGGAACAGCTTCTGAGGCAGCGTGGGGAACCATTTATTAACACGATCAGGGACCAAGCCAGAGATATAGCAAAAAAACTGAAAACCGAAGATGAGTTCAAAAAGCTTGATGAGCTGATCGGCTCACTGTTGGGAACGCGGGATGCTGAACTGCAAAGCGGTGTTGGCAAAGCCAGAAAAATGGGTGCACCCTATGACCCGGACCGGCTCAACGCTTTCATAAGACTTTTTGAGTCGCTGCATCGTAGTGCGCCAGTCCAGAGATCCTCTCTGGCTACGTCACCACAGGCCAAGGCAAACCTGGCATTCTTTGAGGCCTATTTTTCCAATTTCATTGAAGGAACCGAGTTCGGTGTCGATGAAGCAGCAAACATCGTGTTTGCAGGGCACATCCCTAGTGACAGGCCAGAGGATGCGCACGATGTTCTGGGAACCTTTCGCATTGTTTCTGACGAATCAGAAATGGCAAAGCTGTCGAAGAAACCGGATGAATTGAAGCGAATATTAACATCCCGACACGCGGTGTTGATGCAGCTGCGCCCGGATAAACTTCCAGGACGGTTTAAAGAAAAAAACAACCAGGCAGGGACAACTCTTTTCGTTGCCCCGGAATTGGTTGAAGGAACCCTTGAGAAGGGATTTGAAATCTATCGTTCTTTGGAAATTCCCTTCTCCCGCGCAGTGTTCATGATGTTCATGATCAGCGAAATCCATCCCTTTACTGATGGAAACGGACGAACAGCACGCATTATGATGAATGCGGAGTTGGTAGCTGCTGGAGAACAAAGGATTATCATTCCAACAATATTCAGAAACAACTATCTCTCTTCTCTCAAGGCCCTGACTCATAATGGCGTGCCAGAACCAATTATCCGCACTCTGGATTTTGCTCAGAGATACACGCGCAGTGTGAACTGGGATGATTTTGAAGAAGCCAGGCGGCAATTAAACCTAACAAATGCCTTTCTCGATCCAACCGAGGCTGACGAGATAGGACAACGTCTTGTGCTCTATCAGGGAGGTTAGGAAAGGTACATGATTATCACACAATTGACGACCCGGACGGGATTTTCTGGTAATGTAGCATTTGTCGAGATATGGCGCATTGCCCATATGTAGGTCAAAGGGCTATGGAGTACGAAATCAAACAGATGGAGACCGATGTTGTAGAAGACAGCCGGACGTTGACCTTCTGCCCGCCCTGAACGACGGAGTTTTACGGAACAAGGTGATAAGAATCGGCACAGGAAGCAGCCATTAATTGACTGCGCCTCGGCCGCATCGCCCGGTATGCGGGACCACACCGGGAGGTTCGAGAAGTTTAGGTCATGAGAGACGAGGTTCGCAAACAGCAAATATTGTCGCGTGTCGCTAAAGCTAGATTGACCAACCGGTATGCCGGTGATAAAGTACATGTAATTCACTTACTAGACGGTTGATAATATGGATACAACGCGCCTTCTTGAAATATTGGTCAGTTACAATCGCTTCTGGACGA
>JAWLDI010000112.1:0-8114 GCA_041686715.1 Pelovirga sp.
CATACATCCGCTGTGGCGATAGACATCACTTTCGCGGGAATAACTCAGTGGTAGAGTGCAACCTTGCCAAGGTTGAAGTCGCGGGTTCAAATCCCGTTTCCCGCTCCAGATCATGACACAAAGCCGAATCGCAAGATTCGGCTTTGTGTTTTTTTATAGCCTTTTTCCTGCCGATACCGTGCTGAAAAAAGCCCTGATATGCCTTGCCATGGACAAACTTTTGATGGGATAATACCCGATTTGTTGACGTAACCAGTTTGAGGCGTAGAGGGTCTGAAGATAAAGGTAGATGTCACAGATGAACGTAGTGCGCGCCAGAAGTGCCGGTTTCTGCATGGGGGTGAGTCTCGCCCTGAGGAAACTGGATGAGATTATCGAACAGGAAGGTGCTGGTCGTGGAAAAATCTATATTCTCGGCTCCATTATTCATAATCCGCAGGTAGTTGAAGAGTATTCAGCAAAAGGGGTTATTATCGCTGAATCACCCGCTGATATTCCTTCCGGTGCTACAGTTGTTATCCGTGCCCATGGAATTCCCAAGGATATTCAGGCGCTGCTGACAAGGCGCGGAATCCGTGTTGTCGATGCGACCTGTCCCAAGGTCAAAGACGCTTGCCTGTTGATTGAACAGCATACAACTGCTGGTCGCACCCTGTTGCTGTATGGCGAGCAGACTCATCCTGAAGTTAAATGCCTGCTCAGTTATGCTGCCGCAGACACGCTGGTTTTTGACAGCCTTGAACAGTGTCGTTCCGGGATCCTGAATGTTGACAATAAATATTGCTTAGCGGCACAGACAACTCAGGACAGAGAGATCTTTGATGCGATCAGTGAGGATCTGTCAACGCGCAGAGACCTTGACCTCGTGGTGTTACATACCATCTGCGATGCAACAAAAAAACGTCAGGGTGAAGCGATTCGTATTGCTGAGCAGGTAGACTTCATGATTGTCGCCGGTGGCTATGAAAGCAGCAATACCAGACGCCTGGCACAGGTTGTCGAATCCTACGGCACCGGAGCATTGCATGTTGAAACAGCTGCTGACCTGCCTTTAGCTAAGTTACGAGCCTATCAGAGTATCGGTCTGACGGCCGGGGCCTCGACACCAAAGAAAATCGTCGACGATATTCAATCTCTTCTGGAAACTTTGTAGGAGCAACCTGTGACCACAACTTCAATTGATGCCGGTGCCATGTCTTTTGCCGCAACAGGTGGCGGGCAACCCGGTGAAGCCGCAATCAGTGACCTTTTGCGCCAGATTACCAGACCTCTGATGCTGATTGAAGCAGATGGACAAATGAAGGTTGCTGCTCTTGATCTCCTGTCCACGGACAATCGCATTACCGGAGGCGATGTGCGCGGTTTCATTCCTGCGTGTTCGCTGCATTCGTTAGGTTCCCGTTCTTTCTGCCGTGACCATGGCCTCGAATATGCATATGTTGGCGGCTCCATGGCGAAAGGCATCAGCTCGGTTGCTATGGTCAAGGCCTTTGGCGAGGCCGGTATGCTGGGTTTTTTCGGCTCGGCGGGGCTTCCTCTTGAAGAGGTTGAGGCGGCGATTGATGAGCTGCAGCAGCACGTCCCGCAGATACCGTTCGGCGTAAACCTGATTCATAGTCCGACAGAACCGGAACTGGAGAAGTCTCTGGTTGATCTTTACCTGCGTCGCGGTGTCCATCTGGTTGAGGCTTCTGCCTTTTTGGGTTTGACATTGCCGGTTGTACGTTATCGGACCCACGGCATTCATCGTGACCTTCATGGCAACATTATTACCCCTAACCGGATAATCGCCAAGGTCTCACGGGAAGAGGTGGCCGCCCGTTTTTTTGCCCCACCACCGGAAAAGCTTTTGCGCCAGTTGGTGGCGGCGGGTGACTTGAGTGAAGAACAGGCACAGCTCGCCGAACAGGTTCCGATGGCTCAGGATGTGACAGCAGAGGCTGATTCCGGGGGACATACCGACAATCGCCCGGCTCTTTCGCTGTTGCCAACGTTATTGGCCCAGCAGCACCAGATGCAACAGCACTATGGCTATGATCAGCCTTTGCGGGTCGGTCTTGGGGGCGGCATTGCGACACCGGCTGCAGCTGTAGCTGCCTTTGCTATGGGAGCTGATTATCTGGTGACCGGCACGGTCAACCAGGCCTGTGTAGAGTCGGGCACCTGTGACACCGTCCGTCAGATGCTGGCAGAAACCCGGCAGGCGGATATTACCATGGCACCATCAGGTGATATGTTCGAGATGGGGGTCAAGGTACAGGTGGTCAAGCGTGGGACCATGTTTGCTGTCCGCGCCTGCAAACTCTATGAACTGTATCGTTCCTACGACAGTCTTGAGGCCTTGCCGCCGGCAGAGCGGGAAAAGATCGAACAGACTTTTTTCAAGGTTTCCCTCCAGGAAGTGTGGGAGCAGACGCAACATTACTTTCAGGTACGTGATCCGCGTCAGGTTGAAAAAGCTTTAAACGATCCAAAATACAAGATGGCTCTGGTCTTTCGCTGGTATCTGGGGCAAACACCGGTATGGGCCAATAAA
This sequence comes from Pelovirga sp., assembly GCA_041686715.1. Lineage (GTDB taxonomy): Bacteria > Desulfobacterota > Desulfuromonadia > Desulfuromonadales > Geopsychrobacteraceae > Pelovirga. The sequence continues at coordinate 2,537 of JAWLDI010000112.1, forward strand.
GGGGTTGCCGACCGTAAAATCGATTATCAGATCTGGTGCGGTCCGGCTATGGGAGCTTTTAACGAATGGGTAAAGGGGAGTTTTATGGATCCTCCCGCGGCCCGTAAAGCCGTCACGGTTGCCTGCAATATTCTTTATGGTGCTGCTGTGCTGCAGCGCGCACGATTACTCCAGCAGCAGTGGAGCGACTATCGGATCGATCCGGATATTGACGCTCCGTTGCCGGTTGACAGGATCAAGGAGTTACTCTGTTGAAAAACGATCAGCGTATGACAGATTCCGAACTGAAGTCATTGGCCATAATCGGTATCGGCAGCATATTCCCTGATGCTGATAATACCCGGCAGTTCTGGACCAATATCAAGACCGGCGTTGACAGTATCCGTGAAGTTCCTGAGACACACTGGCGGCCCGAAGATTATTACGACGCTGATCCGAAAGCAGCTGACAAGGTGTATGCCAAGCTTGGTGGTTTTCTTTCTCCGATCAGCTTCAACCCGATGGATTTCGGAATATTGCCGAATGCCCTCGAAGCTGTTGACACATCTCAACTCCTCGGGCTGCTGGCGGTTGAGCAGGCGCTTGATGATGCCGGTTACGGTAAGGCCAGGGATTTTGTCCGTGATCGAGTCAGTGTGATCCTCGGGGTGACCGGCACCCTTGAACTGGTGGTGCCTCTTGGCGCACGTCTCGGTTACCCGCGCTGGAAAAAAGCATTGGCTGAAGCAGGTGTTGACGAAGCGACCGCTGCTGATGTGATGGCGCGGATCTCTGACTCTTATGTGCCCTGGCAGGAGAACTCATTTCCCGGGCTCCTGGGCAATGTTGTTGCCGGAAGGATCAGCAAACATTTCAACTTTGGCGGCACCAACTGCGTTGTTGACGCTGCCTGCGGCAGTTCATTGAGTGCCCTGAATCTTGCCGCCCTGGAGCTCGCTGCCGGACGTTCCGATATGGTCATTGCCGGTGGCGTTGACACCTTTAACGATATTTTCATGTATACCTGTTTCAGTAAAACACCGGCGCTCTCTCCTTCAGGGCACGCCAGACCTTATTCCGATGATGCTGACGGTACCACGTTAGGCGAGGGCCTGGGTGTTGTGGTGCTCAAACGACTTGAGGATGCCCAGCGCGATGGTGATCGTATCTACGCAGTGATCAAGGGGGTCGGGGCCTCCAGTGACGGCCGTGGTGCGGCAATATATGAACCAAGTGCCAAAGGGCAGACCAAGGCGTTGTTACGTGCTTACGAGCAGGCTCAGGTAACCCCGGACACCATCGAACTGGTAGAAGGACATGGCACCGGCACCAGGGTTGGTGATGCCATCGAGGTGAATGCTTTACGTGAAGTGTTCGGGCCGGCACAGCAGCCCTGGTGTGCTTTGGGTTCTATCAAGTCGCAGATAGGCCATACCAAGGCTGCAGCTGGTGCGGCGGGTCTTATCAAGGCGGCTCTGGCGCTATACCACAAGGTCCTGCCACCGACTATCAAGGCACAACAACCGGCCTCGGTACTGCTCGAAAAAGATTCTCCATTTTACCTTAACAGTGAATGCCGCCCCTGGTTTCCGGCCGGGGCTTATCCGCGCCGCGCTGCTGTCAGCGCACTGGGTTTTGGTGGCAGTAATTTTCACTGTCTGCTCGAAGAGTATGAACAACAAAAGAAAGAAATTGACTGGACCGGCAATATTCAAATCCTGCCATTTTCCGGGCCAGACAACGCGAACCTGAAACAGCAGCTGGAGTCTGTCCCACGCGACGGTCAATGGCAGCAGCTGCGTACTCTGGCGGCACAAAAACGTGAAAAGTTCGAGAATAGTGCGCCCTGTCGACTGGTGATGGTGCTTGCCCGGGATGAAGCAGATATCGGCAAACGTCTGGATAGTGCGATAGCCCTGCTCGAAAAGGATACACAACCCTGGTATGAAACGCCTGATGGTACCTATTATTCTGCCCGGACACACGAAGGAGATGTTGCTTTCGTCTTCCCCGGTCAAGGTGCTCAGTATCCGGGGATGCTCAAACAACTGGCGTTACAGTTTCCGGAATTTCACGCGGTCATAAGCCAGGCCGATGCCGCATTTGCCGAAGCGGCAAAGGTGCCGCTGAAATCCCTGGCTGATGTCATTTATCCGCAACCCTTCATGTCACCTGAACAAGGGCAGGCCGCAGCAGCCGCGTTGCGTGCTACCGAAATAGCACAACCGGCTCTCGGGGCAGTAAGCCTGGGCGCTGCAGCCGTACTGAAAGGTTTCGGACTGGTGCCGCAGGCCGCAGCAGGACACAGCTATGGCGAACTGGTGGCCTTGTGCAGCGCCGGAGTCTTGACTGCGTCGGATCTTCATCGCCTGTCACGTCTGCGCGGCGAGCTGATGGCAGCTGACGGTTCCGACCGCGGCACCATGCTGGCGGTTTCCGCACCATTAAGCAGCATAACTGACTTTATCAGCGCCGAAAAACTCGACCTTGTTCTGGCCAATCACAATACCCCGGAACAGGGTGTATTGTCCGGCACGGCAGCTGAAATACAAAGGGCCCAATCACTGCTGGGTGAAAGAGGGATCTCCTGCACTCCGTTAACTGTTTCCGCGGCATTTCACAGCCCTCTGGTTGCCTCTGCAGGCCAGCCTTTTGCAGCGGTGTTGAACTCCACAGCAGTGGCCTCTGCAGAATTTCCTGTGTATTCAAACACCAGCGGTAAACTTTATCCGCAAGCGCCGGATGACATCAGAACCTGCCTGGCCGAGCAACTTGCTGAACCCGTCAATTTTGTCAAAGAAATTGAATCCATGTATCGCAATGGTGTGCGCGTTTTCATCGAAGTCGGACCCGGAGCGCGTTTAACTGGTATGGTTGCTTCTATACTGACCGGAAAGGATATTCACACCGTTGCCCTGGACTCTTCCAACGGTAAACGTTGTTCAATCGATGGTCTGGCACGCCTGCTGGCCAAACTTTCAGCTCTTGGCCTGCAGGTTCAGTTGCAACGCTGGGATGAAGGGGCGCTCGACCTTGCTGCACAGCCGTCCGGAAGTAAAAAGGGGATGAGCGTGACCTTGAGCGGTGCCAATTTCTTCAACAGGCCGCAACCGCGACCACCACGTAAACAACCAATACCGGCGTCTGATGTAAGGGAGCAACCACAACGTGAACCGTTAAAAAGGGACGAGTCCATGCCCGATAAGAGTAAACCGCGCGAGGCGGTTGAGTCGACGCAAGTTTCAGTTTCCAATGGGGCCGATTCCGGAATGTCTGCGGCCCTGCGCCTGACCCAGCAGAATATCGAAGCATTGCAGACGATCCAACAACAGACAGCCAGGTTGCACCAGCAGTTTCTCGAAGGGCAGCAGGCCGCAACCCAATCTTTTATGGCATTGGTCGCTCAACAACGCCAGCTCCTCAATGGCGGTGACAGCGCTACCGCGACCCATGCCAGCGGCACCGGAAAAATGGCGCCGGATGAGCCTGCCTCAGGCGTTGTTCCTGCCCGTGCTGACATAGCTTCCGAACAACAGCAAGCAACTGCAGCACCATCACCAGCAATCACGTCCTCTGTTCCTGTGCAAACTTCAGCAGCGGCTCCGGCCGTTGATGGTAACAACGACAAAGTAACCACGGCGCTGCTGGAAGTGATAGCCGAGAAGACCGGTTATCCGGTAGAGATGCTGGAGCTGGGCATGGCGCTGGACGCTGATCTCGGTATTGATTCAATCAAGCGGGTGGAGATTCTCTCTGCCCTGCAGGAGCGGCTGCCGGACCTGCCGGCGGTCAAACCGGAAGACCTGGGTGTGTTACAGACCCTCGGGCAGATTGTCGAGCACCTCCAGCAGGGCGTGGCAGCAAGCGATCCGGCTCCTGTCGCTGCCGCCGGTACACCGCAAGTCGGCGGCGATCAGGTAAGCACGGCGCTGCTGGAAGTGATAGCCGAGAAGACCGGTTATCCGGTGGAGATGCTGGAGCTGGGCATGGCGCTGGACGCCGATCTCGGTATTGATTCAATCAAGCGGGTGGAGATTCTCTCTGCCCTGCAGGAGCGGCTGCCGGACTTGCCGGCGGTCAAACCGGAGCACCTCGGCACCCTGCAGACCATTGACCAGATCATTGACTTCTTAACCAGTGTGTCTGGTTCAGAAAGACCGGTCAGCATAACAGAACGAGCTCTTGCTGCGCCGCTTTCGACGATCAAACGTCAACAGCTGCGCTCTGTCAGCCTGCCCAGCAAGAGACCGGTTAAAAATCTCACTTTTACAGCTGGGTCCGAGGTATGGATAACCGATGACGGTTCCGCTCTGATTGATGCTCTGGCCTCCGCATTGACCGGACACAATCTGATCCCACGTAAAATAAAACTGACCGATGTTGAACAATTGAACGTCACTGCAGGGCTGAGTGGATTGATTATTGTTGCTCCCCTCAAGGGGTGCGACGATGACTTTATCAGCCACTCTTTTGCGTTGTTGCAGCTGGCGGCACCGGCGTTGCGCGAAAAAGGCCGCAACAAAGGCTCGTTTCTAGCAACCATTTCACGTCTAAACGGCTGCTTCGGGCTACCCGCCAGGACCGGTTTTGCCGATCCGCTGTCCGGCGGTCTGGCCGGATTGAGCAAAACCGCCGCCCTGGAGTGGCCGGAGGTTCACTGTAAGGCCCTTGATCTTGGAATGGGCATGGAGGTCATCCCTGCCGCTGCAACCCTGATTAACGAGATTTTCACTGCCTCACCGGTTGAGATCGGCGTGACGACCACCGGACTAACCACTGTTGAACTTGTCGCCGGAGACCTTCCGGATGATCATCAAGAGTTGCCTCTGAATGAAGGTGATCTTGTTATCGTCAGTGGTGGTGCCCGTGGTGTAACAGCGGCTGTGTCCATTGCCCTGGCGAGAACATATCGACCTACCCTGGCCTTGCTGGGACGCAGTTGCCAACCGCACGATGAGCCGGAATGGCTGGCGGAGCTGCAAGAAGAAGGAGCCATCAAAAAATCCTTGCTTACCCGCAGTGATCGCACCTTGTCACCTAAAGAACTCCAGGTTGAGACTGATAAGGTGATGGCGGAACGGGAGATCCGTACGACCCTGGAGCAGATACTCAAGGCCGGAGCCACGCCGGTTTATCTTGCCGTTGATCTGCGCGATAAAGAAGCAACAGTTACTGCGCTGACCGATCTGCAGGAACAGTACGGACCGGTCAAAGGGGTGATTCATGGAGCTGGAGTGCTGGCTGATAAGCTGATTGAAGACAAGAGTCAGGAACAGTTTCTCAACGTCTATGACACCAAGGTCCGGGGATGCCGCAACCTGCTGGCGGCCATCGATGAACAAGAACTGGCATTCCTGGTTATGTTTTCGTCGTCAACTGGACGTTTTGGTCGTATTGGGCAAAGTGATTATGCTGTTGCCAATGAAGTTCTCAACAAGATGGCTCAGCAGTATGCCCAGCATCACCCACAGACAAAGGTGTTGTCGCTCAACTGGGGCCCCTGGGATGGCGGTATGGTCACGCCTGCGTTGAAAACGGTTTTTGCTCGGGAGGGTGTTGATGTTATCGATCTGCAAGCAGGAGCGGACTACCTGTTGGC
>JAWLDI010000113.1:0-8085 GCA_041686715.1 Pelovirga sp.
TTCACAGACGGGGGCCAGCCTCGCCGAACTGGCCTGCTGTATTGATACGGTAGCGGATGATAATTCCAGTACCGCTGGACTCACGGCATCCAGTGAGTTGCCGGCACATCGAGCTATCTACGCGGCAACCGACGCTGCCGTTATTCTTCATGGACATCCGAAATTTACGGTGGTTATGAGTCTGCTGTGTGATGAACAGGATTGCGATGTGGTCGACTGCTGGAAAGAATGTCCGCATATCAGGTTTCTGGGCAAGGTTCCGGTTGTTGCCGGTGAAGTTGGTGCTGGTGGAATAGCAAAAACCCTGCCGCCGGTGATGGCACAAGGCATTGCGGTTGTCTATGGCCACGGTGCGTTTGCTGTTGGCCGGAGAGATTTCCGGCAACCGCTGCGAGCGCTGATAGCTCTGGAAAACTGGTGTCGCAGTGAATACCTGCGCCGTCTTGACCAAATCAGCTGAGTGTAGGACTATCTTCATCACTGGTATGCTGATGAAAGAATTCTGGTAGCTGTTCAACAGCGGGTCGGGAATCCTGTGCCTTAGCATAAGGCGCCCGAACCGGTGACAGTGATGGAACGGAACAGTTACAGACCTTGTTACTTTAAAAAGCAGGAGTTTTTAAGTGGGCGCAGGTGAAATGCAAAGGAAGCAACAAGCAGATATGTCGGTGATTGATTTGTCAAAAAAGGGACGCCAGAAGCTGCGTTCGCGGCGTTATCGCGAAGCGTCTGAGCTGTTTTTGCAGGGGCTTGAACGCGAACCGGAAAATCCTTACCTGTTGTCAGGACTGGGGGATGCCAGCCGTGAAATGGGCAACTTTGACCTTGCCGAAAGCTGTTATCAGAAACTGCTGGAACACGATGAAAAGAATCTTTTTGCCCTGCGAGGCCTTGGCGATGTCTATAAAAAGATCGGTCGGCATGCTGACGCCATCAGCATGTGGGAACGCTATCTGACATTGCGACAACGCGACAAACACGTCATGTCGCGGATTGCTGACAGTGCCAAGGTTTTGTTGCAGTTTGATCGGGCTGAAGAAATGTATCTGAGTATTCTTGAGTTTGCCCCCGATGATCGCTTTGCCCTGACAGGGCTGGCCGATCTGCGGCACCGGCTGGGGAAGGACCATGAAGCTATTCAGATCTATGAAAAAATATTGAGTTACGACGGCAACGGACTTCATATTCTGACAATTCTTGGCAAACTCTGCTGGCGAATCTCCGATTTTGATCAGGCAGAGAATTATTTCCGTCGTGCTCTGGAGGTGGAACCTCGAAACCCTTATGCCCTCTATGGTCTGGGAAACTGCCACCGCTGGCACCGCCGTTATCAGCAGGCTATAGAGGTATGGCAGAAGATTCTTGAAGATTCGGAAGGAACCCAGGCCCTGCATACCCGGATGGGAGATGCTTATTATCATATCGGACGTCAGCAGGAAGCTGCCGAGTCCTATCATCGGTCGATCAGTTTCGGTCGTGACCCCTTCGCCATGGCAGGTCTGATTTGTCTGTCTGTTGATACCAATGATCTGGATACGGCAATCGTTACCTTTTTTGATCTGGTCGTAAGTGATGCGGACCCCGTATTTCAGCTTGACATGCTTAGCAGGCGTTTTCAACGCGCCGGCCAACAGGATATGATGCAGGCGTTCTATCGACAATTGTTACAGTTGGATCGCCCGGATCGACCCCTTGGTGAAGATCTCGCCGCGGCTATTGAAAAGCTCTGTTGATGGTGGTATTGCACCGGCAATGAACTATCTGGCCCATCTCTATTTTTCCGCACCGCGCCCACTTGCCTGGACCGGCTCGTTGATGGGTGACTTTTTCAAGGGGAACAATTTTGATGGCCTTCCCGATGATCTGGTATTCCATCTGAAGCTTCATCGACGGCTGGATACCTTTACCCTCAGCAGCCCTCCTTTTCAGAGCAGCCGTCGGCGGCTGGACCCGGGCTTTGGTCATGGTCGCAGTATCCTGGTCGATGTCTTTTATGATCATCTCCTTGCCTGTCGCTGGGATACTTACGCTGAGGTGCCGCTACCTGACTTTGCCCGTGAGGTCTACAGTGGTTTGCATGTCTGTTACCACTATCTGCCCGCCCGACTGCAGGAACAGTTGCCGCGCATGACGGCCGCGGACTGGCTGTCATCCTATCGTCACGAAGATGTGGTCGAACGGGTTCTGCAACGTCTTGAACAGCGTCTTCGGCACAAGATTCCGCTGGCCAGCGGTTATCAGCAGTTATCCCGGCACCGCGCCGGCCTGGAAGAGGACTTTACCGCATTTATGGCAGACATAAGGGCCTATGTGCAGGTGCTTTGCGCGGATGCAACCAGCCTTGCAGGCGATCGGATGGCTGGTCCTTAAAGTTGCGCCGGTAAAGGCCAGTCGTCCTGATAGCCGCGAGGATAAAAGGTGTCGCGGGTGCGGTTGAAGTAACCGTACTGGATGCGCGGGATTCGTTGCTTCACCAGGTCGAGCATTTTCTTCATGCCGATGCCGCTGCCTTCCACACCGAGCGCTGACCAGTAAAGCACCGGGTCAATGCTCAGGTTGCGCATCTGGATCAGATCAATTCCATACTCCTCCACCAGCTTCAGCAGTTCTTCAATTTCATCCTCCCGATCCGTAAGCCCCGGGAAAACCAGATAATTCAACATGGTAAAAAGACCATGCTTTTTAGCCCGTCTGAGCGACTCAAGGACATCGGCAAAACAATAGCCCCGGGGCCGGTAATAGGGGGTATAGAAACGTTCCTGGACAGAATTGAGAGAGACCCGGATTGAATCAACACCGGCTGCAGCCAGTTCATCGATAGCGGCGGGAATGGAAGCGTTGGTGTTGAAATTGATCGTGCCCCGGCCCGTCTGTTGACGCATTTTTCTGACGGCGGCAGCAACGGTTTCAATCTGCATGATCGGATCACCTTCACAGCCCTGACCAAAAGAAACAATAGCATTTTCTGCATGTTGCAGGTGGGGAATGGCCACGTCGCAGATTTCATCGACTGTGGGGACAAAATCGAGTCGGTCCTGGCTGGCCTGACAGGCTGTCGGCTCTTCCTGCAGGGAAATACAACCGACACACTGGGCATTGCAGGCCGGAGAGCAGGGCAGGGGGGCTTCCCAGCGGCCGAAAAAGAGATTTTTGGCCGCAAAACAATGATAGTCAAGGGCACAACGCGACAATTGCAGCAGCAGCCGATTGTCCGGTTGACCGGCCAGTCGTTTGCTTACCAGTGGTTCAAGTGTGCGATCGTCAAAATGTTGAGGTTCCCACTGGCGGTTGCGATCGACCCGCACCGCAGCAACATAGAAACACTCTTCTTCGACGCACCAGCCGACCGCGGTATAAGACCAGAGGGTCAATTCAACCGGTTTATTAACATAATCTGCCGCCGGCAAGAGGGTTCTGGTAAATGCCGGCGTGACAAAAGCAGATACTGCCTGCAGGGCCCCACCTCCCCATGATTCCGGCAATTGTGTCAGTGTTTTTTTGCTGCCGGTGCGGCGATCAAAACCAACCGGTGGCGTTTGCGGAATGGTGAAAAGACGACTGCCTTCCGGCAGGGGGATCAGCTCGTCCACCCGTGGCTGCTGTATTGTCAATCCGTTCATCCCCGCCATCAGCAGGTCCGGATGTTCAAAGACCTCACCATTTGCATCAGCAACAACAGTCAGAAATGTTCTGTTATCAGTCATCTGTCAATCCTTTCTCGGGGGCAATATAGCATAGTTTTATCTCTGCTTCGAGAGCTGCCCGCGTGACTGAGCAAATACGCACTCTGTTATTGTTCAATATACGGAAAGTATGCAGCCTGCCACCTTGAGCTTTACAGAAATGCTTGTGTTTGATAATAATTTATTGCCGTTATTCTTTATTGATATACAAAACAATAAAGACATAACATTGCGCGTGGCTGATCATCTATTTTTATCCTGGAGTGATTCTGATGAAATACTTTTTTCTGCTGATCCTGCTTTCTTTGGTCCTGTTGCTGGGTGCGTGCGGCGGTAGCGAGAAATATGGTGACGGCGTGGATCCCAATGTCCAAAAGGTTCAGGTCAGCGATGTGTTCTTTAACGAGGAACTGCTTGGCCGGCAGGTAACTCTCGAAGGTAAAATTGTTTCTCAGTGTGATTCCAATGGTTGCTGGTTCTTTTTACAGGATGACACCGGCCAAATTTTTATTGATCTGTCCCGACACGGTTTTGAGCTGCCTTCTTTGCCGGGGCGGAGCGTTGCAGCGACGGGTGTTGTCGCCAGGTCACAACAGGCCTTTCTATTGATTGCTTCCGGGGTTGAAGTCAAATGACCAGTTATTTCAAGCTTGCTGCCAAAAATCTTTTACGTCATCGTACCCGCAGCGCCCTGACAATGCTTGGGATTGCCGCTTCTGTCGGCGTTCTTTTTGCCGTTCTTTCCTTTAACCAGGGGTTTTCGGAAGGATTGGCCAACGAACTGGAGCGAACCGGCCTGCATTTTATGATTGTGCCGTCGGGTTGTGCCCATGAGGTAGCAGCCCTGGTGCTTCATGGTGCGGTCATTCCCAAGTTTCTCGATACCGAGGTGATGGAGCATGTGAAAAAAGCCCGGGGTGTCGAACTGGCTACACCGATTCTGGTAGCACAGCTTCCTGATCAGCAGCGTGGCAGGATCGATCTGATCTATGGTGTTGATATGGATGTTGTATCTTCAATCAAGCCCGGCTGGAACATCACCGGAAACATTCCCCGTAATGACCATGAAGTCCTCCTCGGTAACGAAGTGGCTCAACATGATAATTTGCAGCCCGGAGATCACTTTTCATCACCTGCTGAGGGTGTCGACCTGGTTGTTGCCGGCGTCATCGGTCTCACGGGGAGCCAGGATGATGCTTTTGTCTATGTGCCCATCGCAACGGCTCAGCAACTCCTCCAGCAACCCCGTGGGGCTACGGCGATCGGCGTCAAAGTAGACGACCCGACCCGCATCGGTGCGATTACGGAAGAGTTGACCTCGGTGGTTCCCGGTATTCAGATTGTTACCATGGGAGAGGTGATGAATTCGATTTCAAATCTCGCGGCTTCGGCACGGGCATTGAGCCTGTCCATCGTCCTGATTGCCATTATGATCAGTGCGGTTGGCGTTATGAATTCAATTTTGATGGCAGTTTTTGAACGTAGTCAGGAAATCGGTATGATGCGCGCGGTGGGGGCCTCGCGCTGGAATATCTTTCGGATAATTTTGAATGAAACCACGATCCTGGCTCTTTGTGGCGGCCTGGCGGGTATCCTGCTCTCGATTCTCGGGGCGCGGATGATCGAAGCATTTGTGCGTTCTGTCATGCCTTATGTGCCTTCCGGTACCCTGATCCGCTTCGATGTGGGCATTGCCGCAGCAAGTGTTGCTTTTATTTTTGTTATCGGCATCGTTGCCGGACTGTATCCGGCCTGGAAAGCATCTAAAATCAATCCGGTAGAGGCTATCAAGGGATGATTGAACTAAAAAACATTGAAAAAACCTACCGTCGCGGTGCCGAAGATGTCCGGGCCCTGCGTGGTGTGGATCTGGCCATCGACGCCGGCGAACTGCTGGCTATTGTCGGCCCTTCCGGTGCCGGAAAAACGACATTGCTGCATATTCTGGGCTGTCTTGACCAGCCGACCAAAGGTGATGTCTATTTCGATGGTGTCAACACCGCCAACATGCCGGAATCGCAGTTGGTGAAAATCAGACGGGAAAAAATCGGTTTTGTTTTTCAGCAGTTCTACCTGATCCCGGGTTTAAGTGTTTATGACAACATTGCTCTGCCACTGTTGTTCAGTAACAAGCCGGCAGGGCGCAAAAAAATTGAGCAACTGGCTGACATGGTGGGTCTGGCTCATCGCCTTGATCATGCCCCGGCACAACTCAGCGGCGGCGAGATGCAACGAACCGCTATCGCCCGTGGACTGGTGAATGATCCGGCTGTACTTCTGGCGGATGAACCGACGGGAAACCTCGACACGGAAAATAGTGAGAAGATTTATGCTATTTTGCGTCGCTTAAGTGATGAAGGTTTGACGACGATCATGATTACCCACAATGTCGATCTGGCCGGCCGTGCCCGCCGTACGGTCAAGATCACTGATGGCCTGATTTCTTCTTGAGATCTTACTGTTAATCCTTGGACGAAGAGGGTTGTTCGGGTACTCTGGCACCATGAATGTGCTCCTGACTACCCTGCATAGCCGTTATATCCATGCCAGTCTTGCTCTACCCTGTCTGCAGGCCTACTGCCGATCGGTCTGCGAGTCAATCCGCATTCTTGAGCTGACCCTGGGGCAGCCGAAAGAAAACCTCCTGGCCCGGATTGCCGCTGCTGATGCCGAGGTGATCTGTTTTTCCATTTATTTGTGGAACCGGGTGACAACGCTGGAACTGGTCAGCTGCCTGAAACAGATCAGACCGGAGTGCCGGATTGTTCTTGGCGGTCCCGACATCTCTTTTGAAAGCGCTGACTTTTTTCATCAGTATCCAGTGGATGCCATTATCTGTGGTGAGGGGGAGGTCCCACTCTACCATTTGCTGGCAGCGTGGCGTGCTGGACAGCAACCGACACCGCTTGCCGGGTTGCAACTGCCGGGCGCGGATGGTGACGGCAGAGAAAGTCAGCTTGAATCCCTTGATCTGCTGCCTTCTCCTTTCGCCGCTGGAATGGTGGATCTGACCCGCGGCCTCGTATACTACGAAAGTAGTCGCGGCTGCCCCTACCAGTGCAGTTTTTGCCTGAGCGCTCGCAGCCGGCATGTTCGTTCCTTTTCCATGGAAAGAATCAAATCTGATCTTGGTCTGTTGATGGACCAACAGGTCAAACTGATCAAGTTCGTTGATCGCACCTTTAATTATGATGCTGTGCGGACCCGCGAAATCTTCCGTTACATCCTCGAACATAACCGATCCAGCTCTTTTCATTTTGAAATCGGGGCCCATCTGCTTGATGAACCGACCCTGCACCTGCTGGAACAGGTTCCAACCGGGATATTTCAGTTTGAAATCGGGGTGCAATCAACCTTGCCGGAAACCCTGGACCGGGTATCACGGTCCATGCCCCTTAAATTGCTGGCCAACAACGTTTGTGCCTTGCGTGAGCGTACCCGGGTTCATCTGCATCTTGATCTGGTCGCCGGTTTGCCGGGGGGAGGTTTGCCGGAGTTTTTTGAAGCCATTGACTGGACTCATGCCCTGGGCCCTGATCATCTGCAGATCGAACTGGTCAAGCTGCTACCAGGAACCCCCTTGAGACTTCAGGCCGCGGGACAAGCTATCCGTTATGACCCGGCACCACCCTATGGCGTTCTCGTGACACCGGAATGGAGCTTTGCCGATCTGGAACGGGTCCGTGGTATCGGCAGACTCAACGATCTGCTGGTGAACAGCCATAAATTCCCGCGGCTGATCGATGGCTTCATGACCGCATCCGGATCATTATCCCACTGTCTGGATGAACTCAACAGGTATTGGTGTGAACGTGAATTACACGCCGAAAGACGCTCTTTGCGGGCCCTGGCCGAGGAATTGGATCGTTATCTGTGTTGGCGCTTTCATGGTGACCGTCTTGCTGGTTTGCGGGAATGCCTGGCGCGCGACTACGCTCATTGTGACAGGGTTGTCAGTGGTAACGCTCCCGAGTTTTTTGATCAATGCTTAACCGCGCAAGAACAGACCCAGGTGCGTCAACAAGTTAAAAAGCAATTGGAAGGGTTGGAGCGGGCGGGGAAAGTGCAGTTTTTCAGCAGCGTATTTTATTACCTGCCGGAATCACCTGGGCGGCGCATTGTGACTTTTATCTATGTCACCAGAACGTCAGCCGGGGTCAAGGTCGAGGAAGTGATATTGTAAGAAATTTTAATGTAGTGACCAACCAGAAAAGGCCGGGGTGATTTTCCGGCCTTTTCTGGTTGTTTCAGTTGTAGTTTCAGGTATTTAGTGGTTATTCAACATCATAACCACAGGCAACATCTACCCGCCGGTTCAACGTGCGTCCCTCTTCGGTGTCGTTGTCAGCAACCGGTTTTGATTCTCCCATGCCCTGGGTTACCATCTTTGCTGCCGGGACAT
>JAWLDI010000114.1:0-7956 GCA_041686715.1 Pelovirga sp.
ATTCTTCACGATATCCGCTTTTTACTGCTTTATTTTTCCATGTTTACCGGGCTGGCTGCCGGATTTGCCATCAATGCCAACATCAAGGAGCTTTATCAATCAGCGACACTTATGACCGGCGTCAGTGCTGTCTCCTTTTTTGCCCTGGCTAATGCCGCCGGGCGAATTTTGTGGGGAGGTTTGTTCGACCGCATGAATTGTGTTCAAGTGATCCAGTTGAACCTCCTTGCCCAGACATTATTGCTCTTCTTTACGCCGCTTATTCTCACCTCAGGCGCTGGCCTTCAGTTTTTTGCAACATTAACAGGATTCAATTACGGTGGTGTACTGGTGATCTATGCCGGATCTGTGGCAAGGATATGGGGGGCACGACAAGTTGGTGCCCTTTATGGATGGCTTTTCTCCGCCAATATTCCCGGGGCAGTAGCGCCCCTGCTGGCCGGTTACTACTTTGACAAAACCGGTAGCTTTACCTTGCCCCTGTTTGTCATCGGTTTGCTGATGACATTAGCGGCATTACTGCTTCACAAATATCGGCACAAGTTAAACGCCCCGTCAGGAGTCTGAAGCAAATGGATAGCAACAACTCAGCCTCTCTTTGCTGCAGGATCCTCGGCCCGGTCATGAACCGCAACAGTTGGACAGAAATCTTCGATAAAAACCATTGACTCAATGACACAAATTCGATATTAGTTAGCGTTCTTAAGTTCGTACCAAAGATATTTCAGGAGGAAATACAAATGCAGTGTCAAACAGTTCTTCCCGGCACGGAATGCAGTTTCTGGAAAAAGGCCGGTTGTACCGCTGAAGGCGGCAGTTGTAAAGTCGTCGTTGAAGAATGTCAGGGTTGCAACAGAATCGTTACCGGCACCATCGGTGAGGTCTGCTCTTCTTATCCTGACCCGGCGGCAAAATGGTTGTCGGGTCTGTGCAACTTTGCCACTCATAAGAAGGTTGATCTCAAGTCAGAAGATGTTCGGATCAATCCCCTTAAAGCTGCAAAACGGGCTGCCGCCGGCAAGAAAAAATAATTGCCCGTCAGCTCACGATAATAAAAGCACAGGCTGCCTGAACCAGCCTGTGCTTTTTTATTGTGCTATTTCAATCCCTCCAGTACCGCCGCGACTTCTTTGCGCAGTTCTTCAGCAGAGGGACTTTTTTCAAGACGCAAAAATTGTTCAAAATACTCAACCGCTTCACGTGTGCGATCCTGATCCAGACAGATAGAACCAAGAAGAAAATATCCCATCGTCATACCGGAATCCAGGGCCAGCCCCTTAAGACAGCACTGTTCCGCTTCTTCCAGTTTACCGTCCTCATAGAGAGCATCGGCCAGATTCAACAGGGGCTGGGCATCCTCCGGATCAAGTGTCGTTGCCTGCCGGTAAAGACCGATAGCCTCAGCCAGCCTGCCCTGATGAGAGTAAATATCTCCCAGAGCATTGAGGGCAAAAATCATATCAGGCTGGATCTGCAGTGCGTCCTGACATACAGCTGTAGCTGCCTCAATCTTCTTTTGATTCATCAGCACCATCGCCTTACACACCAGGGCTTCGGCTTCCTGCGGATGCTGATCGATAATCTGCTGGTAAATCTGCAGGGCCTGTTCATCAGCACCGGTTTCAAAATAATAATCTCCCAGAGCAAACAGCAGGTCCATATCCTGGGGAAAAGCTGCCAGACCTTTTTTCAGGCACTCATAGGCTTTCTTGCCGGCACCGGACTCCGCATGACATTCAGCCAGTAACAACCAGGCCTCAGCGGAGGGCTCGTTCCTGATTAACTGCTCAAAACAATCAATAGCCCGGGAATAATCGCCTTGCTCATAAGCCAGGCTGCCGGTATCGAACAAATCTGCTTCAGACATGACTAGCTCCTGTCAGGACGACGTATTACGAACTACTTCAACCCGGTAACCATCAGGATCAGTAACAAAGTAAAAACGCGGTTTTCCTGCGGTAAGGCCCTTAAGGGGGGTCACCGTCAACCCCATTTCGGTGTGCCGCTGATGTGAACCCTCAAGATCATCGGTAGCAACGGCCAGGTGCGAATAACCATTGCCGATGACATAAGGTTCCTGCTGATCATAGTTATAGGTCAGCTCAATTTCAAACGGCAATCCCGCAGAGGTCAGATAGGACAGGGTAAATTTGCCATCCGGATAGTCTTTTTTACGGGAAATCTCAAAACCGAAGGCTTCCTGATAAAATTTCTCCGAAGCGTCAAGATTCATCACGCGATAGCAAATATGAATCATCGGATATTCCATGCTCATCTCCTTTCTTGTGATCAGTTTACAAAAATTGACAAGCCGACACCGGCTCATTATAGTCGCTGCCATGAAAGCAATTTTTCTCAGTGATGCTCACCTGCGCAACGCTCAGGATGATAACTATAAGCACCTCATGGGGCTCTTGAACGACCAGCAGGATCTCGACGCTCTGTTTCTACTGGGCGATATTTTCGAGTTCTGGCTGGGTTACAGACATCTGGTTTTTGCCGCCTATGTTCCTTTGTTGGAACAGTTGCGACAGCTGACGGACAGCGGTACCAGGCTTTATTTTGTTGAAGGCAACCATGATTTTTCCCTTGGCCCCTATTTCAGCGACACATTAGGCTGCACTGTTATCACTGAACAGGAATTGATCAAGTGGGATGGCCGCAGTATTCTCCTCTGCCACGGCGACCTTATCAATCCGACCCCGGCCTATCTGTGTTTGAGAAAATTCTGGCGCAGCAGCTTCATCAAGGTACTGACACGCATTATCCACCCCGATCCGATCTGGAAATTGGGTCTCTGGCTGAGCAATAAAAGCCAGAAAAAGAAACCTCTGACGAAAAACTACGACCCGACCCCATGGCTTCAGACTTTTGCCGCCAACAGCGTTAACGATCATTATGACCTGCTCATCTGTGGTCACTTTCATTTTCCGGTATTGCTTGAGGAGAATAATCAGCAGATCATTGCCCTCGGTGACTGGCAGAGCCGTCGTTGCTACGCGGAACTTGTCGATGGCCGAATTACGCTTAAAACCTATCCCGGCTGAGCCGCCGCAGAAGATTATCCTCTGTTTCTGCCGCACAGACCTCATGGCTTCTTTTCAGCATCTGCCTTATCGCTGCGCAGAACCAGATCCTTCAATGTCACATCATCAAATTCCTTGTCAATCAGGGCAATCATTCGATCACAGGTTTCCAGGGCAACTGTTGTCTGGGGATGCGGATGGAGGTAAAGTACATCTTCTCCGGCACGACACAACATGGTGTGGATAGCAGCAACAGTCAAATTGTCGGCATCACGACCAAGTTGATAACTGGAACGAGTTGAGTGATCATTGATTTCGGTGACCAGACCGAGCTGTTCGAGCTGATGCAGAATGGCTCGACACAAACGTGGTGACACATACAGCAAACCGGCCAGGTGCCTTTCCTTAATCGCCTCCTCGCCTTTATGAAAACGGTCAGCCAGGATAACCAGCATGGCGAGGCAGACCTGTTCATAACTGTAACGACTGACCTCCTCAGCACGCAGATCACGGGCCCCGGTACGAAGATTCTGTTTGGCATAACAAACCCCGAGGCCGAACAGTACGATCACCCAGGACAGGTAGAGCCAGATCATGAAAATCGGCAACGCCGCCATGGTACCGTAGATGGCATTATAACGAGCCACACCGACCTGAAAATGGACATAGCCCAACTGGGCCAACTGCCACAACGTCCCTCCGACAACCCCGCCGATAAAAGCCGCGCGCCAATGAACCTTAATATTGGACATGAACACATAAAGAAGGGTGAAGGCAAGCCACATGAAAATAAATGGCGTCACTTTCAAAAAAAAGACAATCACAGAACCGATCATCTGCATTTCAAGCAGACGCTGGGCAAAGCTGTGACTGACCAGGGATGAGGTCATGGAAATAGCGCTGATCAGCAGTACCGGTCCAACCAGAATGACCGACAGATAATCAGAAAAGCGGCGCAACAAGGGTCTCAGTTGTCGTACGCCCCAGACATCGTTAAAGGCCTCTTCGATATTTGTCAACAGGGAAACAACGGCAATAAGCAGAAAAATCAATCCGACGGCACCCATCTGGGCAACCTGGGTATTGTTGATATACTCAACGATTACCTTGGCGACATTCCCGTCACCAACATTGAGTTTTTCAAGAATTATCGGCTGTAGCTGGTTCTGTACACCAAAAGCCTTGAGCAGAGCAAACGTCAATGCCAACAGGGGAACTAGCGATAACATGGTGTAGTAGGTCAGTGCGGAAGCACGCAACAGACACCGGTTGCCGTAAAAATCACGAACGACAAGAACAGCCGTCTGCAGTTGCCGCAACAAGGCCCGCTTCAACCAGGTCATTTCTTCCGGGTTCTGTTCCCAGAGCAGATGTCTTATCCGTTGTTTCCAGTCCATCTAACCCACTGTTGTCCCGGTCATCAGATGCCCATGAAGATCAATCCAGTTCAATAACCACAATATCATCATCATCGTCCAAGTCAGCTAAGAGTATATCACTGTCTCCGACCAGGACAACGTGAAGACGTTCAGGTTGCAGATAAAACCTGGCCACCCGCTGAACATCTGCCGCGGTCAAGGCTTCGATGCGCTCCTGATAAGACTCCAGGTAATCGTCCGGGTATGAATAAAAATCCAGTCGCATTTTCTGGGTCACTACCGCATGGGTATTTTCAAAGGCAAAGATAAAGGAATTAATCAGGCTCCTCTTGGCTGATTCAATTTCTTCTGAAGACACCGGCACTTCACGCATTTCGTCAATTAGACGACGGACCAGCCGCATCACTTCTATTGCACTGTCATTCCTGGTTTCGCCGGCAACAGTAAAAAGCTCCGGCAGATAGCGGCCGGGTTGAAACCGTGAATAAATAGAGTAGGCCAGACCACGATTGGAGCGAATTTCTCGCATCAGACGTGAATTAAACCCACCACCACCGAGAATATAGTTGGCCAACCGCACTGCATGAAGATCGGGGTTGTCCTTACTGATACCTCGATGTCCCATCATCAGGGTTGTCTGGCTCAGTTTTCTGTCGACAACATAGGTTGCGGCATCGAGGGGTTCCGGTAGTGGCGGAAACTCCTGATCAACTTCAGCATGACGGCTCCAGTCGGCAAAATGACGGGATAGCAAAGCTGAAAACTGTTCTTCGGTAACAGCCCCCGAAACGCCCCACCACAGGTGTTGCGGTTGGAAAAAACGCTCGTGGACGGCATGCAGATCCTCACGTGACAGATTATTTACCGTTTCAAGTACCGGCTCCAGGCCGAACGGGTGGCCCGGGTTAACTGCTTGAGCAAGATAACGCCCGGCAATACCGGCAGGGCGGTCATTCCGGCGGTGAACAGAAGCGATCAGTTGCTGGCGCGCCAGTTCAACACGATCATCATCAAAACGCGGGCGTCGAAGCAGATCAGCAAGAATCTCCATCGCCCTGGTTAAATCACGCTGATGAATGGAAAGATCAACCTGATAACTGTAACTGCTGTTGGAAACCGTCAACTCAGCAGCCATCAGGTCAAGCTCCTGTTCGAGTTGTTCAGGGGTGTAATTTTTCGTGCCGCCGGTTTCCAGCGACCGGGAAAACAACTGCGCCAGCCCGATTTTTTCTAGCGGATCATGGATACTACCACCACGGATCATCACTGTCAGATCCACTAATGGAAGCTCTTCATCCGTCTTGAAGTAGACGTTCATCCCATTGACAGTCTGATAATCCTCTATCTGCGGAAAAGACAGTTCAAGGGGTGGAAAGGTTAACTGATCAGGGTGCTGTGATGATACTGCCCCCACTAGGTGCACAAAGACAAACAGAATGACAGCGGTTATAAGGATTAACTTTCTCACTGGTCCCCTCCCCGACTCAAGATTGCCACCGTGCGATTGCTGCGTTGCAGATAGCGCCTGGCTATCCCTGTCAGATCCTGGGTATCAACGGCATTCAACCGGTCTTCATATTCAACCAGATATTTCCAGTCGCCGAGGATCTCAAAGCTGGAAAGCATCCGCGCCAGGCCACTGTTGGTACGCATACCGCGCAGCATCAAGGTCATCATCTGATGACGGGCTTTTTCAATATCCGCCTCTGTCAAAGGGTCAGCAACAAGCCGTTGCATTTCTTCATCGAGAGCGTGTTCAATTGTTGCCAGGGTAACATCGCGACGCGGGTAAAGGCTGATAATAAACAGGTTGTCGTAACGTGAACCCGGGGCGCTGAACACGCCGACGTCGCTGACCAGCTGGCGGTCAATAACCAGCGATTGATATAAACGTGAAGTTCGACCGTGAGCAAGCGCACGAGCAAGAATATCAAACGCGTAATCATCTGCATGAGGCGCCGTAGGTTTGTGATAAGCAACCATCATACGGGGTTCAGCATCAAAATTGACATGAACCCGCCGCTCTCCCTGCTGCTGAGGCTCCTTGTCTGTTATCAGCGTCGTGTCGGATGAAGCCGGCAGTTCGCCGAAATAGCGTTCAACCAGGGCCAGAGTGTCGGCACTGTTGAATGCCCCGACCAGCGTGATAACCATATTGTCAGGGGTATAATATCGGTGAAAAAAATCTCGAATCTGAGGCAGACTGTATCCCTGAATATCCGAGTGCCAGCCGATGATCGGATGACGATAAGGATGAACCTGATAAGCTGTTGCCAGCAGATTCTCGTAGAGTTTGCCCCCGGGATTAATATCGACCGCCCGACGGCGTTCCTCCTGAACAACCTCACGCTCGGTGAAAAATTCACGAAAAACAGCATTTTTGAGACGATCTGACTCAATAGCCGCCCACAATTCAAGTTTGTTAGCAGGCAGGTTAATCAGATAGCTTGTCTGATCTTTACTGGTAAACGCATTAAAGCCGACGCCACCATGTTCGGCGTAAATACGGGCGAACTCGTCTTTAACAACATAATCCCGATGCTCCTGCTGGAGCAGCTGTAACCTTTCTCGGAGGCGCTTGAGTTCTTGTTCATCAGCATCCGGCTGGAAATTCAGTCTGGTAATCTTCTCGCCAACCTCTTCGATCTTTTTCAACAAAGGCTGCTCTGACTCATAATCACGAGTTCCCAGGGTATTGGTCCCTTTAAAAAGCATATGTTCGAGCATGTGGGCAATCCCGCGCTGTTCGCTGTTTTCATTAACGGAGCCCACTTTGAAGGAGATATAGGCAGCAACAGTTGGAGAGCTGTGCCGTTCCAGCAGCAAAACTGTCAATCCATTTTCGAGCTGGTGTTCCTGCACTCTGTCACTGAGATTGGCAGCTGTTGCCACGACAGGACAAGATAAAGCAGACAAAAGAAGTAAAATGATAAAAAAGCGCAGCATTTGGTTGTTCCTCCACTATATTCCGGCAGCATGGCGATAAAGCCGGTCAGTCATTGGTAAAATAATTGTTCAGTATGGATTCTGTTTCATTGCGACCGATCTCAATCAGTTCACGGGCGCGCTCAAATTCATAGATTGTACAAACATTTTTAGGTATTTCTATTACAATATCAGGCGTATAAGCGGCAAGTTTGAGTCGCGCGATTGTCGACTGCATAGCATCCAGGCTTTTGGAAATAACATCAAAAAACCCCTCGTCCTGCTGATGCGTCCGGTCCCCCCCTTTACGCTGTAAAACTTCGATAAAATCGATGATTTTCTGATGATAACCACCATTTTTGGAATTCTTTCCGGCAATTTCCGGCACCGGCTCTGATATTTTTTTCGACTTTCCACTCAAACTGACGGCTATCGTCAGATCGGTATGATCGTGCAGTGTCGGTGCAATCGGCACCGGGTTAAGTAGGCCGCCGTCTACCAGGGTTTTACCATCGTAATTCATGGCTGAAAAAACAGTGGGAAAGGCTATAGAAGCTCGAAGGGCATCGAACAGCGGCCCAGTCGACAGCCAGACCTCCTTGTTTTCATCAAGATCGGTGGCAACC
>JAWLDI010000115.1:0-7930 GCA_041686715.1 Pelovirga sp.
AAGCCGGGCCGGCTGGGGAGAGTCGCCGGAACAACCACAAAAAAAGAGCAGCGGCACAAAAGCCATTGCCCTGGATGATGAGGAGTTCGGAAAGTATTAAATGGCAAACCACAGGGCTAACCGTTTCTGGGATATAACGACTCACACCCCTTTGAGCGAAATCCAAAAAGTAACTTTTTTGATTAATACGAATCTTTGACAGAACATTCCCCCCTTGACAAAGGGGGGCAGAGGGGATTTTTTCCAGCAATCTCAGGCAAATCCCCCTAAATCCCCCTTTATCAAGGGGGACTTGGCTACTAGGAAAAGTTGGCAATTTTCAAGCTACTTGGGAAAAGGTCCTGTGGTTACCGCATGATCAGACGATCCGTACCGGCGCAAACCCCCCTCCCGGTGTTCGCAGATTGGTCAGTTGCCCCTGATAAAGGCGGGCACCAATACCGAGAAGATGATCGCGGTAAACAAACAGGCGCAGGTCAACTTTGAAGGAGTCACCATCCTGGTTTGTTACCTGGGACGGGGGCACAAGCTCCTGCACCAGGGTTGAGTCCGGATCCATTTCGCCAAAACGCTTGCGGGTGATACTTTTTCCCATCAACACGCCACGGCCGCCGAACTTGTTCACCGGCTTGAAAGTCAGGCCTTTGCGTTTGTCCCACAGCAGATCCTGATCCATCTCACTCATCATTCTGCTATGTGGCACCATCTCCAGTAACATCTGTATTTTTTTCTGCGGCAACCCCAAATCACTCAAAACCGCCTTATCCGACCACACCACCAGCCGGCGTTTATCAGCCAGTAATCCGTATGCAAAAGGGTTGGGCGACAGACAGACAGTTCCCTCCAGGTAAGCAGTACGCAGCGCAGCAAGAGACTCCTCTTCGAGAAAAAAATCACAGTGGCGATTGTAGATCATATCTATGCGCTGTCCCTGGTACAATACGCCGTCAGCACCGGCCCGCAATTCTGCCGGGTCAGCAATGACGGCATCAATACCATGACCGACAAGCCACTCACGGCAACTGACCATTTCGGGGTAGAGGGGCTGATTCGGCGGATCTTCATCAAGAATCACCAGCGATTTTAATGGTTGCCGCGATCTGGAAAATTCCCGCCATTCACGCTGATAACTGGCGAAGAGCCGTTGCTGATAGCGGTCGGACAGGGGGATACCATCGCCACCCTGTAGATCCAGCATCTGACTTTGCCAGGCAACATAGGCACCTCCGGCATTGGTATTCACCTCGATCAGCCGCGGCCCGTCCGGCCCCAGATGAAAATCGTACCCCATCATCAAGGCGGCATGGCCCGGGTCAAAGCGCGCAACATCAGGCACCTGGGGAAAGACCAACTGGCGGTAGGAATTACGCCGACTTAAACGGAACAGGGCACGAGCCAGGCTATGCATGCGCCTGAGGTCATGGCGACAGATGTCGACCCGCGTCGGGCTGATGGGGATTCCAGTATGTTCAATAGTCATGTTGATATTCTTTAGAAGTATCTGTTCCGCACAGGGTTGGGGGGCCTGCGCAAGGACGAAGCCGAACAGCTGCCGTTAGAAGACATTGATGCGGCGGATCAGGGCACTGAGCAACCCGAAACTGCGCTGATTAAAGTCAACAATTAACCTTGGCAGTTTGTTCAAATCCGGCTGGTCATGTTCTTCCGGTAACGCTTCATTAAGTATCATGGTTCCTCCCGGAGCAAGAATTCCACCAAACTCGCTGATCAGGGTGTCACACTCTTCCTGGCTAAGCTGTTTATTCAAGCGGATGACCAGCTTTTTACCGACGTAGCGCATGGAATGGTAATTGCGATAAAAGTCATCAATAACAGCAACTGCCTCACGATAATCGCGGGTAATGGTAAACAAACCGAAATCCTCGCCGGAAATCAGGCCACGTTTGAACAAGCTGTCACGCAGAAATTTAAACCATTCGTCCCAGTAGCCGCCGTCATCATCGATAAGCACCAGGGGAATTGGCGGATTCTTTCCCGTCTGGACCAGGGTCATGACCTCCATGGCCTCATCAAGGGTGCCGAAACCACCGGGAAACAGAGCCACAGCATGTGCCTCCTTCAGGAAAGCTACTTTGCGATTGAAAAAATACCGGTAGGTGATGACCTTCTTATCTTCGTTCATCACCGGGTTTGTTTCCTGTTCGAAGGGTAGATGGATATTGACGGCAAAAGAGTTTGCGACTCCAGCGCCCTCATTACCGGCCAGCATGATCCCTGGCCCTCCCCCGGTAATCACCATGTAGTTATGCTCGACCAGCATGCGACAGAAATCAACGCAGGTCCGGTAAATCGGTTCATCCGGCGCCGTTCTGGCACTGCCGAAAACAGTGACTTTTTTCCGGTGCCGATAAGGTGAAAATATTTTGTTGGTATAGCGCATCTCCTTCATTGTCGTACGCATCAGTTTCTGATCCGCCATGTAACTGTTTTCCTGCCCCGACTTAAGCGCGGTAATAATCATTTCGCGAATCAGACGCTGATGATTCACTCCCGCCTTGCTCATGATCAGATCGATATATTCATCAATGTCACCGTTGCTACGGTCAAAACTCAACGACATAACAATTATCCTTCGGCATCTATTTGATCCCGGACTGAAAAGAAAGAATGTCCCTGCAGACGCCCGTACTGCAACAGCAGGCCTGTCATAGCCGCACCCTGATAACGCCGGGCGACAGCCAGATATAACTGCCTCAAGCGGCCCTCAAGCCGGTAAAACTCCGTGACCTGCTCGGCCTTCAGCGAGGACTCGATTATATCACAGATAAATGAAATACAATTATAAGGCCGCCGCGCTGCCGGCAACACGCAACCCCGGTCAGCCAGAAAAGGGCAACAAAGGTTAAAGTCGGGCTCTGGTGGCTGCTCCTGCCGACTGATATACTGAAGCAGGTTAACCAGGGTCATGTGATGATGACCGGCTGAGCAACAATCGCCGGCACACCGGGCACAATGCTGTTCGCCGGCGGCAGTCATAAACAGACGGTCCAATTGCTGCTGCAGAGCAGCGATTTCATGCAACATTGGTTGCAGCCAGACCTTTTCAGCCGATTCCAGTGTCTGGTATTGTGACACTACCTCGGTGACAATCTGTGCCCACAACTGTTGCCGGTGTTGATGCATCCGCTATCCAAAAAAAACGGCAGTATGACTCGAATCATGCTGCCGTTACTGTATAAAAGGCCGGAGAAGTCCATAAGCCGGGTTCTGTTCCCGGAAACAGTTGCCTGTTCCAGGGTGATGATCATTCATCTAGGATTACCGTTGCCGGCAACCTCCAGCAGCCAACCCGGGAACTTCGGGCGGACCACCCTCTAACGTTCCCCTATTTGGCCTTGCTCCGGATGGGGTTTACCTAGCTTCCGACGTCACCGCCGGAACTGGTGAGCTCTTACCTCACCCTTTCACCCTTACCTGCCGATGCTAAAAGCTGCGGCAGGCGGTCTGCTCTCTGTGGCACTTTCCCTGGGGTCGCCCCCGGTTCCCGTTAGGAACCATCCCGTCCTGTGGAGCCCGGACTTTCCTCCCCCTGCCCTGGCGAACCATGGCGGGCGGCGATCATCTGTCCTTCTCCAGCCGTAAGCTTAACCCTCTGTCTCGACATACAGGATGCGATTACAGTGAGGACAGGTCTGTAAATCCACACCCTGCAACAACTGATTGAACAACTGCGGCGGCAACTGCATATTGCACCCCAGGCAGGCACCGTTTCTGGCAACGGCAAGAGCCTGTCCGTTTCTGCGCTTGAACAGACCCTGGTATTTCCGTAAAAGATTCTTGGGTACGTCGGCAGCAACTGAATCACGATTCCGGGTCTGCTTTTCGAGCTGGCTACCGGACTGGGTCAGTAACTCTTCAAGTTCGCTGCCGCGTGCCTCGGCGTTCTGATTGATGGTAGCCAGAGCAGACTCTTTTTCCTGCTGATCTTCTACAAGCAGGCTGATCTCCTTGCGTTTTTCCTCCAGCTGGTCTTCCATCTCCTTATTCTCTTTTTTGGCGATATCTATTTCTTTGAGCACAGCCACATATTCTTTCTGGGTCTGGATACCGGGCAGACGGGATTCGACCCGCTCCACGTTGTCCTTTTTTTTGTGGAGCTCCTGTTCAATCTGAGCTTCATCCTGGCGCAGTCGATCAATCTCGGTATTCAGTTGATCCAGCATGGCCTGCACTTCCGCCGCCTCGGTGGCAAAAACTGCGAGTTCATCCTGGTACCCTTTGCGAGTGGCTTCAATGTTGCTAATCTCCTGATCGATCTCCTGCAAATCCCTGAGCAGGTTCATCTTTTCTTGCACGCGATACCTCCGTTGGTGACATGTTTTTTGATTCAAGTGATGGTCGTAAAAGGATCGTTTTCAGTTGTCATGGCAAAAACTTCCAACCGGTAATGCTGTTGCGCAGCTAACGCCGTTAATTTTTCCGACAGCCTCGTGATCATGATTTTTTCTGTGCCGAAGTGGCCGGCATCAATCAGCGCCATACCATCAGTACGAGCCCGGAGCGCCTCGTGAAACTTGATATCACCGCTGACCAGACAATCCGCTCCGTGGCGAAGGGCATCGGCATAAATGGCCATACCGGAGCCACCGCACACGGCAACCTTACTGATCGACTGATTGCTGTCACCCACCAGGCGCAAGGCGGCAAGCCCCAACGAAGCCTTGACCTGTCGCGAAAAATCGCCAAGGGGCAAGGGTTCGTCCAACACGCCGATCCGTCCCAGACCAGGGCCGGCAACCGGATTAGCTAACGGAATCAGGTCATAGGCAACCTCTTCGTAAGGATGAGCCTTGATCATTCGCGTCACGACCCGCTCCTGGAGATGAACAGGTATGATTGTTTCCAGCCGCAATTCTTCGGCCTCCTCCTGCGATCCAGGGGTACCGATGAAGGGATCAGTATCGGCACCGCCACGAAAAGTCCCTGTACCAATGGTACGAAAAGAGCATCGATCATAGGCACCGATATGCCCTGCTCCAGCCTTGAACATGGCATCCATTACGTCATTTTCGTGGCCGCTGGGAACATAGACCACCAGCTTCCGGTAGCCATCAGTGCGGGCAGGTTCAAGGGGAACAACAGCTGCCAGACCGAGCTCCTCTGCGAGCCAGTCGTTCAGACCGTCGACAGCGCGATCAAGGTTGGTATGAGCAGCAACAATGGCAGTATTCTGCTGGATGGCTCGGTAAATAATATCCCCCTGAGGCTCAGCACGAGTCAGTCGTTTCAGCGGCCGGAAAATCAGGGGATGGTGGGAAACAATCAATTGGGCGCCAAGCCGCCCTGCTTCTTCAACGGCATCTCTGTCAACGTCGAGACATATGAGCACCCGCTCAATGGTCGCGGTTGGATCGCCGACCTGCAGTCCGACATTGTCCCAATCTTCCGCCAGATGCGGGGGTGAAATTCGATTGATCAAACCGATAACATCTGCCAGTCGCGCGTTTTTTTCCTCAGCCATTACTACCCTGTCATATTACCGTTGGACAAAAAGAAAGAGTGCACTGGTTTTCCGGTGCACTCTTGGTCTGGATCTTTTTTTTCTGGTTCCGATATCCTGAAGCTGTTTTCATCAGGCTGCCTCACCATTGTTGGTACGGGAGGTTAGTTCTATCAATTGCTTGTTTTGCATCAATCTGAAAAACCTTTTGAATATCAACACAACCACCAACAACCAGGAGAAATTGGTGGGCCCACCAGGACTCGAACCTGGGACCAGCCGGTTATGAGCCGGCGGCTCTGACCAACTGAGCTATAGGCCCTTTTCACAATTATGCATAAGCGCAAGAGAAAACAATAAGAAAAATTGTCGCCTGCTGTCAAGAACCTTTTTCACTCATCTGGACAACTCGTTACTTCTGATCGCCGGCTCAGGCTGTCAGTCAACCGAAGAAAAGCCACGCAGCCGCTTTGACCGGCTGGGATGACGCAACTTGCGCAGCGCCTTGGCCTCAATCTGACGAATCCGTTCACGTGTCACGTTGAAATCCTGCCCGACCTCTTCCAAGGTATGATCCGACTTTTCACCAATCCCGAAGCGCATGCGCAGAACCCTTTCTTCCCGCGGGGTCAGGGAAGCCAGCACCCGCGACGTCTGGTCGCCAAGGTTCCCCTTGATCACAGCTTCAAGGGGTGAAACAACCCCCTTATCTTCAATGAAATCGCCGAGGGAAGAGTCCTCCTCTTCACCGATAGGAGTCTCAAGACTGATCGGTTCCTTGGCGATCTTCAATACCCGCCGCACCTTGTCGAGGGGGAGGTCCATCCGTTCGGCAATTTCTTCCGGTGTCGGTTCGCGCCCACATTCCTGAACCAGCTGGCGGGTTGTACGAATCAGTTTGTTGATGGTCTCTATCATGTGTACGGGAATGCGAATCGTGCGTGCCTGATCGGCAATGGCGCGGGTAATGGCCTGGCGAATCCACCAGGTGGCATAGGTGGAAAACTTGTAGCCCCGACGGTACTCAAACTTGTCAACCGCCTTCATCAATCCGATATTTCCCTCCTGTATCAGATCCAGAAACTGCAGTCCACGATTGGTGTATTTTTTGGCAATGGAAACGACCAGCCGCAGGTTGGCTTCAATCAACTCAGCTTTCGCTTTTTTAGCAATCCACTCGCCCTTGTAAACCTCTTTCAGATACTCCTGCAGCTCTCCCGGCTCAAAACCCGACTCAGCCTCGACCCGCCGGAATTTGCGTTCTGCAGCCGCCAGGCGTTTTTCCACCGACAGCAGGACATCACCTGACACCTGGAGTTCCTTGGCAATGGCATGAGCCTCTTCATCACTCTGACGCATTCGGGTCAGGTATGCACCGATTTCCGTGCGCGGACGATTGAGCATCTGCTCACAGGCACTGATTTCCGCCTGCCCTTTTTTGACCTGGGTTCCCATGTCTTTAAGACGATCAACAATTTTCGCAATCTGGAAATCCTTCAGACGCACTTCGCGCAACAGTTCTGTCATCTTCGCCCGTGCGTCGAGCTCGTCTTTTTTCAGTTTTTTCGTCTTGCGGACCGCTGTCTCTTCCTGCAGCATTTGTTCAATTTCATTGAGCTGCTGCTCCAGCGGCAGCAGTTTTTCTCGCAACTCCATCAGGCGCTGACGCTGTCTGCCTTCAGCTTCCCCGCCCTCTTCCTCGTCGTACTCACGGGTAATTTCGGAAACACCGATCTGCCCCCTGTCGAGTTTTCCAAGCAGCAGCATCACCTCCCGGGCAGCAATCGGTGTCCGCATGATCACCTTGGCCACCAGAGCATCACCCTCCTCGATCCGCTTGGCAATCTCGACCTCCCCCTCCCGCGTCAGCAGAGCAACCTGTCCCATTTCACGCAAATACATACGTACCGGGTCGCTGGTCTTGCCAAGCGTTCCGGCCGCCAGTTCGACATCTCCCTCGTCTTCATCGTCTTCATCGAGATCCACGTCTTTGCTGGTGGCTATTTTGCTGTCATTTTCTACAATTTCGATATCCATCTCACCAAACATGCTCATCACGTCTTCAAGCTGCTCTGAAGACACCATATTAGCGGGAAGCATATCGTTAACCTCGTCATAGGTCAGGAAGCCTTTTTCCTTACCCATGTCAATCAATTGCTGGACCTCTTCTGGATTGGTTTTTTTCGCCATCGGTATTAAATCTCCATAACTCGAAAGATTCGCAAAGTAATATTAACCAGTATCGTCAAGTTTAGCCGGTTTTCTCAAAATTTAAATGCTGTTGCGATTTTTTATTTATTTTTTGTTCCTGACTGGGTCTTGATCTGTAATTGCAGTTGCGAAAGCTCTGTCCGAAACCGATTGGCTGCGTCGGTATCTCCATGAGCCTCGGCAGCCGGAATCTGTTCCAGCAGCAGTTGCTCTACCCGTTTTTTTAACGCCTGCTTTTCCAGTGAACGCAAACAGTCA
>JAWLDI010000116.1:0-7909 GCA_041686715.1 Pelovirga sp.
GGTCCAACCACGTAGGGCGTCAGGTGAAAATATTTTTTACAGAGCCCATCGATCGTGCTCAACATCGAAGGGACAACACTGGAAACAATCACATCCTTCAAGTCACCAAAACTGATACCACAGAGCTGGAACAGCTGGTGTACCACCATGGCATACTCATCGAAGGGACGGTGCTTATCGGTAGCAATCCGCCAGTCATGGATCAGGCGCTGTCCCTGATAAACTCCCAGGACAGTGTTGCTGTTACCTACGTCAATCACCAGAAGCATGATCCGGATTTATCCTTTTCGCTGTTATTTGCTGTTGACCACACGCACATCACCGGCTACCACCCGCTCAACCAGACCGGAGTCAAGCTGCAGACGTAAAGCGCCGTCCGCTTCGAGGCCAACAACCGTTCCGGTGAGTTCATTGTTCACACGAACTTGGCGGTTGATGATCGGACACCTCTGTTCCCAGCGTCGTCGGATCGGAGCAAATCCCTGGTCGAGAAACTCACAATAATAAAAATCCAGGCGCTCAAGCAATGCGCGCAAAAAATGGCGACGTGGTATCTGCCCGCCGGTTTCGAGCAGAACCGACGTTGCCGGATAATTCAGTTCGTCCGGAAACTGATCTGCCGTCATATTCACATTAACCCCGATTCCCAGCACGACATAATTGATCTGTTCTGTTTCGGCACTCATCTCATTAAGCAAGCCGGCGATCTTGGCACCACCGACGAGAATGTCATTGGGCCACTTAACTTCTGCTGTAATCGAACAGACAGACTTAAGGGCGTCAACGACCGCCACCGCAGAAAGGAACGTGAACTGGGATGCTTGCTGAACGGGTATCTGCGGACGCAACAGTAATGAACAGTAAAGGTTAACCCCGGCCGGTGATGCCCATGCACGGCCCAGTCGTCCCTTGCCTGCCAACTGCTGATCGGCAACCAGAACGGTTCCTTCCACAGCTCCGGCTTCGGCTTTCTTTCTTAACTGCAGGTTTGTTGAGTCGGTAGCCGCGAGCAACTCCAGTGAGCGGGGAATCACCCGGGGATTCAACCCCGTCAGCACCTCTGTACGGAGCAACAGGTCGGGCGCTTCAAGTAATCGATACCCCCTGGCATGCTGCGATTCTATTGATATGCCCAGGCCACGCAGTGCATTGATCTGCTTCCAGACTGCCGTGCGCGACAATTGCAGATCTCGACTGATCTGCTCGCCAGACAACCAGTCGGACGAATGACAACGCAGCAGTTCAAGAATACGTTCCCGTGATGACAAGGGCACCTGTGTCACTTGAACAGCATCGAGATATCGGCAGCGACGACTGAATGGGTCAGTGCTCCGACAGAAATAATTTGAACACCGGTTTCAGCAATTTCACGAACGCGTTCCAGACTCACCCCTCCGGAAGCCTCTGTCAGGGCTCGGCCGCCAATCAACTCAACCGCCCTTGCCATGTCAGCGTTCTCCATATTATCCAGCATAATGATATCGGCGCCGGCGTCGAGGGCCTGCTGGACTTCGTCCAGGCTACGGGTTTCAATCTCTATTTTGAGGGTATGGGGCAGTTTTTGCTGCGCGCGACAAATCGCTTCTGTTATGCCACCGGCAGCAACGATGTGGTTTTCCTTGATCAACACACCATCAAAAAGACCAATCCGGTGATTGCGCCCACCACCGGTACGCACCGCATATTTATCCAGGGCGCGCAGTCCCGGGACGGTCTTGCGGGTGTCAACAATAATCGCGTCAGTACCCTGAACCGCGGCAACAAACCGGGCCGTGAGAGTAGCAATCCCCGACATGCGCTGCAGCAGATTCAGTGCCACCCGCTCTGCCTGCAGCAGCAACAGCGCCGGCCCCCTGATCCAGGCAAGCACTTCACCTTTATTCACTTTTTGTCCGTCGACAAAAATTTTTTCAAAATCGATGTCCGGGTCCAGTTGATGGAAAACGGCCGCAGCAACATCCAGGCCGGCAAGGACAAAGTCCTCCTTGGCAACAAACTCTGCCCGCACTGTCGAGTCGTGCGAAACAATCGCTTGGGAAGTAACATCACCCAGCCCGATATCTTCCTGCAGGGCAGTACGTACGATCCTTTCGATTTCAAACTGCATCACTATCTCCCGGCAACACTAACGGCAGTCCATGAAACATTGGAAATCCCGCCACAAATGAGGTACATCTATAGCATATCGAAGTTCCCGATCGCAACTGAAAACACCTTCTATGGAGCAGCAAATCCCCTTTACATTTCCGTAACTTGTGATAAAAATAAGGCAGTTTTAGAGAGGTTGGATTGCTGCATTTCTCCAAGGAGCAACAAATGAAAACTTTCAGATTCCTTGTTCTGATCGGTCTGCTGTTTCTGGCTGCCGGATGTGTCAGCAAGAACAGTTATCAGCAAAAAGTCAACGAAGCAGAACTGCTCAGCGAAGACGTTTCCAGCCTGACTGCCACGGTTGCCGAGTTACGTCAGGAAAAACAGGTCCTTCAGGCTGACCTGGTGGCCCTCAACACCCGACTGGTCGATGTCTTGCAACAGAATTCCAAGCTGCAGCGCGACCTGCTGCGTGCCAACGCCACCCAGGAGCGCCAGGAGGGCAATCTTTCCCTCCATCAACAGCAGATTGAATCGTTGCAGACGCAACTAGCAGACATGCAACAGACCAATGATCACCTTCTGGCGACCGTCGAAGAACTCAATCAGGCCCTGGACAAAGAACGTATCGCCCGTGAAGCGCGACTTGCCCAGGTCAGAAATACCTATAACGAACTGGTTGATGCTCTGGAGGATGAAATCAAACGCGGCGAATTGACAATCTCAAATCTGGAAGGCAAGCTGACAGTCAACCTGCTTAACCAGATTCTGTTCGCTTCGGGTGATACCCGCCTGCGTGATGAGGGGAAAAAGGTACTGAAAAATCTCGGTGATGTGCTCAATCGCTTTCCGGATCGCGCCCTGCAGGTTGCCGGTCATACCGACAATGTTCCGATCAGCCCTGCCTTAAAGGAACGCTTTCCGACCAACTGGGAGCTGTCAACAGCCCGCGCAACCAGCGTCATCCACTTTCTCCAGCAAGACGTGGGATTGCCGGGCAATCGCATGATTGCTGCCGGGTTCAGCGAGTACCGGCCGATTGCCGACAACGATACCGCAGAAGGCCGCGCCCGGAATCGGCGCATCGAAATTCTGCTGGTTCCGTTTGAATCGGAGCTTGCTGACTGATTCATCACCCTTTGGTATTGACAAAACAAGCAGGATCTTTAACGACCAGGGGTTCACGACCACAACCGTAGGTAACAGCCGGACATCCGCCACAGACGGCACGCAGATGGCACCCGGAACAATCTGATGGTCCGTGGCGATAGGCCTTTGCCTGCTCTGAATAATAAATTTCTGCAAGACTGTGCTGATGGATATTACCGATAGGGGAGGGATATTTCCGACAGGCGTGGACCTCGCCGTTCGGCAGGATAGCAACAAAATTAAAGGCGGCACCGCAACCAAAACCGGTACAGCCGCCAAAAAACTCCAGACCCTGCTGGTCGCGCACGATATTGATCAGATTGTCCTTCTGGGCAATTATCGGATTGTTTTTCCGTGCCGCGATATAGTCTTTGATAAAATCCTGGTAATTCGTTCCCAGAGCAGATTGCAGAGCGGCCCCTTCGCCCACCATGGACAGTCGGTTATAAGTAAACAGATCAGCCTTGTCGCGCAAAAATTCCGCCAGGGGGAGGACCTCTTCAACATTTTCCTCGGTCAGGGTCAGCATCACTCGGGAGGGTATCTGATTTTCCCGTAATATCTGCAGAAAATCGATAACGGCAGCAAAGTTGCCCGCCCCGCGAATCATGTCGTTATGATCCTGGAGCCCTTCAAGGCTCACCTGGTAAAAGGCCGGCGGCTCAATGGCAATCAACGTTCGCAACTGCTCTTCGTCGATCGGATTGCCCAGCACCGCGACAATGAGATTTCTCTCGACCGCCTCCCGATAAAGAGTAAAAAAGTCCGGATGCATGAAAGGGTTGCCACCACTAAAGGATATCTGGCCATAGACGTGGTGGCTGAGGCAGAAGTCGCGCATCTGATCCAGAATCTGCACCCCCTGATCCAGAGGGATATCCGTCTGATCACTGCGATCGTAGCAATGGCGACAGTGCAGGTCACATTTCTGGGTGATATGCCACTGCAGCGTAAAAGCCGGAGAGGACAGAAATTTTTCTGATATCTCAGTGCCGACGGGAAAACCACCCGATAAGCGTGTCAGCTTGGATGGCGGACTCTGAAGTAGTCCACGCAGCACCGCTTTTTCAATCACCCGGTCAATTGCGCCGACAGGCTTCCTGCTGGTGGCGGCAACAGCACGTGGATCCAGGTTTTCAGCGATTATTTTCAATGCCAGCAGATCCGCTGCCGAGGCGACGTCGCAGCGGAAACGCCCGCTGCGGGGATGCCGCCAGAACAACAAATACTCAGTTCCAGGCTGTGGATCTGCCGATTCTCCGGCAAGAACGTTCAGCAACCCCCGCCATGCCACCTCAACAACCTCAAGGCTGGGGTTAAGGGTGATCTTATCCGGATGATCGGCGAACTCGGGCACCGGCGGCTGCAACCTGAGGTGACAACCGGCCTGCTCGGTGGCAGCAAGATCAGGTAACCATGAATTATCCGGCAACACAGCACGCAGACTCTCCCGAACGTCACAGCCAACAACATACACACCCTGCCACCGCAACTGATGCTCCGCTGACAACAATGTCCAGGTCACCGGGCAGCCTGTTTTTGCCTCCACCAGTATCTCTCCTTAAAAAAAAGGGCCGAATGAACATTCAAGCTCAGTCGACCCCTTGCGGTAAAGCCTTTATCACAAAAATAATGATTCGGTATCAACGATACCGATTAGCCATGCTTATCAGCCACTGTCTCCGGGCTCTTTTTTTTCATCGTCGGTGCTCACGGCACCGTCTGTTTCACCACTTCAGCCACTGCCCGCGGGCTTACGTTTTTTCTCTTCATCGTCGGTGCTCACGGCACCGTCTGTCTGACCACCTCAACCACTGCCTGCGTCTTTCTGCTCTTTGTCAGTGCTGACCGCACTGTCATCTTTTGAGCCTCAACCACTTGAAGCGTTAACCGGCGGTGGCAACGAAACACCCGCTGCCGAAACCAGAGTGGCAATCCCCATACCCGCCAGCATTTTTCTCAGCTTCTCTTCTCCCATAATGTAACCTCCCTGATAAAACCTTGCAGGACGAACACCTTTTATCATCGCTATTTACGATAACAAAAGACAATGCCATCGGTTTTGCAGGACATCTTACCTGATCCTGTCCTGAAGTCAAGTGTCACGCACTCTGTTTTCAGGTGCTGTCGTTAGAACTGGAGCGACTTGGTCTGCAGATACTCCTCCAGGCCGTAGCGCCCCAGCTCGCGACCATTACCGGACTGTTTGTAACCACCAAAGGGCGCCAGCGGATTAAAACGACCGCCGTTAATATCAACCTGACCGGTCTGCAACTTTCTGGCTACCCGTTCGGCATGATCCGTATCGGCCGACCAGACCCCTCCTGCCAGGCCATAAATACTGTCATTGGCAATTTCTATCGCTTCGTCCTCGTCGTCATAGGTCATGATCGACAGGACCGGTCCGAATATCTCTTCCCGGGCGATTCTCATCTCCCTGGTTACGCGACCGAAAACTGTTGGGCGCACGTAGTAACCCAAAGGGAGTCCGTCCGGTGGCTCAACGCCACCGTGCAATAATTCTGCGCCATCGGCAATGCCGCTGCTTATATACTCCAGCACCCTTTCCCGTTGTCCGGAAGAAACCAGGGGCCCGATACGGGTCTGGGTGTTAAGGGGATTTTCCGGAATATAGGTCGCGGCATGATGGCAGACCAGATCAGCGACCTCTTGATACTTCTGCTGTGGAACCAGCATGCGCGTGTGAGCGTTACAGGTCTGGCCGGAATTAAGAAAACAGCTACTCACAGTGACTTTCACGGCCGCTTCAATATTCGCATCCTCCAGCAGAACCGCTGCCGACTTCCCCCCCAGCTCCAGAGCCACCCGTTTAACGTTCTGCGCTCCAAGAGCCATAATGCGTTTACCAGTGACCGTAGAACCGGTGAAAGAGACCATGTCAACATCGGGATGGGACACAAGGGCTTCGCCGGCACCGGCGCCGTAACCCGACACCAGATTGAACACGCCAGCCGGCAGACCGCTGGAATCGATGATCTCTGCCAGCACAAAAGCGTTGAGCGGAGTCAATTCGCTCGGTTTAGCTACTATTGTACAACCGGCAGCCAGGGCGGCGGCAATCTTGATCATGAGTTGATGTAACGGATAGTTCCAGGGAGTAATGGCAGCAACAACACCTATTGGTTCCTTTAACACCAGCGAATTACCGATTTTTTCGGAAAAAGGGAATTCCTCCAGCAACTTGATATAAGTTTCCAGCACAACGGCCGGTAATCCGGCCTGAATACGTTGACTGAGCTTGA
This sequence comes from Pelovirga sp., assembly GCA_041686715.1. Lineage (GTDB taxonomy): Bacteria > Desulfobacterota > Desulfuromonadia > Desulfuromonadales > Geopsychrobacteraceae > Pelovirga. The sequence goes on from JAWLDI010000116.1 coordinate 6,504, forward strand.
TCGGCATCCCCAATTCATTGGTGATCAACTCTGCCAGCTCCGGTCCACGCGCCACCAGTTCTTCATGGATCTGGGTCATATAACCGGCTCTGACCTTAGGGTTGGTGGCCGCCCAGCCGGACAGCGCATTGCCGGCTGCCGCTACGGCACGATCAATATCAACAGCGGTCCCTGCCGGTACGCCACCGACAACCCCCTCGGTTGCGGGATTGACAACATCAATCAGATCCTCACCATCCGGGGATTGCCAGCGACCATTATAGTAGATTTTACTGTACGTTTTCATTTATGCCTCCTCAGCAAGTTTACTGGAATTGCCTGGAAAATTCACAGCCTGATGTTTCGTTGACAAACTCCGGGATTAGAATCGATAGCAACTGAAAAAAAAGCTGTATTGCTTTTTTATAATTTACTAAAACTAACCGGAATGCTACTATATGATGTCACTATCGCTGGACCGTTCCGGTGTTTTTTGTCTGTAAATATTTTACCCATCTCACTTCCTTAAGAAAGGGTCAGATGATGAAATTTCTGGTCGTCGAAGATGAATTCACCACCCGATTAATTTTACAAAAAATCCTGGGTGAACACGGAGAAGTTCATATTGCGGCCAATGGGCGCGAAGCCGTACAAGCTGTCAAGCAGGCTTGTCAGTGTGGTGAACTGTATAACCTGATCACCCTGGATGTTATCATGCCGGAAATGGATGGTCAGGCGGCGCTCAAAGAAATCCGGGACCTGGAAAGCGGCTATTCCATCCCCCATGCGAAGCGGGCACGAATTATCATGACCACCGCCATGAATGATGGCAAGAATATCATGGCCGCCTTCAAGGAACAATGTGATGGTTATCTGATAAAACCCATCAACCGCTCAAAGCTGGAAAATTTTATTGCAGAGATAGAAAATATCTAACGTTCATAACAGCCATAAAACGACCTTGTTTCTTTCGTTACCATCGCCCAGCAGCAGCCGGTAAAACCGCCCGAAGACGGAAGGTTGCAGTATCCGACGGTGAAAATAATACCATGCCCCAAATTTTTTCCAGCACATTTATCATCCCCGCAGAGGCCAACGATGCCAATGGCCATGTCAACAATATTGCGTATGTCCAATGGATGCAGGATATTGCCATCAGACATTCCGATGCACAGGGATGTACCAGAGATCTCTATAACGGACTCGGTGCCAGCTGGGTGGTGCGCTCACACCTGATTGAGTACCTTAAGCCGGCGTTTGCCGGAGAAGAAATTGAGATACGAACCTGGGTTTGCAACATGAAAAGAACGCGCTCCTTGCGCCGCTATCAGTTTCTGCGCCGGACTGATCTGACGCTGCTGGTACGAGCCGAAACCGACTGGGTTTATGTCGACAACCGATCGGGCAAACCAAGAAAAATTGACAGT
>JAWLDI010000117.1:0-7879 GCA_041686715.1 Pelovirga sp.
GAAGATTGTGACTGAAACGCAAACAAAGAGCTATCAGGTTGCCGGAATGCAACCGATTTCACGTGAATGCCTGGTATGCGGAACAGAAAACGCATTGGGCATACAAGCGCGTTTTTTCGAAACGGTATCTCAGGAGCTGATCGCCCTGTTTACCTTGCGCAATCAGCATCAGAGTTACCCCGGCATCGCGCACGGCGGCATGTCAGCGACAGTGCTTGATGAGGTGATTGGGCGGGCGATTATGATCAATCATGATCACCAGACCTTCGGTATGACCCTAGACCTCCAGGTGCGCTATCGCAAACCGGTACCTCTTGATGTAGAGCTCAAGGTTGTAGGACGTATCGACTCTGACCGGGGACGCCTGTTTGAGGGCAGTGGTGAACTCTATCTGCCGGACGGCTCAATTGCCGTTGAAGCTCATGGTAAATACATGAAACGCCGCATTGATCAGATTACTGCCGCCGACTTTACCGAAACCTCATGGGTGGTTCCGGAGGAAGAAGCACCTGCAACCATTGTCATATAGAGACGATATGGCCGGATGTGTCAAGGTAGCACCCTGTTCCAGCGATCAATCGTCACCTGGTCAAACAGCCCGGCTCCGGCATAGGGATCGCCGGCTGCAAAGCGTTCCGCTGCTGCGCGATTCGGCATATCGAGAATAACCACCGAGCCACACATCTGCTCGCTGTCATCGAGCAACGGACCGGCAGCAAACAGCTGGTCGCCAATACTTTTGAGATATTCAACATGAGCCGGGCGGTTTTCCCGGCGCACGGACAAGTGGCCTTTTTTGTCGATAGAGCGGATGACAAAGAGCATAGTCGGACTCCATTTTTTCATGTGACATTTTTTTAAGCACCGAGCTTAGCATAAACATTGTGACAAGTGAGAGGCTTTAAAAGAGAATAATGTCCGGATTGCCGTGAATGCAGCGACGTGATTCATGGCGTCCGATCGTAACAAAAGCCTTCCCTGGCATAAAATCACCGGCTTGATGCTGAACAGATCCAGAAAAGCGTGATCTATTGCTTCTGCCAGAGGGCCTATTGCAACAGAATCTTCGGATCGAAACCGATTCTTACTCCTCCCCAGTGCCTGCCATTAATATAAACCGGTAGCGACAGATCACTCAGAATTTCGCCGGTGTCCCGCATATAGGTCTGCAGCAGAAAATTCTCCGTATTGCGGGCGCTGCGGATACCGGTTTTATCGTTAAAAAGGCGCTTATCGCGACTGTTCAGGGTGTCATGCTCGGGATTGCCGGTGAGTGGCATGGTATACTGACTGTTATGGGTCGGAGCATAGCCGTTGGTGTCGATACAGATTGCGTAGATACCCGAGGTAACCTGACTTAAGGTGTCATCACAAAGAGGCTGAAGGCGCTCAGCAAAGACGCGATCATAGCTGGTCCGATATTTGGTCGGCTCTGTGCCGGGAACCAATTGATAAGAGGTGTCGAAAATATTGGCACCTGACTTTGCCAGAGAGTTGATCTGTTCGGTTACCTGGTCGCGGAAGGTTCTGCCGGTGTTCAGAACCTGTTCGAACGGCCCTTCACCGGTGATAAATTTGGACACCAGCTCCTGCAGAGCTTCGCTGGTCTTTTGCAGATCAACAGCGACCTCTTCCGAAGACACTGTTCTTGCGGCAACAATCATGCTTAACTCATTGATATTTTCCACCTGCTCATGGGTCTGCAGGGTTGCTGCGGAGATCTCTTCAACCGATGCGGTGATGCGGGTCAGCAAATGGTGGTTCGCCTCAAAATCCCGGATCATCCCCTCATAGCTGTCATAAGCCGTGCGTGATGCTTTCATGGTGTGGCCGGCAGCCTCGTTGATTGCTCCTGACTCTGCAAGGGCTTTATCGATGCTGCCAAGCATGTCGGTAATCTGTACGGCAATCTGCTCGCTTGCTTTATTGGCCTGCTCGGCCAGTTTTTTGACTTCATTGGCAACCACCGAAAACCCCTTGCCCGCCTGGCCGGCACGGGCGGCTTCAACAGCGGCATTCAGTGAAAGCAGTCCGGTCTGAAAAGAAATCCCCTGGATAATTGAGATGATTTTACCGATATCGCGCGATTTGTCTCCCATTGTTCTGATGGAGAGATCATGTTGATGGATTTGTGCCAGCATGGTTTCCATGTTCTGGTTGACCGATTGCAGTTCGTTCATAGCCTGGCGGGCGGAATCAAGATTGTCGGAGGTTGATGAGGCAATTTGCTGGGTGTTGTCGGAGATGGTGTTCAGCGTTTCCGTAGCGGCCTGGCTGTTACCAAAAACCAGTCGCGACAACTCCCCCTGCTCTTCAGCTTTGGTTGAAGCTTCCTTCACTTGAGTGACTACAGACGCGGCCCCTACTGCCGTGTTGATACCCATTTTTCGCAGGGTAAGGACCATGTCTTTCAGCTGATCAAGAAAGCGGTTGTAATTGTCGGCAAGATCGCGAAACTCATCGTGGGTTACCGTTTCCAGTTGATTGTTCAAATTCATTTCACCGGAAGTCATTTCGGCCAGTTGTCGGTTAAGTTTGCGGACCGGTCGTACTACCAGATAAAGAAGGAACAGCAGAGATCCGGTCATTGCTATCAGAGAGATACCGGTAATGATTGCAGTCTGCCGTAATGTGCGGTCCGCAATCGTCTGTATCTGGGCACCAGAAACAGCCATATCGCCTTGGGCAACAGTGCTTAAACTGTCAATATTCAGATAAATAGTCAGCAACAGCAGTAATTGCAGAATAATTAACAAGCCGATATTGCCAAGAAGTTTAAGGGTCAGGTTGTAGAAAAATTTCTTCTCGAGCCAGACATACAGTGTACGAAAAACAGCCATGACAATCCCTCATGATAGGTTTGCTGAAGCCACCGGTATCGCTACCAATGACATGTCTCCAGGTTGACTCTGTGCTGTGAACAGCTTTCCACGGAGAAGAATAAAACAAGGTTATATTTTTTCCCTGGGGCACAGATTCTTATAAAAGCAGAAAGAAGTCAACATAAAATAAGGCTTGGCTCATTGTTTCTTGCCAATTGTCTGACTGTTCTTATTACAGTGTTTTTTTCGGTTTTTTTGCTTATCTATTTGACTCCAGTAAAGCAATACGGGTGCTTATCAGGTTGCTATCAGTAGACAGACGAAAAAAGCGACTGGTTTAATAGACAAGTGCAAAGATGAGAACAAAGAGAATAGCGAGAGGTTTGATAGGCAAGACGACCCGATCGATAAAATGGCACAGGAGCGTGTTGCCTCACAACTGAAGTCGTTTTGCGCGCGGGAGGGGGCGACAGGTTGGTTGACAGCGACGGCGGCGCAATGTTGCTCAATAAAAGCGGCAGCAGGGCTGATCAAGTTCACTTGTGGTTGTGGCCCGAGTCGGCCTCATCACGACTTGATGTAGTGTGTCAACTGATCGATCAGAAACTCCTTTTCATCAATGGTTGCCTTGACCAGATCACCGATGGAAACCAGTCCCAGCAGCTGACCGTCGTCCATTACCGGCAGATGGCGGGTACGTTTGTCCGTCATCAGTGACATGCTCTCTTCGACTGAATTGTCGGGCTGTACATAATAAACCTGTCGTTCCATAATAGCCTGGACCCGGGTTTTTTTAGAAAAGACTCCTTTTAAAATCACCTTCCGGGCGTAGTCCCGTTCCGACAGCAGCCCGACTACAGCGCCCTTATCATCGGTTACGACCAGCGCCCCGAGGTTTTTTTCTGCCATTTTGGTCAATGCCGAAAAGACTGTTTCATTCTGGTCGATGGTAAAGACATCGGAACCTTTTTCTTTCAGTATGTCCTTAATGGTTTTCATGAGTCTGTCTCCTTTGACATGTTGTGAACCTATGATAGTGAGGCACCCATACGGCGGCATAAATTTATGTGCAGTTTAGCGATTTTGTCTGCTGTGTCAAAATTTTGCGAGAGAGCAGCATATACATGGATTAAAAAGATGATGTATTTTTCCCTGTAATGGTATTGAAGACAAGGGAATAATGACGATTCAGCTTAATGCCTGTCGATCGGGAAATTCCTGGGGGACACAATGCCGTTATCGAATTGGAAACAAGCAATGTTATGTTGTTGCCGGAGCAAAATTAATGAGGCATCGGGGATGGATATGTTCAGCACGATATATATGCCATGCGAGATCTGCCATGTCCGAGAGTTGGTCGTGTAATGCGATATATTTTTAGTACGTTGATGACTGGTGCCATTCTGCTCATGCTTGCTGCTGGTTGTCGGCAGCAGCCCGGCGACGACAGGCTGTTCTTTTCCGGTCAAACCATGGGCACGACCTGGTCGGTCGTGCTGCGTTCTGCTACCGCTGTCGACGTAGCCAAACTCAAACAGCAGTTACAGGATCAGCTGGACCATATCAATGCTTTGATGTCGACCTACGACCCCGCCTCGGAAATCTCTCGTTTCAATCGCCAGACCACAGACGACTGGTTCGAACTCAGTAATGAAACTTTTCACGTGATTGAACTGTCACAGAAGATCAGCGGATTGACCGGCGGGGCTTTTGATATCAGTATCGGTGCCCTGGTAGATCTCTGGGGCTTCGGTGCAACCGAGACCGATCGGACCACGCCTGCTGCCAAGCTGTTGGGGGATGTGCAGTCCCAGGTTGGCTATGAGCATCTGCACCTGCATGCCGATCGATCTGCCATCAGCAAGAAGATACCAGGTCTGCGCATCGATCTGTCGGCCATCGCCAAGGGGTATGCTGTTGATGTCCTGGCCGGGCAACTTGACAGATTGCAGATAGAGGATTATTTGGTGGAGATCGGCGGTGAAATGAAAATCGCGGGATCCCGCTCCAATGATATCCCCTGGCGTATTGCTGTTGAAAAACCATTGGCGGGCAGCCGTGGGGTTGAGTCCGTTCTTTCAGTGACCGACATCGCCCTGGCAACTTCCGGCAACTACCGGAATTTTTATGAAGTGGACGGGCAGCGTTATGGCCACACCATGGATCCGGGCAGTGGCCGACCGGTTCAGCACAATCTTGCCTCGGTCACGGTTTTTGATCCCTCCTGTGCCCGCGCCGACGCCTTGGCGACTGCAGTCATGGTGATGGGCGCGGAACAGGGCAAGCGGTTTTGCCAGAAGCACAATATAGCCGCTTATTTCCTGATTCACGAAGAAGACGGGCTCGTCAGTTACGCCAGCTCTGCATTTCAGGGGTTAGTTCAGAGGATGAATCCCTGAGAGTTTTGACCAATGCCATCTGGTTTGTATTGACAGGAATCCTGTTAATTAGTTAGGCGTCAATCTGCTGTCTTATTTGTGCAGCGTACATGTTTTGTACGCCTCCGCATAAGCCATTTATTTCCTGGCCATAACGAAAGCTCCTCTTTTCCCCTTCGGAAACTGCATTGTGTCTGTCCGGAGTTCCCGGATGGAGACTAATTATGTATAACGGGATTACGCCCTTCCATTTTTCAATGTTTACACTTGATGCCGGCACTCTCTTGAGGGTCAATGCGGACGATGGTGTTTTCCCTTTCAAGGGCCTGCTCCCCATTTAAGCAAAGGTCAGAGGGTTTGCTGGAGGCCATTGTATACGCGGTATATGATGAAAAACCGGCGTTTCGCTCAGACCAGAGCATCACGTTTAATGTCAAATTGCAATCAGAAAAACCCGGGTTACTCTCGTAGCCGCTGATAAACCCAGGCTGGATCACCATCCGCAAGGGTGTGCTGGACGCGTTCGTAGCGAACTCCCAGGCGTTCGTAACGGTCAAGTCGGCGCAATCCTTCCGCGTTCACAGAAAAAACCAGCCCCGACACTGTTTCTCCGGTAGCCGCAATGATATCAAGTCCCTGCTTTTTATATCCGGGCAGGTTCGCCGGATGTGTATGCGTTGATCCGCGAATGATCAGGAGCCTTATCAGTGGGTTGCGCAAGGTCCCGTAGACAAAAACCCGGTGGTCGCCTTCCTCGATGTCAGTAACAGCGGAAATTGGTGGTGAATACGCAAGAGGACTGACAAACGTCCACCAGCTCCAGCCGCCGAAGAACAGCAGACTTGTTGCCAGCAGCACACTGATATAGCGGAAAAAAGAGCGGCGGTTTTTTTTAAACGGAAAATTATCGCCTTTTCCTCGCTTCAGGGGGTGAGCCATCGGTTATCCAGCTCGTTGCGCCAGTTGCCGAACCAGCGGCGCAGTGGGTTGCGTTGTAATTGCTGGAATCTTTTACAACAGGCATTCAGGCGATCGGTGTCAGCCGCCAATTCCTCAATCCGAACCCAGTCATTCCAGGACAGATACAGGCCCCAGTCAGGTTGATGGATATCGCAGTTCGGCAACCGGTAGTGAAAGGCGGGGCGTGCTTTGATCAGTTCATCAGTGGTAACGGAGCGCACCTTTTTTTCATCAAGATGGAGAAATAAGGGCAACAGATCGAGGGCACGGTTGCGGGTCGGGTTATGATACAGGTAATCATCGACCAGCTGATTGAGATCGGGATTGTACCCGGGGTCAACCACCTTGCGGATATAAGCTCCGGAAAAAGGGTCGACATAGCTGGTAATGCGACGGGTCAGATCAACGGCAACACGATGGATAATCCAGTCGTAACAACATAAAAAAGCTTTGAGGATGGCACTGATAACCTGAGGATCTGTCGCGGGAATTTCCGGGTTGAGCTGCATGCCGAAGGCGTTGACGATATGATCGGACGTTCCCTTGGCCCCCTTGGTGCGCAGTTCGGCAATCAGTTCTTCCATGTGCGGCAGCCGGTTTACAGGTAGCGGGGGCGAGACAATTTCAAGGGGAACAAGACTCTCTGCCGCCCAGGCAAGGGCCTCTTCGACGGAAGTTTCAAGTCCCCCTTCAAAGGTGTCAGAATTGCGGGTTTCACGCCCCATTTTTTTCAACAGATTGAAATCAATTTCTACAATCCAGTCTCCGGCGTCATCACCTTTGAGAACACGGGCATACCGGCCATCGGATGAAATCTCCAACTCCAGAAAATCGGCAACAATAGTGGTCAGTTGATCAAGCCCGAGGCCGCTCATCTCCAATTCAATACCAACTCGGCGGGTCTTGCCCTCAGGATTTGTATGCCATGGGGGCATTTTCAGGATTTCTTTCCTTTGTGTCATTTCTCAGCTCTTTTCAAGGTCAGGCTTTAAATATTAAAATAGAAATAAGGGCTTTTCGCGGGCATTGATCGCTACCGCCCCAACGGGGCACGCGGCAACCCGGGAACAGCTTTTTTCTACGATGAAGCGGGCTCATTGCGAGCCTCCGTTGTCAGCAGGAGGGTCATCTTCGCTGCGTTGGTACAGGGCGTCAATCTGACCCTGGTAGAAAGAGTAAATGTCCTTGCGTTTCAATTTCAAGGTCGGCGTCAGCTCTCCGCCTTCAATGGAAAATTCGCGCGGCAGCAGTGCAAACTTTTTGATCGTTTCATGGGACGGCAGATCATGATTGAACTGATCGATCCGTTCCTGGTAAAGCGCCAGAACATGCGGATTGGCAACCAGATCGTCGACTCCGAGGTAACTGATTCGGTGCTGCTGACTGAACTCCAGCAGGCGCTCGAGGTTCGGTGTCAGCAGAGCGACAAGGTAGGGTTTGCGGTCGCCATGAATGTAGACCTGGGAAATGAATTTATCGAGCTTGAGGCGGTTTTCCAATGGCTGTGGTGCAATATTTTTACCGCCGGCGGTAACGATCAGTTCCTTTTTGCGGTCGACAATATAAAGATAGCCATCATCGTCGATACGGGCCATATCTTCGGTTTTCAGCCAGCCGTTATGGATGGACTGCCGGGTCAGGGTCTCGTCGCGAAAGTAGCCCTGCATCACCTGTGGGCCTTTGACCAGCAGTTCGCCATCAGCCGCCAGTTTCAGTTGG
>JAWLDI010000118.1:0-7857 GCA_041686715.1 Pelovirga sp.
TTCAGTTCGGCAATCTGCTCCCTGATTTCCTCATACCGTTGATTCAGCTCGGCATCCTTCTCGGCAAACAGTTCCTGCGCCCGCTCCAGCTCAAGTCGTGCCTGACGCGCCTCGTCGGAACGGGTACCGAATTGGTTCATGGCTTCCTGCAGAGCCATCTCGACGCCGCGCAATTCGAGCCGGGCCTTTTCCTTGGCATGGTTGATTTTGCCAACCGCGTCAGTTTCCAGCTGGCGACGCTCTTGCCAGCGCTGACGGACCTCCCGGTGATATTCTTCGAACTGCGCCCAGGTTGCTGCGGGTCCTTCAGCAACCGGATCGCCATCAATATGAAACTCCTGGGGAACACCGTAAAAGCGCCCCCAGGTCAATCTCTCCATAACGACAAACCACTCGGGATAACCGGTATAAGCAATGGTAAAATCACTCACCCAGGTAAAGTGGTTGTTATCCAGTTCATAATTACCGGTCCGGACCAGAACCCGCTCAGACATCCCATCATTTGCCGTCAGAAGTTGAGGTGCTCTGAGCCGCGCCGATTCCGGGAGTTTATCAATCAGTTCAGCACGCGGCTCATAGGTGCTTTTGCGCGTGACTTCGCCGGCAACAACTTCGTCTGTAACTGTCACGTAAGTGACAACAGGTCCGGGCCAGAAGGTTGCCATACCACGCACGACAACCAGCAACAGCAGCGCGATAATCATCGTCACACTCAAAGCCAACATCCCACCTGCCAGCCATACCATCGGCTGCCCGAGAGAAGCTACCGAGGTGCCACCTCGCTGGCGTCGCCAGATACGTGTGCTGCTCTGCTTATTTGTTTTCTGATCAGTATTCACATTATCTTCCATGTATCCTGGTTGTTTAAATTCTTCGGTGACAGTTCATCTCACCATTGTCAACTGTACGCCTACAGCTGAAAGGCGCGCTTACGAAAGCGCTGACGGATGACCTCGGCAATGGTATTAACCGTGAAAGTCAGCAAAAACAGAGTTAATCCAGCGAGGAACAATACCCGGTAATGGGTACCGTGAATAACCGCTTCAGGCAATTCAACCGCGATGTTGGCTGACAAGGTGCGGAAGCCATTAAAAATGTTCATTTCCATCACCGGCGTATTTCCCGTTGCCATGAGCACGATCATGGTTTCACCAACGGCACGACCAAGTCCGAGCATCACCGCAGAAAACAGGCCGCTGGCAGCCGTCGGAATGATAATTCTGGTAGCGGTCTGCCAGGGGCTGGCACCGGCAGCCAGTGACCCCGACCGCAGATGTTCGGGCACACTTGAAAGGGCATCTTCAGCAATGGTGTAAACAGCGGGAATAATAGCAAATCCCATAACAAACCCGACCACCAGGGCATTGCGCTGAACATAAGTCCCCATGATCTGACCGGTAAAAGGAAAATCGCCGCGAACATCGATACCCATAGCTGTCAGCATCAGGGCAAAGGCCCAGGAAATACCTAATACAATCAGCAGGCCACAGCCGAATTTGGCAAACTCACTCAAACCGACCACAAATCGAGAATAGTTGGACGTCTTCATCCGCACCCAGGGGTTAATATACAGCCCATAAAAAAGGGCGACCAGACAGCTTGACAAGGGCAGAAACAACAGAAACCAACCACCGGTTCCGGTTCCGGTCTGACCATCCAGCCAGGCCTTGAGATCTCCGGCAAATAACAGACGCTCGAGTAGCGGCCCGGCCATGCCGGCCAGAAAAATTCCGGCCGGCATGGCCAGACAGAGAATCATGAAGAAACGAAAGCGTGAAAGCTGCACAAACTTGTCGATGGGAAGCATCTGGAACAGGTAGGCCCCTACCATAAAACATAACGGAACGGTTATAAACGCGGCCATGACACCGGCAGTACTTCCTTCGACAAAGGTCGCAAAAATCAGGGCCGCGAGAAAACCTAGAACAACCGTCGGTAAACTTTCCATGACTTCAACGATCGGCTTGACCTGGGCCTTGATTTTCTTGTTTTCCAGAAATTCGCTGGTATAGATAGCTGCCAGCAAGGCCAGTGGCACGCCGAACAACATGGAGAAAAAAGTCGCCTTGAGGGTTCCATAAATTAAAGGAATCAGGCTGTATTTCGGTTCAAAATCATCAGTTCCGCCGGTTGACTGCCACACATAACCGGGGCCATCCATCCCTTCATAGTGAACTTTACTGAATAGCGTTTTCAGGGTCGCGGAGGGGTGTTTGTTATCCAGATGCCAGCTCATCAATCCGGACGCACTCACAGCCAGCAACAGGTTGTCACGTGGAGCAAGAGCAATGGCAGAAATGGCCTGAGAACCTGCTTTTTCTTGCACCAGCAACTGGTCGCTGGTCACGTGGTAGGTTCGTACCGAGCCGTCGGCATAACCAGCAGCCAGCAGGCGGCTTCTGTTGGAGGGCGTCAGGGAAACAACCGCTGCCGGCCCCTGTCCAAGGTCGTGAACCATGGTCAGAGCACTGCCGTCACTACTACCGACCCCTTCCGGTCGCGTCCGGAACCAGGCCTGGATTCTTCCCGCAGAGTCACCAACGACCAGTGTCGTCCGGCCGATCAAAAATGACAGGCTCGTGACGGAAGCATCTTCATCAATCAGGTTGAGTGTTTCGGCCACCACCGGAGCACTGATATCTCTGTTGTCAACACGGACCAGGTAGCCATTTTCCCAGACCAGGTAAAGGGTATCGCCCCGACCTGACAAACCAAGAAAGAGAGGCTTTCCGCGCTCACTGAAATCGACTTCCAGAGACCCGCCACTTAAGGTTGTTGTAACCTTCCCCGTCATCAGGTTACGGCGTGAAACCACGCGCTGGACCGATAAATGCCCTGTTTCTGTGACATAACTGATAATCGGTCCGGAATTGGTCATCACCATCGAAACCAGTGAGATATTATCCTGATCGGTTTCGATACTCGAATGTAATTCATGTTCCAGCCGTATCATCCGCAACTGACCGATAGGTGTCCGCTCGACCATTCCGCCGTCATAGGGATGAGTTGCTCCAATATCAAGATTCTGCAGAGCATCAGGAAGCTGATCTTCTTCAAGCAGGTAGGTGGTATTGTATGACACCTTTTTTAAATCGATACGCCCATCAGCAAAGGCTCCAATAATAACGGCAGAATCAGGATCGTATGAATAAGCCCGGGGAACGTCGCCGTCAAACACATCGATCACCCTGAGCGTTTCACCATTATTGAGAGAAATGGAACGCGCAACACGACCCTGATCTTCCAGAGTCCAGGCACTGTGCAGATACTCATCGCTGACAATGAGGGGGGCCCCCTTGCTCTGCAATTCCAGAGACGGCACATTCTGTGCGGGAGTTAATTCAGCCGGTGAAAAAAGCGGTACTACAACTGAGGCCAGAAAAACAAAAACCCCGACCACAGCAATGATGGTACCGGCACCACCCAGTGAAATGAGGATTTTGGCCGCGGCATCCATATATTTAATACTTTTTTTGGTGCTGTAGCGGCGTTTTTTTCCAGTAAAACCTTGATCGCTCATACAACCGTCTTCCAAAGCTGAAGTAGTATTTATTGCCCGGTTAAAACACTTTGACCATACCTGCAGTAACCCAGGCCAGAGATCTTTAAAGAGGGTTCAAGTGGTTGCACCTGACAAGAATTTTCGAAAAAAATCACGCGGACATTCTGGTGATTTTTTTCGAAAATCAGCCCGGTCAGAAACCGGATCGATACTCCGACCGGGCTGTTAACATCACTGCAATCCTTCTGTTATTTGATGCCTAACTTCTGCAGTTGCTCCTGGGCAATAACGTTGGAGATCGGGAAGTAACCGTCACGGACCACGTCTTCCTGACCATTACGGCTGAAGACGTAGCGAAGAAATTCCCGGCGTAAGGGATCAAGAGAGCTGCCCGGCTTGTAGTTGGTGTACACGATCAGAAAGCGGGCCAGAGGATACTCGCCGGTGTAGGCATTCTCCTCTGCAGCGGCAACACATTTTGCGTCCGGGCCAGTTGCCAGGGGGACAGCACGCACATCAGCGGTCATGTAGCCGATACCGGAATAACCGATACCGCCCAGTTCACTGGCAACACCCTGTACCACGGAGGAACTGCCCGGCTGCTCTTTGACCTCATCCTTGTAATCGCCACCGAACATAGCATTATCCTTGAAATATCCATAAGTTCCGGATGCCGAATTACGGCCATAAAGACTAATGGGCATATCGGCGAATTGTCCGGTCAGGCCGAGGTCGCCCCAGGTACGGATATTCTCAGGGTAGCCACCACGACGCGATTTCGAGAAGATGGCATCCGCCTGCTGCAGCGTCAGACACTCAATCGGGTTGTCCTTGTTGACGTACACGGCCAGCATATCAATACTGGTATTCAGCTGTGTCGGTGTGTAACCATAACGCTCTTCAAAACCATCCAGCTCCCCACCCTTCATCGGGCGGCTCATAGGGCCAAACTGAGAGGTTCCGCTGATCAGGGCAGGAGGAGCGGTACTGGAACCCTTTCCTTCGATTTCGATTTGAACGTTAGGATAAAAACTCAAGAACCCTTCAGCCCACAGGGTCATCTCGTTGTTCATGGAATCGGAACCAATACTTTTAATCGTGCCGGAAACCCCGGAAACCGGCTTATAGGGTTTCAGTGCCGGATCGAGTGCAAAAGCGGCAAGCGGCAGCCCAACACAGAACAGACCGGTTGCAATAAATGTGACGATACTTTTTTTCATGACGATATTCTCTCCTTTGTAGTAGTGGTGAAAAACAATTTTACGCTAAACGAACCGTTTGCGTTCGCGACTGTTTCGTTGCTGCGTATATCGCATGTTTTGTGTTAGGTAAATGTTAGGGTTTGACGAAATTTTGATGAGTTGTTTCTGTTCTGATCGCACTGTCACCAGAAAAGGAAGTTCGATCTGCCGTTCTGATTGACCTGAGCCGGACCAACCACCGGCTTTAACAGCAGCACACATGAGAATAGTTTGACGTTATTGTTCGATAAAAAGTAGAATGTTCCGGTTATGTCATCGTGGAGGGTCAATTAAGGTGCTGCGTACTTTCTTTTTTTATCTGGTTTTCTATCCCTGGACATTGGCGGCACTGATTATTGCTGTCTGCCTGACGCCAACCGGACAGAACAGCGTGCATCAGTGGGGCATTTTGTGGGGACGCAGTTGTCTGTGGCTGGCGGGCGTCAAACTTAAAGTCAGCGGCAAGGAACACCTCAGGGTCAAAGGTCCGGCTATCTATGTCTGCAATCATCAGAGCAATTTTGATATTCCTCTGCTGTACGCCGGCCTGCCGATCCAGTTCCGCTGGATGGCCAAACAGGAATTATTTACCATTCCCCTGTTCGGATCTGCCATGAAAAGCAGCGGGTACATCCCGATTGACCGTTCCAACCGCAAAGAGGCGATGCGCAGCCTGACGGCCGCCGCTAAACGGATCCAGAATGGCGCATCGGTGATCATTTTTCCGGAAGGAACCCGGAGTGTCGATGGTACCTTGCAGCCTTTTAAAAAAGGAGCGCTACTGCTGGCTGTCAAGGCCGGTGTGCCCATTATCCCCATGGCAATCACAGGTAGCCATCGGGTTCAGCCCAAAGGAAGTCTGCGTATCAATGCAATGCCGGTGGAATTGACGATCCTTGCGCCTATTACTGTTGAAGGTCTTAAAACATCACAAATCAACGAACTTGCCGATCTGGTCCATGACCGGATCGCGCGCTGTCTGGAGACACATGAATAATTTGGCAGAACAGAACAACCAGGAAATTCGTCTGCTGCCTTTCGGCGGTTTCGGCGAAATCGGCATGAATTTGCTCGGCATCGAGTCACAAGGCAAAATTCTCATCATCGATTGCGGTCTGATGTTCCCGGAAGCCTATATGTTCGGTATCGACCTGGTGCTGCCTGACATCAGTGTTCTCGAACATCGCCGCGAAGATATTGTCGGACTGGTCCTGACCCACGGTCATGAAGATCATATCGGTGCCCTGCCCTTCTTATGGTCACATCTCGGTTCACCGACTGTTTACGGAACCGGACTGACCCTGGGACTGTTACGGCGCAAACTCAAAGAATATGATCTCGACAGCCGGGTTGATATGATCGAGATGACACCGCGCCGGCAGTTTGATCTTGCACCGTTCACCATTGAGCCCTTTCGAGCCGCCCACTCGATTGTCGACGGTGTCGGCCTGGCGATCAGAACTGCGGCAGGACTGATCCTTCATAGTGGCGATTTTAAAATTGACCCGACCCCGGTTGATGGCCAGATCACCGACCTGGCACGCCTGGCTGAACTTGGCGAGGAAGGTGTTCTGCTACTGCTGGCGGACTCCACCAATGTTGAAAATGAAGGGTACACCCTGTCGGAACGTACCGTCGGCAAGGTGCTGGAAGAAATCATCCCGCGCTGCCCGCAACGTGTTATTCTTTCAACCTTCTCTTCCAACATTCATCGCATTCAGCAGGTTGCCGACGCCGCCGCACTGGCCGGACGCAAGCTGTTGATTAATGGCCGCAGCATGGTGGGGAACGTCGACATCGCCCGCCAGCTGGGGTACCTGAACATTCCCCCGGAGCAATTCACTGACCTGCGTGAGCTTGATCATCTGCCTCCGGAAGAGGTATTGATTATTACTACCGGCAGCCAGGGGGAACCCTTGAGTGCCCTGATGCGGATGGCCCTTGGAGATCATAAGCAGATCCGTATTGAGCCCGGAGATACAGTCATCCTCTCGTCAAAATTTATTCCCGGCAACGAAAAGGCCATCAGTGACCTGATCAATCATCTGTATCGTCGCGGCGCCGAAGTCATTTATGAAAAAACCAGCGAAATTCATGTCTCCGGCCATGCCAGTCGCGAAGAGCTGAAACTGTTGCAGAACCTCGTCAAACCACGCTATTTTATCCCCATCCACGGCGAATACCGCCATCTGGTCAAACATTCTCAACTGGCGATTGAACTGGGGATGGCACCGGAAAATACCCGGGTACTGGAAAACGGCCAGGAGCTGATTGTCGATATTGAAAAAATCCGCCCTGGACAGCGCTTTGAAACCGGTCGGGTATTTGTCGACGGCAAAGGAGTTGGTGATGTCGGCACCATGGAACTGCGTGACCGACGCCATCTGGCCAACCATGGTCTGGTCATTCTGATGCTGGCCATCAACCAGTCAACAGGGAAAATCATCCAGGGTCCGGACATTTTTTCGAAGGGCTTTATCCCGGAAGATTCCAATGAGGGTGAAGCCTTGCTGGCGGAAGCCAGACAACAGGTCTGCGAGTTACTGGATGAACACAGCCTTGCCATGGTCAGTGACTGGGAGGAACTACGGGTCGAGGTCCGCAAGGTCCTGCGACGTTTTTTTAACCGCACCATTGCCCGCCGCCCCCTGATCCTGCCGGTTATACTGGAACTCTGATATGAGCAATACAGAAACGACTGTTGTCACAGAACATCGGATGCGTAAAGAAATCCTTGGCCTGATCTGGCTGGCCTTTGGAATTTTTCTGCTCATCTGCCTGCTCAGTTACAGCAACGACGACCCTTCCTTCAATAACAATCTACAGCCGGATCAGGTACACAACTGGGTCGGTGTTTTCGGTGCGCACCTTGCCGATCTGATGTACCAGACGTTTGGTCTGACGGCACTGTTATGGCCTGCCGGCTGCCTCCATCTGGCCTGGCGCTGGCTCAAGTTCAGTGACGTGCATTTCCGTATCACCCGGCTGATCGCCTTTCTGCTCATGCAGATAACTCTGGGAGCCCTGCTGGCATTGCGTATTGACAGTGTTCTCATTTTCGGTCAGAGAATTGACGAAGCGGGCGGCACCCTGGGACGTATCCTGGTACAGATG
>JAWLDI010000119.1:0-7827 GCA_041686715.1 Pelovirga sp.
AATGCTTCCAGAGATGCTTCCACGCCAGGCTGTGAGTTTTCAGTAGCTGCTCGAAATCGAGACTGTGTTTGAGTTTTTTGCAGGCTTCATGACCACATTCGGATATCGCTTCGTCACGATGAGTGAACAGGGCGACCACCTTCTCGATACGTGCGGTGGCGGACTGTTCCAGCTGCAATTCGAAGCTCTGGGCTACATAGACTTCCTGTTCGAAAAATTGACGTTCCGGTTGTTGCTGTATACCGTCTATGAAAATACGGCTGCGTGCAGCTTGGGCCATTTCGAGCCGTGACTGGTTGGTACGAACCTTGAGAAAGATGGTCTCAGGGTCTGGTTGTCCGGTCATCAACGGTTCAAGATGTTCGCTGGCCAGATCTCGGTAGCGTTCAACATTGTCGTTTTTTACTCGTCCGTCGAGGGCGGTTCGAAACTCCACCCGTCCTTCCCAGTTTTCAGCTGTCAGATTGGTTTCCAGGGCACCAATGTGGCGCTCGGACATGTGCACCAGACAGCGTTGCTCCAAGGTGCTGATCCTTTGCTCGGAGTCTTTGAAACGTATTCTACGCTGCAGCAGCCCGCATTTAAGATTAAATTTCTGGTGGTATTCAAGGATGTCCACCTCGGAGAGATCAAACCATGTTCCGCCTTCGATGCAAAAACTCAGCGGCAGCCAGTTGGGAAAATTAACCAGGTCCTCATTTTCAATAGTGTGACCTGCAATAGTGGTTTTGAGACGATTATAACCTCCCGCTAAATAGGTGCCGGGATAGTGAGTATTATCAGCGGTAGCCTCTGGTGCGGCGCCACGGGTGCAAAAATAACCGTTGCCCATGGTGCATAATGCTTCGCGCAGAGGCTGTTGCTCGGGTTCAAACTTGTCATAAGTCAAAGTCCAGTTGTTCATGATTCGTTGAGATCCTCCAGGTAATGACACAGTTTTTGTAAAAACAGCCGTACCTCGCAAGTATCTTCAAGACTATAACCGGCATGAGTATCGCGCTCTTCGTCACGCACCAGAATGCCGATACCTCGCTGTTCTATTTCGCGTAGCGCATCTTCATCGGTGAGGTCGTCACCGATGTACATCGGCAGGATATCATGTCGATCCAGATCGAGTTGTTGCAACAGCCAGGACAGGGCCTTGCCCTTATCCCAGTCGATATCAGGACGCAACTCGAAGATCATCTTGCCGCCGGTTTTTCTCAAGGTCTCGTTGTCCGCCAGAACCTCATCGACAACTGTTTCCACCTCGGTGCAGTGTTCCTCGGCAGCCCGTCGGTAATGCACCGCAATGGCGAATTTCTTGCGTTCCACCTGGACTCCTTCTATCTGATCAAGCCGTTCATGCAACGCTTTTTCCGCCTGGTCAAGGGCAGGGAGGAATTCATCGCCACGTTGAAAGGTGATGTTCTCTCCGGCCGGACCGGAGATATCGAAACCATGGCTGCCGGCATAGTAGATCCCTTCAATGCCGGCCAGTTTCTCGACATCCTTGCGATCACGACCACTGACAATGGCAAGGGTGCAGTATTCCCCCAGGGCCGTGATGGTCTGGCGCATCTCCGGGAAGATGATCGCATCCTCCGGATGATCGACGATGGGGGTAAGGGTACCGTCATAATCAAGAAATACTGCCGGACGTCTGTGTTTCAGCTGGCATGTCACTTTATTGAAATGGTCCAGAGCAGAAGGCAACGTCTCTGTGTTTTTCTCTGTGTTGTTCATGGAAACTCTGATCTGAGCGAGATCTTTGACAACGATGTCAGCATACTTCGCCAGTTCCTCGGCTTGATCAGCACGGTCGACGCCGATTACCAGTCCGAAGTTGCCGGCCCTGCCGGCTTGTACTCCTGATTGGGCGTCCTCGACAACCACCGCGCGTCGGGGTGGGACGCCGAGTTTTTTCGCGGCGACCAGAAAGACATCGGCAGCAGGCTTTCCGGGGATCCCTAATTCTTCGGCATCCAGTCCATCAACTCGGGCATCGAACAAGTCGGCAGCATCAGCAGCCGCGAGAACGGCACGAGCGTTTTTGCTTGCAGAGATAATTGCTGTCTTGATACCGGCTTTGTGCAAATGATGGATCAGATCGGCGGTTGTCTCATAGCGCTGTGCTCCGTTTTCCTCAAGTTCCTGTTGAAAATAGCTGTTTTTGCGATTGCCCAGACCACGGACTGTTTCTCGATCAGAGCTGTCTTCGGAAGAGCCTTCGGCCAGTTCGATACCACGAGACCGCAAAAAGTCACGCACGCCATCATAGCGCGCTTTACCATCGACATAACGGTTGTAGTCATTTTCGAGACTAAAAGGGCGGTAAACTTCTCTTTTGTCCTGAGCTCGTTTTTGCAGGTAGTCGTCGAACATCTTTTTCCAGGCGGCTGCATGGACATGGGCGGTCTGGGTGACGACCCCGTCCATATCGAAAATGACGGCATCGAACTTATCCGGAGAAATCATATGACGATCGGCGGTCATGGTGTCCTCTTGGGGAAAATGTTAAAGTTTAGCGATAAGTTTGCCATATTGTCTGAATTAACCCCCTAACAAAAGGTCAAGCCTGGTCTCTTTCAGCCCCGGTCAGAGCTTCAAATCCGGAAATGACATCAAACAGTTCCTCTGAGATAGCGTTCTGCCTCATGGTGTGATAACGGCGCGTTAATTCTTCCTTGGTTTCTTCGATATTCTTTTCAGCTCTCTGCATGGAAGCCAGACGTGCAGCATTTTCTGCGGCCATGGAAGCAGCAAAGGCGCGAAACAGGGCGACAAAGATATATTCACCAATCAACGCGCCGAAAAGATCTTGCCAGGGGATTGTGTAAAGGGGAATCTGCCGGCCCGGCCATTCTCCACCGCCAAGCTCTCGCAGCCACAACTCGTCCGGCGGCAGCAGGTTGACACGGTTCTGTCGATAGCTTGATCCTCCTGAAGGTCGATTATGAAAGAGAACCAGTCGCAGCTCGCCCTCTTTTTTATGAATTTCAGTAAAATGCAGGAGAATTTCCTGAACCCTGGTGGAAATGCCCTCGGCCGATGATGGTAGGTGAAAAAGACGATCGATTGCGCCGAAGGTATCTTCGACCAGTCCATGCATCTTGATACCACTGACCCAGACCAGAACCCGTTGTTTTTGCGGGTCGAGCTGTTCCTGTACAAATTCCACGAGCGCTTCATTGAAGCGTCCCGCCATGCCCTGACCCGAGCCGAAGATGATGATCAGGGTTGTTCGCGGTTCTTTTTGTCGACCGGTGTGGGGGTGGGTCCGAAGGGCGGCCTGGAGCCCCATTTCAACACTGTGAAAATATTCCTCAAGAGAGCGGGCCGCTTCTTCGTACTGTCGGATGCTCACGGCGGCAAGGGATTTCATCGTCCGCACCACCGTATGGAGGTCATCTGCACTTTTGAGCTTGCGCTCCATGCCTTGGAGTGTCTGCATAGGATTTATTGATCTTTTTCTTCGTGTTCAGTTTGTGATTTCTTTTTTGGGGGGCTGTCCTCTTCCCCCTCGGTCAAGTCATCAACGGCCTTTTGTGCTATGTCGCGGAGTTCTTTCTGATCTTTGTCCGAAAGTTGTTCACCTGATTCGATCTTTCGGGCCACTTCGTTATCCTGCTGCAGCGCTTCACGTACACGGTTTTCTGCCTCCATCAGCTTTTCTTCAGGAATCTTATCAAAAATTCCTTCGTTGACTGCGAGCAGCACGATAATCTGTCGGGAGGCCGGCAGCGGTGAGTATTGTGGCTGTTTCAGAATTGAACGCACCCGGCGTCCTCTTTCGAGGGTGTTGCGGGTGTCTTCGTCCAGACGTGTTCCAAAACGTGAAAAGGCTTCAAGTTCTTCAAACTGGGAGTAGGTCAGGCGCAGGTCGCCGGCAACAGTGCGATACGCAGGAAACTGGGTTTTGCCACCGACGCGCGAAACCGATTTGCCGATATCGATGGCAGGCAGGTTGCCTTTGCGAAAAAGACCGGGTGAAAGATAAATCTGTCCGTCAGTGATGGAGATCAGGTTAGTCGGTATATAGGCAGAGATATTCTGAGCTTCTGTTTCGATAATAGGCAAAGCAGTCAGCGAACCTCCTCCTAATTCTTCGCGTAGATGAGTCGAGCGTTCCAGAAGGCGCGAATGAATGTAAAAGATATCTCCGGGGAAGGCCTCGCGTCCCGGGGGGCGCCGCAGTAACAAGGAGAGCTCGCGGTAAGCACGGGCATGGTAGGTGAGATCGTCGTAGACCACGAGGACGTCTTTACCCTGCTCCATAAAGTATTCAGCCATGGTAGTAGCAGCATAAGGTGCAATATATTTTAAACCGGGAGCATCGTCACCCTGAACAGTCACCACCGTCGTATAGTCCATGGCACCGTGTTTTTTAAGATCAGCAACCACCCGGGCGACGCTCGATGCGCGTTGTCCGATGGCGCAATAAAAACAGAGCACCCCTTTGCCTTTCTGGTTGATGATGGTATCGATGGTGATGGCAGTTTTACCGGTCTGGCGATCTCCAAGAATCAGTTCACGTTGCCCTCGGCCGATGGGGATCAGGGCATCGACCGCCTTGAGCCCGGTCATCAGCGGAACGGTCACTGGTGCCCGGTCCATAATGTCGGGAGCCGGACGCTCGATTGGCCGCCGTTCGCGAAAGCGCAACCCGCCCTTGCTGTCACGCACCCTTCCGGTCGGATCAATCACGCGGCCGATGAGTTCATCTCCCACCGGTACATCGAGGACCCGACCGGTACGGCGCACTTCGTCGCCGGAGCCTAGATGTTCATATTCGCCGAGCATGATGACCCCGACTTCACGGGAATTGACGTTAAACGCAAGACCGAGCGTTTCCCCGGGAAAGGCGAGCAGCTCCTCTGCCTGAACCTCGTCAAGGCCATGTACCCGTGCAATGCCCTTACCAATATAACTCACCCGGCCGACGACCTGGGGGTGAAATTCTGGAGCATAGTCTTCCAGGCCACGTTCCAAAGACTGGAATGTATCCTCAAGTAAATCAGCTATTTGTACAGTCTTATCGGTCATTGCCTCTGTCCGTGGGATGGGCAGGAATCAGCCTGGGAAAGTCTTATGACTCTTCTTCAGGTTCCTTTTTCTTTTTCCCCTGCTTGTCGCTGTCTTTTGCCCTGCTTTGTTTTTCGGATCCGTTGTCGTTACTCTTTTTTTGGTCATGGGTCTTTTCTTCAACCAGTGACAGCAACCGCGACTTCAATTCCTCCAGATAACTGTCGATATCCCAGGAAAGGCGGACATTTCCAGCTTGTGCCTCAATGCCCAGGGGATATTCTGAATCAACTTGATAGACAACCTCAGCCTCTTTTCCGCAGATCTCGTGGAGAATTGTTGTCAGTTTGCGTTTTTCCTGAGAATCCAGTTCAAACGTTGATCGAATGCTGATCTTTTCGGCGCGGCCGGCACGTTGCAGTTTTTTTCGGTCCTGCTGATCAAGATTGCCAATCTTTGCCGCTAGAACCCGGGCCAACCGATTATTCAAGGGCTCATCAGCCAGATCCTTGATAATGCGGCGAATATATTTCAGAATCTCCTCGCTCCCGCGCTTTTTGAACTCACCGGCAAAGGCATTCTTTTCCCTGTCCAGTGCCTGCAGCCACTTTTCGCGCTGATCGTTGACATGTTTCTGCGCCTCGTTCAGGAGTTCCTCTTTGCGTTTTTCCGCTTCTGCCTGTGCCTGCTTAAGTTGTTGATCGGCCTTTTTGTCGAGCTCGTCGCATTTGCGCTGGAACTCTTCGATCTGTTCTTGCGCCTTACTCTTTTTATCCGCAGCTTCCTCCAGCCGCTGTTTTATTTTCTCCTCCCTCTCGGTCATATGTCTGACGATGGGTCGGTAGAGAAAGCGATGGAGAAGAAAAACGAGGATGCCGAAATTGACAATCTGTGCGGCGACGGTGAACCAGTCGATAAGCATTTCAGCCTCCGGTCGCCTGGTTCAAAAAGTGATTCCAGAAGGGATTCGCAAAGATCAGAATCATTGAGACGACAAAGGCATAGATGGCGGTCGATTCGATCATGGCAAGGCCGACGAAAAGGGTCCGTGTGATGGTGTTGGTTTCGTCAGGTTGCTGAGCCATGGCCGAGAGGGCCTGGGCAAGAGCTCGACCTTCACCGATAGCGGGTCCGATAGCGCCAATGCCGATGCACAGACCGCTGCTGATAATTGAGGCTACGGCGACCCAACCTAGACTGTCCATGAGATGTTCCTCCTTTGTCACTGGGTTGTTATTTATTGTTGATCAATCTTTTCTTCATTTTCCTGTTGAATTTTTGCAGCTGCGGCCAGATAGACGGCCGCAAGCACAGCAAATATATAGGCCTGAATGACGCCGGTGATCAGGCCGAGGATATTCATCAGTACAGGGAAGAAAAGGGGTGCGAGAGATAGCAGTATCCCCGCGATCATTGCTCCGCTCATGATATTTCCAAACAGCCGGACTGCCAGGGCCAGAGTACGGGACAACTCTCCCATGATGTTGAAAGGAAGCATGAAGGGAGTCGGCTGTACATATTGTTTCAGGTAGCCGAGCAGGCCACGGCGGCGAATACCCCAGGCGGGCACAGCAACAAAGACACAGATGGCCAGTGCCGCGGCGGTTGAAAGCGAACCGGTCGGTGCCCGGTAGCCCGGCACGACAGCGAGGATGTTAGGCACCAGAATAAAGAGGAAAAGAGTACCGATAAAGGGGAGGAATTCATCGACCGGCTTCAGTCCCATATCCCCGATCTGGCTGCGGATATTGCTCACAACCACTTCCATCAGGTTTTGTCCGCGACCCATGCTTTTACTTGAAGTCAGGCGCGTGGTTACAAATGTCGAGACCCCGGCCAGCAGCAAGATATTCAGCCAGGTCACAACAATAGTGGAATTCAGTTTGACAAAACCATGTTGCCAGTAAATAAAGGCATCGGGAGTAATTTCCATGGAAGCGTTCTCTCACCTGTTTGTTGTCATTGTTTCTCGGTTGTTGGGCTTTCGGCCATTTATCCGGGTTAATACCTGACGACTTATCAGCAGGCCGAGCAGGGCTACCGCCAGTGCCTGCCATCCCCAGGGGACCAGGGTGTAGAAGGTTGCCAGTGCTACCGCCATGCGCAGGAAGAAGCTGCCCACCAGCAGCAGGTGGGGATTGTCGCTGGTCGGGATGTGTTTAACCGTCAGCCATAATCCGCCGAAATAGACGGTTCCGATCAGACAACCGACGACAAAGGATGTTGCGAGTTGCCATGCGTCAATGGTCATTTTGTTTTCCTTTTGGCCCGTCGTTTTGCTGCTTGTGGTGAAATTCATCCTCGATATTTGTGCGTTCACGGCTGACCCAGAACCAGGCATTCAGACAGCCAACCCCGATGCCGATCACCAGCATCATCAGTGTCCAGGAGTATTGACCTGCAAATCGGGCATCGATCCAGATACCAACCGCAATGGCGATCAGTGCCGGTAACGCTACGGACCATCCCACCAGTCCGAACATCCCGAAACCGAACCATATTCCCTGGTCGCCCTGGCGTTGAGAACGGATCTTGCGCTGCTGGGTTTTTTTCACCTTGCGTCTGAAATCTCCATGGGGATCTGTTGTCATTGGTTTATCCGTCACAAAAACATTTTCATATCCGCCGTTCACCTGTTTGACTCAATACAACCGGCGGCGGAGGGTTAAGTTCCCTTCGGCAAAGCTACATATCGATAAATCGGCGCAGAAAGTCTGCTTCCAGACGGGCGACAGCAGACTGAACCTTGCGCTCATATTCGTCAAGGTCGGCGAAGCGATGTTCCACGACATCGGCGAGTTCTTCCAGTGGTGCATCAGCCAC
>JAWLDI010000120.1:0-7713 GCA_041686715.1 Pelovirga sp.
AATACCGATTAATTTAATCGGTATTATGTCCCCCCCCCTTATTGCGTCCTTTTTGTGCTCGGTGGCTCAAGTGAGGGGGGTGAATACTGCTAATATGACGCTTCCTTCAGCTTGGGAGCAATCGGCAGGGGGGCTTTGGTGTAGAAGCGGATAAAGGCTTTCAGCTTAAGTCGCTGTTCATCATTTAGGGTGCCGAACCGTACACTGCCGCGCCTGACCGGGACGAGGTTGTCTTTCAGGCGATAATCGGATACCGATCTGACCGGCAGTTTGTCGACAATCAATTCGTGATTATGGTACAGGCTGAGTTCTTTGATGTCTGCTTTTTTGAGTTTCTGGCCAAGGTAGCGAAATGAGAGCCCACCTTCGCTGATGTCCATAATGTGGAAAGGCAGTGATTCAGGTCCACGATCAATCAGGACCAGAGCCCGGTCTACCGCTTGGAATCGCTGATTTTCTCTGATCGGGCTGTATTGCAGGCGACTTTCCATTTGCAACCCCTTGTCAATCTGTTGTTGGCCCGAAAGCAAAATTGCCATCAGTTGAATATGACTGGCGCCATTGTTGCACTTTTCGTCGACAGTCGCAACAGGTACGCGCTGGTGTTTTCGCGCGCACCCCGTATAGCTACCTATCGTAAGAATGCAATAATTATTCCTTGAGCTTTTTCTTCCGGGTGGTATAGGCGTGGTATTTTCAATAAGCTCTATTTTACCCATAGTTTCGCCCCGTCGATTGAGAAATGATCGCTGTTTTTCTCCCGATCGGTTATAGTCATACACTGCAACTGGGTCCATCATCAGCGTTTTGTCGAATTTTTTTACAGGTGCATTCCATGCCCAGATTAACTCCGGTTCAGACCTTTCTGCTCTTGCCGCCGGCACTGCTTTGTGCCGTGCTGCTGTTTGTTGGTGGACCTGGTCCGGATTCTCTACGGTCGGTCCGGCATGGTTGGGTATCCGGTCATCTGGTGGCTTTTGCTCTGTGGAGTTATCTGTATCTGAGCTGGCGCGGCAGCATGTCTTTTCGCCGTCTGCTGACAGAGATTGTGGTTTTCTGCCTTCTGCTGGGCGGGCTGACAGAAATTCTCCAGTCACTGGTCGGACGCGAGCCGAGTTGGCAGGATGTTTACAATGATCTGCTGGGTGGTCTGGTTGCGGTTGTTTTTTTTGCTCCGCAGCGTCGACAACTTCTGACCCCGGTTCGTCTCTTGTTGCAGCTTTCCATCATCCTGGCGTTGGCCTGGGGATTAGCACCCTTGTCGCGGGCGCTGACTGATGAAATGATCAGTCGTTACCAGTTTCCGCTTTTGTCAGGCTTTGAAACCCCCTTTGAAGGCAGCCGCTGGGGCGGCAAATCACGTCGTTACATTGACCGGGAGCGTGCCTACGCAGGTGATAGGGCGCTTCGTGTTGAGCTTGTGGCCGGTTGGTATCCTGGCGTGTTTCTCAATTATTTTCCTTCAGACTGGCGCGAGTACGCGGCCTTGCAAATGGCTGTCCACTCCCCCGCCGATGGATTATCTGAGCTGCACCTGCGCATTCATGACCAGCAGCATCGCTTGAACGATAATGTGCATCGCGACAGATTTACTACTAACGTTCTGTTGGAACCGGGTTGGAACCGGGTTCAGGTTCTGCTTGCCGATGTTGTCGGTGCTCCCCGTGAACGTGACCTTGATTTACAGCGTGTCGCCGGTGTTGGTCTGTTTGCTGTTTTTCTTGAACAATCTCAAGTGATTCATATCGATGAGGTGCGGCTACTCAGACAGCAGGAACTGTCTCTGGATGATTGACAAGTTGTCGGGGGGAACATAGAATCCTGACTTTCCCGCCGCCGACAGGCTGCTCAAGGGAGATCATCGCGGCTAACGACAAGAGAGGTTGAATAGATGAAGGTACTGATTACCGATGAAATTTCTGACAGTGGCCTGCTGCCCCTGACCAGTGACCCCCGGATAACGGTTGATAAAAAAATCGGCCTGGAGGTGGCCGACCTGCACCGCTGTATAGGCAACTACGAGGCCATTATTACCCGCAGCGGGACCCTGGTTGATGAAGCCCTTTTAGGTCATGCCACACGTCTGAAGATTGTTGCCAGGGCCGGTGTCGGTATCGATAATGTCGATGTCGATGCCGCCAGCCGTCGCGGCATTATCGTTGTCAATGCCCCCTATGGCAATGTCAACTCTGCTGCAGAACATACCATGGCGATTCTGCTGGCCAAGTGTCGCAATGTCGGTGTAGCCAACATCAGCCTGAAAAGCGGCGAGTGGAAACGGGCCCCTTTTACCGGCCACGAACTCAAAGGCAAGACCGTCGGAATTGTCGGACTCGGCAAGGTTGGTGGGCGTGTAGCGCTACGCTGCCGTGCTTTCGAAGCCGAGGTGCTGACCTATGATCCTTATATATCGGAAAAGCGCGCCGAAGATTTTGGCGTCAAGCTGACCTCGCTGGAAGATGTCATCCGTTTTTCCGATATTATCAGTGTGCACACGCCGTTGAATGAGGAAACCCGTGACATGATCAACGGCGAACACTTTGCCGGCATGCAGGATGGTGTTTTCATCGTCAATTGTGCCCGGGGTGGGATCATCAATGAGGCGGCCATGCTTGATGCTCTTGAATCGGGTAAATGTGCCGGCGCCGCTTTTGATGTGTTCAGTGAAGAACCGCCGCGCAGTGAGCTGCTCAACAGCTTGATCGCTCATCCCAACATGCTGGTAACGCCTCACCTGGGAGCCAATACCTTCGAAGCGCAAAAGAATGTTGCTGTCGATGTCAGCAAGGAGATTGTCAATTATATTGACGGTCGGCCAATGAGCAATGCAGTGAATATTCCCCGTTTTGACCCCGACCTGATGGATCACATGAAGCCGTTCATGGAGTTGGTGTCGATTCTGGGTGAATTTATTTCACAACTGGCCCCGGCTAATCCGAACAAGATAACCTTCACCTACAATGGCAAGATCGCCCGCTATGATTGTGATCCCCTGACGATCTGCGGCCTGGCAGCGATGCTGAATTTCAGCACGGAACAGGATGTTAACATGGTCAATGCCGGCCTGGTGGCAAAGACCAGGGGCATTGATGTCGAATCGGTCCGTTCTACCGAAACCGACTCCTTCTCCAGTCTTATTACCATTGACCTGGAAAGTTCCGAAGGCAAGAGGCGCATTGCCGGCACTCTCTTTGAGGGAACCCCCAAAATTGTCAAATTACGTAATTTTCCGGTTGATTTCCGTCCAGAAGAGCACATGCTGGTGATTAATTATCAGGATCGTCCCGGTCTTATCGGCAAAATTGGAACCATTCTTGGCGAGCATCAGGTGAATATCGGCAGCATGAGTCTCGGCCGTCTGGAAAAGGCCGGGGAGGCGATGGTTGTGTTCTCTGTTGATTCTCAGGTCGACGCGGAAACCCTCGCCAAGGTGGGTAGTGCCGTTGATGCCCGCTTTATCAAAGCCGTGCGACTGGGAAAAAGATAGGAAGTCGCTGCAACAGCCAATCCCCTTTTGATAAGGGGGGAATGTTCTGCCGAAGGTTTGTTCTAACCGCAAGTTTTGTTCAGAGTGTCAGCGGCAGGTCGGATTCGGGAATAATACCGATCTGCTCCGCCCTGGTCAGCAGGCAGTCGATTGCCGCCAGCCCCTCTTCTGCTAGATCAAGGGAAAAATCGTTAACATACAGGCTGATGTGCCGGCGGATGACACTATCATCCAGCTCCTGGGCGTGGCGCCGGATATAATCGATCGCTTTTTGTGGATGGGCCCGGGCGTACTCAATGCTCTGCCGCAGGGCCTGGTCCACCTGCCTGATTCGCTCTGCTCCCAGGCTTCTTTTTGCCAGTATGCCGCCCAGGGGGATCGGATGGCCGGTGTATTCTTCCCACCATGCTCCCAGATCAAGTAATTGATGCAGCCCTTGCTGCTGATAGGTAAATCGCGATTCGTGGATGATAACTCCGGCGGTTGCCTGGCCGTCACGAACGGCATCAATAATCTGATCGAAGGGCAGAACCAGCAGCTTATCAACACCGTTAAAATATAGCTGCAGCAGCAGGTTGGCGGTGGTCAGCCGGCCGGGAATGGCAATAATGCTGTCCTGCAACTGGTTTAACGACACAGACCCCTCAGCAATGATCAACGGCCCGCAACCGCGACCAAGGGCGGCACCACTACGTAACAGCAGGTATTGATCGCGTACCTGTCCAAAGGCATGAAAAGAGATTTTGGTGAGATCGAGAGCCCCTTTGAGTGCCAGTTGATTGAGGGTTTCGACATCTTCCAGCCGCTCCTCGAAGGCCAGATCGTTACCGGGAATCAGGCCATGAACCAGTGCATGGAAAATGTAGGTATCGTTAGGGCAGGGTGAATAGCCGAGGCTTAAGGTTGTCATAAAAAGATTCCTTCAGGTGACTTGCAATTTCTGGTGAAGCAAAGTCAAAACCGCTTCTTGCGCCACCCTCATGCCCAGGGGGATGTCCCACAGGGCCTTCGTCCGGGTCCCGGTCGGGTTGGAAATGCCACGTATTTCCAACAGGGGGCATGAAAAATCAGCACACACCTGCGCCGCTGCGGCACCTTCCATATTTTCGCAAATTCCTCCGGTCTGATGCTGCAGTTGCAGACTCAGCTCGCGGGAGCTGCTGCCATTGTTGACGGTGACGAAGGTGCCGCAGCGCGCTTCAGGCAGCAGCTGTGCGGCATGTTGCAATAATGGTGAGTCAAGGTTATAGGATTGCTGAAAAAGCGGGGCAAAGTGGGGATCTTGTGGAATATTCAAGCTCTCCAGAGGAATAAAACCGGTGGTCGTTGTCACGCCGCAGTCACCATAGATTTCGGTCCTGGCCAGAGCCAGGTCGCCAACCCGCAAAGCACCGTCGGGATAACTGCCACCACAGCCACACAGCAGCACCGCCTGTGGTTTGTGCAGTGCCAGCATCCTGGTCAGTTGCATGCTCATCAGCATCGCGCCGATGCCACTATGACCAAGCAGTATGCTGGTACCGCAAAGTTCCCCATGCAGCAGCTGCCTGCCGGCGCATAAGGATGTCTCATTGACGACGAGCTGTCGGCGCAGCAGGGCTGTTTCCGCAGGGGTTGCCGCAAGAACCAGGAACATTGTTAGCGGCCCTTGAACCATCCGTTGCGAATCAGGTCGCGGCGTAACTCGCTGCCCTGATTGCGAACCACACCCTGATACCAGAAACGTTCCTGGTTGACTGGTGTGCTTTCCGGGGTGTCGAGACGTCTGGAACCGTCAACCAGGTTTTTTCGCAAGATTGCATCAGGCTCAGCAACAATAGCTCTGATTTTTTCGGCAAGGGGGACTGGCAGCAGCTCTATGACTGTTTCTATCATGTCCCGTATTTTCAATCCCTGGCGGTATTCCCACAGGTCACCGTCAAAAACGTATTCGCACTCGGTGACAAAATCACTCCAGTCCAGTAACAGGGAACCGAATTCAATGTCGGAAAATTCGCAGTGTTTCAGTTTGCTGGTGATCAGTTCGGTAATCTGTTCCTGCTCCTTGCGGGTGAGAAAAAAAGAGAGTCCTTCCTCCACTTCATACATGTCAAGCAGATCGGTCAGGTGCTCACCGTAGAGGGAGGAATCCAGTTCAGCCGGGCCGTATTTGTTCAGATCGTCAGGCAACTGTTCGGGCGACAGGCCGGGCAGGGACAGATGGTGGTGGTCATAGTCGGTTGGTAGAATCAGTTCGTTGGAGTAGGGGATCTGGTTACGAGTGAAAAAATTGCACAAGCGTAGATGATTGTCAGTGAAAAAGCTCAATACTTTTTCCTCGGAACAGAAAAATTCGAGCCCCTTGCGATTGTTGGCCAGTCCGAAGCCGACGAAACCATCATGAATCATGCGGTTCAGGTAAGGTGTAATTGTCTGCAGAATCAAATTGGTTGGCAGATAGGGAGAATAGAAGACAGATGGCTCGGGACGCGACTCTTCCTGGCTTGAGCGCAGGGTTGCCAACTGGTCAGGATAAAACTCCAGAATAAAAAAAGACTCTTCCGACAGAAAGCGGCTGAACCGGAGAAAAATATCGGCAATTCGGGATGCCGAGACAACAGCTGTAAAGCGGTAAGCGTTATCGCAGTCATCGAGTAATGAAAATTCATAACCTTCACAGATCGATCTGCCGATCAGATCTTTTTTCCATGGCTGCAGGCCGGCTGGGTGCTGGTAGGGTGTTGGCAAGGCTTATCCTCTGTCGGAGTAATCGCTGTAAACCTGATTGCAGGGTTAACCGGAAGTTCCGGGGCAACGTTAAGCATGTTTCCCTTGTGGGCAAAGAACCGTTTCCGGACGGAAACTGAGTAGCTGTTTTTATATCACAAGTCAACAAGACTGTGAATATCTGCAAAGAGCCTTTCTAATGATTAGATGCTTGATATGAGACTTTTTAAATGATATACAGAAGCCTTACCGATACAATCCTACCCAAGGAGTACCACATGCTCAGTTCTCAGTCCTCTCTGGTGATGTACGATGAAGAGTACCAGAAGATTCTAACACTGATTGAACGTCTGCTGCGAGAATCAAATGCCAAGGTGATTTTTCTTGTCGACAAGGACGGCCAGCTGATAGCCGCAACCGGCGAGACGGAACATCTTGATACAACCAGCCTTGCTTCATTGACCGCCGGCAATATTGCCGCTACTGGAGGGCTGGCCAAACTGATCGGGGAAAAAGAGTTTTCGATTCTCTTTCACGAAGGAGAAAAAGACAACATCCACCTTTCTATCGTTGGTGGTCGTGTCATCCTCGTGGTCATTTTTGATCAGCGCAGTTCTCTGGGGCTTGTGCGGTTGCGGGTTAAAAAAGCCAGCGTTGATCTGGCCGTGATTCTCGAGGATCTGGTTCGCAAAGCGCAGACCCAGAGTTCCGAGGTCCAGGAAAGCCCCTTTGCCGAGATTACTGACGATGACATCGACAACCTTTTTAACTGAGCGGATTTTTCCAGATGTCCTTTATCAATTACGCATCACGTGAAATCAACTGCAAGATTGTTTACTATGGTCCCGGCCTGTGCGGTAAAACAACAAATCTGCAGTATATTTACAATAAAACCGCCGAGGGTTCCAAGGGCAAGATGATTTCTCTGGCCACGGAAACCGAGCGAACCCTGTTCTTTGACTTTTTGCCGCTGGCATTAGGAGAAATCCGTGGGTTTAAAACCCGTTTTCACCTTTATACCGTTCCCGGCCAGGTGTTTTACGACGCCTCGCGCAAACTGATTCTCAAAGGGGTTGACGGGGTGGTTTATGTTGCCGATTCGCAGGAAGAACGGTTCGATGCCAATATCGAAAGTCTGGAGAATCTGCGAGACAACCTCGAAGAGCAGGGTTTTGATATCGAAAAGATTCCGTTTGTTATTCAGTATAACAAGCGCGATCTTCCTAATGCCTGCGACATCGAAGAATTAAGCAAAGCGCTTAATCCGCGTAAGGTGCCGGAATATGAAGCCGTTGCCGCAACCGGCGAAGGTGTTTTTGAAACCCTCAAGGCGGTGGCCAAGCTGGTGCTGAATGACCTGAAAAAAGGGAGTTGAGCCGGCGCCGGAAAATGGCTTGACAAGGATGGTCGCAATCTCCTATATTCCCATCCCGCACCAACTATTCCCTCTTAGCTCAGTTGGCAGAGCATCTGACTGTTAATCAGATTGTCGCTGGTTCGAGCCCAGCAGAGGGAGCCAT
>JAWLDI010000121.1:0-7672 GCA_041686715.1 Pelovirga sp.
GGATTTAGGGGGATTTGCCTGTGACTGTTGGTAGAAATCCCCCCTGCCCCCTTTGTCAAGGGGGGAATGTTCTGTCAAAGATTTGTGATAATAAAAAGTTACTTTATGAAAATTCGCCCCAAGGGGCGTGAGTCCCTATTTTCCGTGTCTTTCCGTGTTTTCCGTGGACCCAAAAGCCAGTTTTATTTCCTCAACCTGCTCCGAGCTGTAACTGATGGACGCGCCATGCCCCCACACCGGCCCCGGCCAGGCCGGGTCATCTTTTCGTCGACCGACATGGTGCAGGTGCAACTGGCTGACCACATTGCCCAGTGCGCCAACATTCAGCTTGTCAAACTGAAAATGATCGCTCATCCACACGGAAAGCTGATAGCTCTCGTGCCATAACTGGTCACGGTCGGCCTGTGCCAATTGTTGGAGCTCGGTCACCCCCTCGCGCCTTGGTACCAGCATCAACCAGGGATAATGGGCGTTATTCATCAGCAGCAATTCGCACAGGGGAAAGCTTGCTACCGGAAAAGTATCACGTTGCAAACGCTCGTCTAGGTTGAACATGGTAAACGCTCCTCGTGCCATTTACATACGTTGAATCAACCAGCACTGGTGAATACGTGGATTGCGGGCAAAATCGGGGGGCAAGGTCTGCGCCGTGATGTTTTCCAGGGAAAAATCGTCAAGAGCTTCCACCGCCATCTGGAAGGTGCGCAGGTTGGTGGAAAAAATCAACTGGCCATCATCGGCCAGTAGCCGCAGGGCATTACGCAGCAGTTCAACATGGTCCCGCTGCACATCGAAGGTGGTCTCCATCGATTTTGAGTTGGAGAAGGACGGTGGATCAAGAAAAATCAGATCAAAAACTCCGGCGCGCTGTGTCTGCGCCTGCTCCAACCAGGTGAGACAATCGACCTGGACAAACTGTTGACGAGCACTGGCAAAACCATTCAGCTCGATATTCCTGCGCGCCCAGTCGAGATAGGTATGGGACATATCGACCGTTGTCGTTGCTGAGGCGCCCCCTTTGAGGGCATGAACCGTTGCCGCACCGGTATAGCCAAAGAGGTTGAGAAAACGTCTGCCGTCTGCCATGGACTGAATCTTCTGCCGCGTCAGGCGGTGATCAAGAAACAGGCCGGTATCGAGATAATCGGTCAAATTTACCAGAAAACGGCAATTACCCTCGCGTACCTCTTTTAATATGCCGCGGCGTGCCTGCTTTTCGTACTGGTCGCGGCCTTTTTGCTGCTGACGCACCTTCAGATGAATCTGCTCCGGCGCAATCTGCAGCACCCGCGGCAGGGTGGCAACGACATCATCCATACGCTCGGCGGCTTTATCCGGATCGATACTGCTAGGTGCACGATATTCCTGCAGATGCACCTCGTCACCATACAGATCCACCGCCACCGCGTATTCCGGCAGATCAGCGTCATACAGGCGGTAACAATCAATTCCTTCACGCCGCGCCCACTTGCCGAGTCTTTTCAGGTTTTTACGCAAGCGGTTGGCAAACATCCCGGCACCGGCAGACAATGGCTTTTGCGCGGTCCGCTGGGCTTTTTCTGCCAGGGATTGCCAGTGATTGTCAGCACTTAAAACAAACTGCAACAACTGGCATTTCAGCGCGCCGTTATAGAGCACATTCATCTTGTCGGCGCGCAGGCCGATGGCACGTCCCAACTCCTGCTCACTGGTAATGACCCCAGCGTGCCACCCCTGACACTGCTGCGCCATCACTTGGCCAAGCTGGTTATACAGGGGCGCCAGATCATCACTGTTGCCGAGTCGTTCGCCATAGGGAGGATTGGCCATCAACAGCCCGGTGCGGACGCCGGGAGGGGGAACAAACTCGTCCAGGCGGCGGCGCTCAAAATGAATCAGTTTATCCATCCCCGCCTGCCTGGCGTGATCCCAGGCCGCACGAATCGCCCGCGGATCGGCATCATAACCAATAATCGGCACCTTCAGCGCGGCAATACCAACCTGATGTTTCTCATCGGCAGCCTGCAGCACCTCCCGCCAGATGGCATCCTGGTGCTGTTTCCATCCCAAAAATCCGTAATAGCTCCGCAACAATCCCGGAGCCGTGTTGGTTGCCATCAGCGCCGCTTCCAGCGGCAGCGTACCGGAACCGCAGAGGGGATCGACGAGGCCACCGCCAGCGGCACAAATCTGTGGCCAACCGCAGCGTAACAACATCCCGGCAGCGAGGTTTTCCTTCAATGGCGCATGTGCTCCGTCGTTACGGTAGCCGCGACGATGCAAACTTTCACCTGACAGATCAAGACTCAAGCTCGCCTGATCCTGATAGAGATAGAGATTCAGGCGAACATCAGGACGCTCCAGACTGACCGACGGGCGCTCACCCGTGCGGACACGAAATTGATCGACGATAGCGTCCTTGGTTTTCTGTTCGGCATAACGTGAGTGGGTTATCTGCGACTTACTGGTCGCACAATCAATCGCCAGGGTCGAGGCAGCCGCCATATGCTCTGACCAGTCGATACGCTGAACCCCGGCATAGAGCTGCTCAGGATCAACTGCTGCAAACTGTGTCAGCGGCAGCAAGACCCGGCTGGCCAGACGCGACCACATGCAGATCCGATAGGCATCCGCCAGGCTGCCGCTACAACTGACCCCGGCCCGCCCCTGCTTGACCTCATTCAAACCCAGGAGGTTCAATTCCTCAACCAGCAACGGTTCCAGCCCGAGGGCGGCGGTGATAAATAATGAATGGTTGGTAGTGTGCATATTGTTAAATCCGGCGAATCTCCAGCCCCTGCTCCCCTAAATTCTCATTTGCCTGTTTCAATGCCGATTCGCCAGCCAATACCGCAACGGAGCTCTGTCCGTCACGCAGATAGCGTTTGGCAACCCGGATCAAGGCCGCGGCGTCAACCGTCAACAGCTGCTGACGGAAACGATTGCGCATATCCCGACTGATGCCGGCGCGCAAACAACTGAATTCGTGGGCCCCCAGACCCGCCGGCGACAGGGGCTTATCGAGATCACTGAAAACTGCCAGAATCGCCTCTTCAACCGATACGTCAGCAAACTTTCCACTGATAACCCACTCGACCGCATCGTCGAAAACTTTGAGGGTGCGCTCCAGGTGGGGATCACGGTACGACAACATACTGAACAGCCCGGCGCCACTGTTGTGGCCGGCCATGCCGCCATAAGCTCCTCCTTGCTCGCGAATTTCACGGTGAAGGAACTCGGCCCGCAGCAAGCGCGCCAGCACTGTCAGGGGGGGGTTGTCGGGATCACTGTAAGGCACGGTCTTAAAAACCCGGGTCACATACTGCACCGGTAGCGACCAGACCAACCCGTGACGTTCCGGACTGCCATCAAAAGGTTGAGATGCAGCAGTTTCTGTATCCGGAGCGCAGTGCAAGTCGTCCAACAGTGTCGCCAGAGGACTCTCAAAGGCTGAAAAATGCTCCGCCTCCACGACAACGGCTACCTGTAACCGGGGATGCTCAAACAGTGAACGAGCAATTGATGTCAGCATCGTCGCCAATTCATTCAGCTGATCGGTGGGTTTTGAGGCCAGCTCACGTACCAGGGCAATCAGCGAAAGTCCCGACCACTGCTCACGCATCTTTGCCGCCGGGGAAAGATCTGCCGCCGCCATCCGGGCCGCGTAGGTGTGCCCTGACTGCGGAACAGAATTTTCCAACGATACTTGCAGCTGACCGAGAACCCTGTGCAGCCGGGTCAGATCAGAAAAATCAGGGGACAGCAGAAAGTCCTGCAGCAACCCAAACAGGGGTTGAGTGTTTCTTACCAGCGCCTTGCCTTTAAGTTCAAAACCGGGATCGAACTGGTTCAAATCAGCGGGACTGTCCAACAGCGAGGTTCGCGCTGAAATTCCGCCGGTAACAGACTCCATCGCTTCAGCCATTTCCAGATAACTACGTCCACCAGCGCCGACCTGGGTAAGCAGACTGCTGAATACCGGCAGATAGTTCAACTGCTCCGGTGTCAGCTGCTCAATGGAAAAACTCAGCGTCACATAACCGATACCGTTGGTCGGTTGATTGAACCAGTAACAGTCAATACCCTTTTGTCTGGCCTTCCTGCTGGTGACCGGTAGCTCCTCAGGAGGGATGTCAGCCACAGTCAAGGTTGGCAGACAGGAAAGATCTTCCGGCGCCTCCTGTGCCTCCTTCAACTGCTGAGCTCCTTGAACCAGACGGTGCCGCTGTTCTTCGTTGAGTTGTTGCTGCTTGGTATCAAGGGCGGTACGAATTGCGGTCTGCTGTTGTTCGCCCAGGGTCACATCGGGTTGCAGCGTCAAGGTAATGCGATGATCATTATCAAGGAGCCATTTGCGAATCAGCCCCTCGAAATAACCACCCTGTTCAACATCTTTGCGCAAGCGTTTAAGCTGATCTGATAAATTCAACACATCCAGCGGATCACCATCGTGCAACCAGGGACCGAACAGGCGCATCAACAGCAACAGGGCATAAGGGTAGGAATCGCCGCTAACTTCGCGGGTTGAAAATTCGAGCCGATGGATGGCAGCTTCAATCCGCTCCGTAGCAAACCCTTGTTGAACAATCTGTTCTAAAGAATCAATAATCAGGGTTTCGATCGCCTCGCAATGCTGCGCCTCAGTGCCTTGCAAACCGACCGAAAAAAAGGTGTTCCGGTAATCATCATGATATCCGGTTGCCGGGGTTAAATTGGCTCCCAGTCCCGAATCGAGTAGAGCCTTGTAAAGAGGCGCCGCCGGAGTCCCGAGCAACAGCGCCGCCAGCAGGTTCAGGGACAGGCGTTCGTAGCTGTCATTGATGTCGGATGTCAACCACGCTAGCTGCACCATCGACCGCTTTTCCAACGGTTCTCCCGGATCCAGTGGATAGAATTCTGTCACGCGCACCGGATTAGAGAGGCGTTGTTCCAGAGGCACCTCGCTGTGCGGATCGAGGCGGTTAAAATGCTGCAGAACTCGATCCTCGACGATCTCGAGCAATTCGTTCAGATCAAGGTTGCCATAGCTGAAAAACCAGGAGTTACTGGGATGGTAATAACGGGCATGGAAGTCGCGCAGTTGTTGCCAGGTCAGGGTGGGGATATCTTCCGGTTCACCTCCGGAGTTATGGCGATACGTGGTGACCGGGTAAAGATGGCGGGTAAGTCGCCGCCCCAGCAGGGACGATGGATCGGACATGGCGCCCTTCATCTCATTGTAGACGACTCCCTTGTATTCCAGTGGCGACTCGGAATTGTCAAATTCAGCAAATTCCAGACGATGCCCCTCCTGCCGAAAATCGCGTTCCAGCAAGCGCGGGAAAAATGCCGCATCAAGGTAAATATCGAGCAGATTATGAAAATCCTTCCGATTCATGCTGGAGAAAGGATAGAGGGTCCAGTCACTGGCGGTCATGGCGTTCATAAAGCTGTTGAGACTGCGTTTGAGCATGGAAAAGAACGGATCGCGCACCGGAAAGCGCTCGGAACCGCACAACACCGTATGCTCCAGGATGTGCGCCACGCCGGTGGAATCCTCCGGCGGAGTGCGGAAGCCGACACCAAACAGGTGATTGTCATCATCCCGCACCAGATGCATGAAGCGGGCACCGGTTTTCTCGTGGGTTAACCTGATCATGGTTGCATTCACATCCGGCACCTCATCGACCCTGTCAACCACAAAGCCGTGAACACGTTCACCGGGAGCAGTATTGATTTCCTGCATAAAAATAACCTCTTTCTTAATTGTTAAGCATGGACATGACGGCCCACACAAAATGAGAAGATACGAATAAAAAAACTAACAGCGATTCTGCTTTTAAAGGTAACAGAGCAAGATCCGAAAAGTGTACCTTTGCCCTCTATCGACAAAAAAAAGATTGAATTATTGTCGATGCCATGGTACCAGTATCGCCCTCGGAGCGTAGCGCAGCCTGGTAGCGCGCCTGGTTTGGGACCAGGATGTCGGAGGTTCGAATCCTCTCGCTCCGACCATTAAAAAATACGTCGGCCACCTGGCCGGCGTTTTTTTATAGTATAAGAGAGGATTCGAGGCGCCAGGGAGCTGACTTAATGTCAGAAAAACTGGATCAAAATCCACTCACTCGATACAGCAAAAGGCACGACCCAGCTTCCGGTTCGTGCCTTTTATCCGTATGCTACGCTGTTGGACGGACGATGATCACCCTGCGGTCATCGCTGCAACCCGTTCCTCCATCAACCGAAACAACCCATCATAACCCTGGCGCCGAATGATCTCCCCATAACTGGAGCGGTAGTTCATAATCAGGCTGACCCCGTCAATAACAATATCAAAGACCCTCCAGTCACCGCCTTCGTAAACCATCCGGTACTGCACCGGCAGTTCAATCTCATCGGCGATAATCAGCGTGTCGACAATAGCACGATGATCCTTAACCCGCTGCTGTAAAAATCTGACACTGCCACTGGAATAGTCATCAATTCGACTCAGGTAGGTTTCCTCGAGAATACGGGTGAACAGGTCAATAAAGTGATCGCGCTGTTCAGTTGTCGCATTGCTCCAGTAGCTGCCCAACGTTCGTTGAGACATGGCTTCAATGCTGAGGAACTTTTGTGCATAACCACTGACTTGAGACTTCTTTTCAGAGAAGCTCAGATCCTGATTATCGAGCACCTCAAGCACCGAGTCGACCATGGCTTCTATGGCATTGAGCGGATCGGGCTGGGCGTAAACAGGTGTTGTCAGAAAAACTGTCAGCAATCCAATTACAAATGTCTTTATCAATCCCATAAACTGAACCATTCCAGAGGGTTTAGAATATCACTGTCAAAAACCGGAGCTTCAAATATATTCAGATTATAAACAGGCTCCCCGATTTTTGCCAGTCTTCGTTGAGCGTAGGCATCACGAATAAAAAGATAAGGGTCAAGAGCGTCACGAATGACCCCTTCATAAGTA
This sequence comes from Pelovirga sp., assembly GCA_041686715.1. Classification (GTDB taxonomy): domain Bacteria; phylum Desulfobacterota; class Desulfuromonadia; order Desulfuromonadales; family Geopsychrobacteraceae; genus Pelovirga. The sequence continues at coordinate 6,920 of JAWLDI010000121.1, forward strand.
TCACGGTCCAGTGATAACCGGTTGGTTGAATCAAAAAACCGTATCATCAGTAAATCTTCTGTGGCAATACCACCGTATCTCAAAGGATCGGCAAAGGAATCGACGAAAGTACCGGTACCATCACGCAAGCTGGAGGGACCAACTACGGGCAAAACCACATAGAAGCCATGCCCGAAACCGTAAACCCCCAGGGTTTGGCCAAAATCAGCAGAAACCCTGCGCACGTCGGCGATGTTTTTAGCCGGGTCGAACAGTCCGGCCGCACCGATGGTACTGTTGACGATAAAACGATAGGTCTCCGTGCCCAAGGTTGTGAACTTGAGCTGCAGCAGGGCGTTACTGACCCGCACCGGAGTTGTCAGATTATTGAAAAAGTTGTTGACCGATACCCGTGCCGGTCGTGGCACAACGGCCCGGTAACCGCGCGCAATCGGCTTGAAAAGATAGAAGTATAATTTATCATTAACCCAGAACACCCCTCTGTTGATCGGCTCGAAAGGGTCAGCAATCAGTTTGGCAGGGGCGTCATTATCCCAATTGTCAAAATCCTCATCCCATTTGCCGAAGTCATCTTCTGAATCGTTGCCGGCCGCCCCGGCAGCGGCATCATCAATGAGCGCCTCCTGCTCCCCTGCCGGTGCCGACACGGCTGGAGAGGCAGTATTTTCTGGAGTTTTTGACGGCGTTGCAGCGCAGCCGGCCAAAACGAAACAAGCAAGAACAATCAGCAGCAACAGGCGCTTTAACATCTTC